>JAUNXM010000227.1:0-1448 GCA_030539815.1 Methanobacterium sp.
CTTGAATCCAATGGATTTAAGATAATATCCTCCCGTTCTTTATTATTACTTTGTAATGTTGAATGGCCGATTGCTCTTCCGCTAAACGTTTTCTTACTCATACTAAAAATGCTTCTCTATTTAGCTCATTATTCCACTCTTGGTTAAATTTCTCTACAGCACCTGCACATGTTACATATTCTGCTTTTCCACCTTTTATCGGTATCCAATATATTCCTCTTATCTTCGATGGACTGCTCTCTACTAATTCCCATAAATTCGGTGAATCCCTTAATTGATCAAACGTATATTTATTATTCAGCATTATGTCATACTTCACACATTGACCTATGAAATTCTTCATATTCTCTCTAAAGTTCTGATTTACTATCTTAAACTCATTCGCTCTTTCCATAATGTCAGAACCAAATACTATTCCTGATTTGTGATACTTTAAATCATCCTCTAAAGTAAACGCTTGTTCTACTCCTGCTGTTATCGCTTTACAAACTTTTGATATCTGTCCTGCAAATTGCGCTAATCCCAATGGCACATGATCTAACTTTTTATGAAACTGACTCACTTCATCATGTACCCATACTGTTGTTTGTGGAACAAAGAAAAAACTCAACATCAGAGTTAACGGAATCGCCCATTTCTTCGCAATATACTCAATATTTCCAAGGACAAACATATAATATACAAGAAACAATCCTGAAACTGTTCCTATAGTGATAAGAGCTCTTAATGTCCCGCTTCCGCCATTTAGGAGTAAAGCTACAGCATTTAACACTTCATATATTATCTCCCCTCCTCCTATCGTATATATCTGCCATCTCTTCTTTCCTTCCTTAAAAATCCAAGATTTAAAAATACTGATACCAGTTCTCTTTATTTATCACATTAAAACTCTTTACGTTATAGTGCTCTGCAAATCCTTTCGGTATTTTCACTTTCTTATTCGCACTTAGTTTAAATTCATAAAGGTTAAATTCTCCATTCTCTTCTTCTATCAAATCTACCTCACGTCCTGATATTGTTCTCCAAAAATAATACCTTGGCGTTCTCTTTTCTCTTTGTGCTTTTTTCTTTAATTCAACTATACAAAAATTCTCCCAAATCCCTCCGGATTCTACCTTTAACTCTATATCTTTATAATCTCCCAAAAGAGCATTCCTCACCCCAACATCATAAAAATACACCTTCCTTGTCCTATTTCCCGCTATTTCGTTCCTCATATTCCTTGATAATGCTGGAAGCGTAAATATCACATAACATTTTTCCAAAAGATCTATGTATTTTTTTACTGTTAACATTGATAAATTCAATTTTCCGGCTACTTCATGAAACGATACTTCCGATCCTACTTGTAAAGCTAAACACTGTAGTAATGTTAAAATTTGTCCTGAGTTCCTTATTCCTTCAAATGAAATGAGATCCTTATATAGGTACCCACTTACCATGTTTTC
>JAUNXM010000227.1:1510-2300 GCA_030539815.1 Methanobacterium sp.
ATCCCATAGATTTTCGGATACAACCCATACTTTAAAAAATTATCAAGACCTCCTCTCGCTTCAACGGGACCTATTTCTTTCCATATTTCTTTCACAGAAAATGGATAAAGTAAAAATTGCCTCATCCTCCCAACCAGAGGTTCTCCGGTTTTGTTAGCTAAATCAAAACTTGATGATCCTGTAGCTATAACTTGCACTTTTGGAAAAACATCATGTATTATTTTTAATGTTTTTCCTATAGTTTCAATATTTTGTGCTTCATCTATCGCTAAGATATCTACACCTTCTACTAGGCTTTTTAACTCCTGGTCATTAGTTGTATCTATCATTTGTCTAGCAGAAATCAAATCACAATTTAAGTATCTAATTTTCCTTCCCATAGATTCGTGATATCTTATAAGTTCCTCAAGAAGCGTGGTTTTTCCAGCCCGCCTTGTTCCAAAAATTAAAACAACATACCCCTTAAATAAAGTTTCATTTATTTGGTTAAACAACGAACGCACAATCATTTTTATAAAAAACACTATTTTATTGTTATTATTATAATGATAACCTATTTTTTTCATCTCTTCAAGAATTAATTTTAGGTTTCTAAGTTGTGATTTTATCGAAATCAAAAAATTATTAAAGATTAACCATATCAAATTTAAAATATTTTGTGTAATATTTTTATTATTTTCAAATTTGTTATTTATAAGAAACATTACCATCACTCACGCTGGTAGTGTCGCAAGATAATTATGGGTATGTAAGCCCTGTCGTTTGGATACAATTATCCCATTAAGGCGAC
>JAUNXM010000228.1 GCA_030539815.1 Methanobacterium sp.
ACCATACTTCCATTTCAATAAACGAGTCCTTAAATTTTCTCCCAGGATTGTAACAACAATTGCAGCCATTATCGCGCCTGCTGAAGAAATAATGGTTATTATTAGGGGATTTACTCCCATAACCAGGCCAAGGGGAATGGCCAACCATAGTTCCACTGCACTGGCTGCGAAGATTATGATGATAGATTCTAGGTTCATGGTGTCAAATAGGGGGAAGTTCTTTTAAAAAAGTCGCACATTTTTTAAATAAAAATATTATTTTTAAAATTTAATATTTTCATTCAAATTTTTTTGGGATTTATTAGGAGTGTTTTATTAACGTTGTTCTTTTTCTGAGCCACGGTGGCAATAGAAGTTGTACACCATTCCAATCTGGTATTTTTGAGCTAAAGGGCAAGTAGGGCACATACAACCCAGTTCAAGTTTAATGCAACCATTACTTTTTCCGGTGATGCAGAAAACATTTTCATCTTTATCTTTAGCACATTCATTATAACTGGGGCAGATGGGGCAGACACAGTCTATTTCCAATTCTTTAAGGGCCTTCAAGAGTTCTTATTCATCCAATTGATCCAGTTTTTCCATTAATTCTCCAAATTCATCCATGAGATCACCCTAAAGTCATATGTATTATTCAGTTAACATTAAACTACTCCTAATTTCAGCTTTTACTCCTAAATCACAGTTATGGCTAAAAGTGAGAAAATCCACCAAGAAATTACCAGGATAAAAGTGGATATAAAGGGTAGTTTTTCTTTACCAGTACCCATAGTTTTAGAATTAATTCTCCAAGTTAAAAACAGAATTATAATAAGTATCAGGCTGTTAACCAGTCCCAAAATATTTTTTGGGTTTTGATACATCACTCCGGCCCATACTAAAGTGGTTATTATGGTTCCAATCCACAGTAAGGATGTAATTATGCCTCCTACTCGGAAGGTGATGCTGGTGATTTCATCAGATTTACGGGATTTGACCATGAGGGTTAAAAGAGTCATAAGGCTACCCAGGGCCAGCACGATCCCCATAAACTGAAAAAATAATATAAAAATTGGTTTACTGAAAAACTGCTCCTTTAAGAGAGGTAATGTGAAAAGGGTAGTGATGGCTTCATTGGGAGGGAATGCTTCGATTTTCCCAATGGCAATGGAGTACTTGCCCTGATTTTGGGAGTTAAAGATCCGAATGTTATAGGTGCCAGCGGGAACGTTTAGGGTTGATTCCGGTCCTTTAAGGTAATAATCGCCCCCAAACTCCTCAAAATAAGGTGTCCAGGTGGAATTTGTGCCGTTCAAGATCATAATCGCCGTTCCTGAACTATCAGTGACCTGTGCAGACACAAGTTCACCACCCTGGCCTGGACTGGTGGGTACCAGTAGATTCACATATAATTGAAATGGTTGTGGGGATTGTATCTGATAATAAACAGGTTTACCATCTAGTTCCCCGTAAAATGCCTGGGATATTTCAGGATCATCTACCATTATCGGGTTTTCAATAGGGGCTGATGTTCCAATATCCAAGCGAGGTTGATGGGCGTTTGCCGTGGAAATAGATACAGCCAATAAAACAAAGATAAATGCTACTAATCCCGAATTCATGTTTGGAATTTTTAACATGTAATTTTATTTCTGTTGATAATAACATTTAAAATTTCTGTATACTTAAAAAAAATTGTTTATATGCCTAAAAATAGATTAAAAAAGATGATCTAAATTAATTAAACGTAATGAAGGTTAATGATTCTATAATAGATTATTAAATCCTATTTTGATGTAGTAATAAGTTATATTATTTCTCAACCAGAACTAATAATGATTTGATCTCAATTTCTTCCTCTTCATTTAGTATATGAACAATTTCATCTAACATTCTGTTGACTTTCTCATTTTTTATATCTATAATGTCTTTATTGAACTCAGCTAGATTTACATGGGGGTTCTGACTCATTTCATAGCGAGTTTCACCTTTGTAATTAAAACTTCGGATAATTCTCCTTTGAACTAGCAGTTTGAGATTATCATGTACTGTAGAACGACTTACACTTGGTTGGGTTTCTTTAACAGCCTGGTAAATCTGGTTGAAAGAGGGATGAGTTTCTTCGAGTTCTTTTAATTTCCGAATTAGTTCCCTCCTTTGTGGGGTGATTTTGATCTTTTCTTTTTTCAATTTCTCTTCCATGGGATAATGTTGGTGGAAATCCAATAAAAAACTATCGAACAAAAACTTATATAGAACCAGGTTCTATATAGAACTAAGTTTAATATTAATTTGGGGGATTTATTTGAAAAATGA
>JAUNXM010000050.1:0-7658 GCA_030539815.1 Methanobacterium sp.
AGGAAGGAGAACCCCATACCGGATTAGGGGAGTAGTCAGAAGGGCTGTAATGGGACTCAAAGAGGATGTCATATCTGACGATTCCATCTGGATGTGTACCACCTGTTACGAATGTCAGGAAAGATGCCCACGTGGAATTAAAATAGTTGACATTGTTAAGATCATACGAAACGAAGCTGCTCAGGCTGGCTACATGGCACCTGCACACAAAATGACCGGATTATTTGTAACAAAAACCGGTCACGGTGTACCAATCAACGACGCCACCATGGCACTACGAAAAAGTGTTGGTCTGGATGAATTACCACCAACCACTCACCAGTTCCCAGAAGCACTGGAAGAAGTACAAACCATAGTTAAAGCCACAGGTTTCGACAAACTCATTGGCTACAACTGGGAAACAGGAGAACTAGAATAAGGTGATAAAAATGGCATTCGCATATTTCTTAGGATGTATAATGAACAACCGGTACCCTGGAATTGAAAAGGCAACCCGGATCATGTTTGACAAACTGGACATCGAACTACAGGATATGGAAGGAGCATCATGCTGCCCAGCACCTGGAGTATTCGGTTCATTCGACCGAACTACATGGGCTGCCATCGCTGCCAGGAACATAACTATAGCTGAAGAACAGGGTAATGACATCTTAACCGAGTGTAACGGGTGTTTCGGATCACTATTTGAAACCAACCACATGCTCCATGAAGATGACAAGATGAAAGAAAAAATCAACGCTGTTCTGGCTGAAGCTGGCCGAGAATACAAAGGCGAAATCAACGTAAGACACTTCGCTGAAATTCTCTACAATGATGTGGGACTGGACAAACTAGCAGATACTGTCACCAACCCACTAAACCTCAACGTTGCAGTACACTACGGCTGCCACTTCCTCAAACCAAGTGCTGAAATCGATATCGACGACCCAATCCAGCCAACTATTCTGGACGAGCTGGTGGAAGTAACCGGAGCAAAATCAGTACCTTACCGGGACAAAATGATGTGCTGCGGAGCTGGTGGTGGAGTAAGATCCCGAGACATCGATGTAACTCTATCATTCACCCGTGAAAAACTTCAGAACATGAAAGAAGCAGGAGTAGATGCCATAGTAAATGTCTGCCCATTCTGCCACTTACAGTTCGATGTAGGACAGACCGAAGTGAACAAAGCCTACGGCGAAAACTGGGACATACCTGTTTTCCACCTGGCACAACTCTACGGGCTGGCAATGGGAGTTAGCAAAGACGACCTAACCGTTGATGCTCACCAGATTAGTGCTGACCCTGCTCTTGCAAAACTGGATGAAATTACCGGTGGAGAATAAATCAATTCTCTCCCATCTATTTTTTTTTACCCGTAAGTTTTTTATTTTTCAAAATACTAATTAGATACTAATTTTACTAAAAATTAACCCAACTTATAAAGAGGTGTTTTTTTGTTTGTAGCTACTCTAGCCGGAGTTTTCAAATATGCGGATTTACCGGAAAAATACGGTCCTTTTGTACAGTACAAAGCATCAATAGATGATAAGACCATAAACGAAAATGATGATATTGCTATCCTTGATATTACCGGCACAGAAAGTGTTCATGTACTGTTTTTAGACTTGTACAAAAACATGAAAGAGATCGATGAGGAGCTTAAAGCCGCCGATGCAAAACTCAACCACCGCTCAAAACAGGTTCTGGAAGGTTACCTATGAGTGAATTACCAGCAGAACAAACCTGGCTGGTGCTGGTGGATCTTCTCACTGATCTTAGAAAGAAGGAATTCGAGATACCCAAAGAAATCCCCAATAACATCAAGTTAGCCAAAACCACCATTAACTTCTACAAGGTAGATCCCACTGATCCTCAAAGACAGGTTGAGGTCAAACGAATCAATGAGTTTTTAACTTCAATACAGGAAGCTTTAATGAGTATGGCTGAACAGATAGGTTCCGAATACACTGCCACGTGGACTGATAAACTTTTAAGGGCTTCCAGGGGAGAAATAGTTTACCCTCCCAAGAAAACCAAGTCCAAATTCGTAATTGGTGCTCCTTCTGGATTTTCCATGGTCCGGATGAACTTCAAAGCTCCCTTATCCGAAGACCGAGTTCAAGAAATTGCAGAATACGAAAATGTCATCATTGAATTTGAGGAAGATACCCTGCTGGTGGTATACGGTGATAAGGAAAATATTAAAAAAAGTTTACAGGAGCTTTCATCATTCTTCAAGGAACAACTTAAATGACCTGGAATATAAAAAAATCTCATTGGGGCTTTTAATTGGAGAAATCCCATTGCAATTTTTTTGGGTGGATGAGCATTCATTTAAGTTCCATTTCCATGATGTATCTAAATTAATTTAAGTGTTTAAACTTAATTTGGGTCTTTAAAGTTAATTTCAAGTGTTAAATACTTAATTAAAGTTTCAATCAATTTTTTAAGTCAAGGGGAAAAATCATGAAAATACTTGCGGTAAGCGATCTCCATGGGGAAATAAAACCCATCATAACCTATCTAAAGGATAACAAAGTGGATTTGATAATTGTAGCCGGAGATATAACCCATTTTGGCCCTCCTGAATTGGGGGAGGATATATTAAATGAAATCAGTTCATTCGAAATACCGGTAATGGCAATTCCTGGAAACTGTGATCCTGGATCAATTCATAGTAATATAGATAACTCCCAGGCCATAAATATCCACGCACGTAACGTTATGATCAAAAATATAGGGATATGTGGCTTTGGAGGATCAAACCCCACACCCTTCGACACTCCCCTTGAATTTGAGGAGGTTCAAATCTATGATGAAGCTAAAAGAGCTATTGAAGGGATTAAAAATGAAAAGATAACTCTCTTCGTTACCCACGCCCCACCCTATAATACTAAAACTGACCTCTTACCTTCGGGAGTGCATGTGGGTAGTAAGAGCCTGCGAAAAATTATTGAAGATGTGCAGCCAACGGTAAACATCTGCGGACACATACACGAAGCCAGTGGCACGGACAAGATTGGTAAAACCACCATTGTAAACCCTGGCGAACTATCCCAGGGTCAAGCATGTTTAATCGAAATTTCAGACGATTTTAAAGAGGAAAAAATTGAAACTGAAATAATAAAACTTTAAAGTCAATAATCGCTTTTTTATATTTCCTGGATAAAAAAATCCTAAGAGAAAATGATTTAAATGATGTTGACAAATAATATCTTGATTTTTTTAAATCTTTACGTTGCCCCCATATTGAGGTGAGATGAATGATTATGGTTGAAGGAGAAGTAAGCGGGAAAAAATATCGGGAACCCTTTTCAAAGGGAGTTTTAGCCAGGTCTTTAACCCGTGCAGAAATGGATCCCAACAAGGCCTACACTTTCTCCTCTCAAATCGAAGCTCAACTCAAGAAAGAAGGCGTTAAATTAATTAAACTGGATGACCTGGTTAATATCGTCCGTGAAAGGCTTAAAGAAGAAGATAGTGAGATAGCAGTTCAATATGGGCTTTGGAAACGGATAAGAAAGTGCCAGGACCCTTTAGTTATTCTCATAGGGGGTTCATCAGGAGTGGGAACTAGTTCCATAGCATTCGAGGTGGCCAACAGGTTGGGAATCCGTAACATGATCAGTACCGATATGATACGGGAGGTAATGCGTAAAATCGCATCCAAAGAACTACTCCCCACCATCTACGAATCCAGCTACACGGCCTACCGCTCCCTGCGCATACCGCCTCCACCAGAATTGGATGAAGTATTAATAGGGTTCAGAGATCATGTGGACACGGTTAGTGTGGGTGTGGAAGCAGTTATAGAACGATCCATAACCGAAGGTATCAGCATAGTTATTGAAGGTGTCCACATAGTGCCGGGATTCATCAGGGAAGACCTGGTTTCAAGAGATAATGTGCACATGTTCATTTTAACTCTGGAAGATGAAGAAGTTCATAAAGGCAGATTTTACTCGAGGTGCAGGCAACAATGGGCAAGAAGGCCCCTTGAAAGGTACATGAATTACTTTGGAGCCATACGAAGAACTCACAAATATTTCGAGAGTCAGGCCAACAAGTACCACGTGCCAGTCATCGAAAACATTGACATCACTACTACCATTGAATCGATTATTGAAGATATTACTAAAACCTATGGAAGTGAAGACCATGTTACAGGAACTAAAGGTTAAGGATGTAATGAGCCAGACGGTTATAACTGTCCCTCCCACTGAAGATGTTGTATTTGCCTTTGAAAAACTGATGAAGCACAAAATAAGCTCACTACCAGTTGTGGATGATAATGAGAAACTGGTGGGGATTGTAACCGCCACAGATCTGGGCCACAACCTGATACTGGATAAATATGAACTGGGAACCACTGTGGGAGAAGTGATGGTTGATAAGGTATTCTATGTATCTCCTGAAGAGAACCTGGCCAATGCAGTTAGGAAAATGCATGAATACGGTTCGAATGAGGGTATAATCAACCAGCTAGTAGTACTGGATAATCATGAAATGGTGGGTATTTTGTCTGATGGGGATATTATACGATCTATCAAGGTTTAAACCTATTCATTACCCCATTAATTTTATTTTATTCTGTATACTAAACACTACACTGGTCAAAAAAGAATTTTTTAGAAAATAAAAGAAAAGGATAGTTTATTATTAACTATTTAGGTCTCACTCTGGGAGTGAAGGAATCACATAAGTTAGGGAACTTCTTGGTTAATTCCATTTCCAGTTTTTCAATTATCTCTTCTTCTATTTCTGGACTCTTTTGGGCAGTGACAGAGAATGAATCTTCACTTAAAGAAACATTGAGAATCTCTTCCCCAATATTGAATTCCATGGGAATGGATTTTCCAGCATCCAGTGTTTGAACCATATCCTCCATGATGTCATCACTAATCTTAAGAAGTTTAGTCCCCTGAGGAGTATATGTTTCATTTTCAGTTTCTATTTTTTTTATACGGAAAGGAGCACAGCCTTCAGTACGGGCCGCCTTCCGGTTAGTCCAAAAAAGGGTCACCATCACCTTTTTCTGGTTATCCAATCCACTTTTAAAATTTAGTTCCTGCATGATTCACCCTCCAATACCCAATATTTATTTTTTCAAATAAATTTCACTATACCAACGCCCATTAATCTACTGGGCTATACTGTTATTCTCACATTTCCTTAATCTTCCCAGCCATTTCCTGACCTATCTGGTAACACTTATCAAGCTGGTCACCGGTGGGTACATAGTTTACCTCATATTTATCCATAACTTCGAATCCGCATTTAGTGAGGGTTTCTGCTACCTTGTCCACAGCTTTACCACTCCAACCTTTGGAACCAAAGGTAACTGCCAGTCTTTTAAGTCCAGTGCGCTGGAAGCTCAAACCCTCCAGGTAGTAGAGTAAATCACCGGCACTGGGGTATGGTCCGTTGAATAAAGTTGGAACTCCCAGAAACAGGGCTTTACTATCCAGTATATCATTAACCATTTCGCTGCGTTCATCAGTATGCATGAAGTACATGGCCACATCCACTCCTTCACTCATGAGACCCTCAGCCAGGGCATGGGCCATCATACGGGTGGAGTAGTGCATGGTATCGTAAATAATGGTGGCTTTATCTTTACACTGACCTGTGGCCCAGTTAGTGTAGGCAGTGATGATTTTAAGGGGATCAGTCCAGATCTGACCATGGGATGGGGCGATGACTTTGATCTTCTCCAGTAATCCCAGTTCCTTAACCTCCTCCAGCTTGCGAACCACTAGCATTGAGGCAGGGGTCACCAGGTTGGCGTAGAATTTTTGGGAAGCATTCATCAACACGTATTCTGGTATTTCATGATCGTACCGCTCCCGGAAACAGAGGTGCTGGCCAAAAGCGTCATTGGAAAACAGTATACCCTCATCTAGTAGTAGGGTGAACATACTGTCTGGCCAGTGAAGCATTTTAGCATCCAGGAAAGCCAGAGTACGGCCCCCTACTTCCAGGGTATCCCCGGTTTTCACCGGATGAAATTCAGCATCAGCCAACCCCGGATAGTGCTGTTTCAAACCATTTATTGCCACTTGGCTGCAGTAAATAGGAGCTTCAGGGAAACGCTTGTGAATCTCTGTTAATGCCCCACTGTGATCCTTTTCCACGTGGTTCTGGATAATCAAGTCGATCTTCATTTCCCGGTTTTCCCTGGCAAAAGCATCTTCTATCCGACCCCAAAACTGTGCTGAAGATCCAGGATAAGTGTTGTCTACCACTGCGACCTCATCATCTCCAAAAACCAGAAAGGCATTATAGGTAGTCCCATTCAGGGTGTAACCATGGTAATCTCTAATATCCCAATCCAGAACTCCAATCCAGTACACACCATCCGCAATCTTAACCGCATCTGCTTTCATAATTTACCTCCATAAAATCAAAAGATCTAAGCTTTAACTTAATAATTATCTATAATCTACTGCATATATTTTTTATCACGAACAGTTCTAAAATTCTAGACTATTTTTGGCAATGAACCGTAAACTGCCTAACTACAAAATATTACATGGTTCAATTAGAAATAATTGTAATTACACATTCTAAAGAATTATGGGATTGATTTTAATGCATCATGGGTTTATTAATTCATTGAAAAGTTCAATAAAATGGCTAAACTTGCAGAAATAGCTATGCAGGCGGGAATGGTCACAATCCAGGTGGTGGCAATGTTCTTAATCACATCCAGTTTAATGGTTTTGGTACCTCTGGCTAACCCAACCCCAATAACGGTTCCCACCAGGGTTTGAGTGGGTGAAACTGGCATTCCCAGAGTGGCGAAGAGGAAAACTACAGATGCTGCGGATATCTGGGCAGCAAAACCCCTTGATGGGATGAGATCCGTTATTCTGCGACCTACAGTATCGGTGATTCTACCTCCGGCCACCAGAATACCCATAACTATCCCCATGGCTCCGATTAATTTAATATCAAACCCTGAACTGGCTCCGAAGGCATAATAAAGCACACCAGTAGCCACTGCAATGTCAATAGCCCCTACATTCACTGCTGCAAAAGCAGAACTACCAATCTGAAGGTAGGAGAAAACCTTCTCCAAACGGCCTTTAATTCTCATATCCTTAACTTTGGCTAAAAAAGCATTTTTAAGAATATGATAAAGTAAAAATCCTATAGCCAGCCCTATCAGGGGGGATAAAATCCAGCTAGCTAGTATAAGGCCTAGAACATTAAGGTTCATGCTACCAATACCCACGGTAACCAGGCCGTAGCCAAAAACAGCACTGATAATGGCATCTGAACCAGATATGGGTATTTTTTTAATGAGAGTTATGGTAATCCACAGTGCCGCGGCCAGGGTGATTATAAACGCCCCGGTGGTTGGTAGCAGGTTGACACTGATTATCCCACTGCCTACAGTTTTTATTACATTATTTCCCAGATACATCGCCCCGATAAATTCAAACACTGCACCCAGTATCAGGGCTTTTCGCATGGTAATGGAACCACTACCCACTGCGGTCCCTACAGAGTTTCCAATATCATTGGCAGCGATGTTGAAGGCCATGTAGACACTGATAACCACACCAATTATTAGGAGCCATTCCATGAGTATAATATGAAGAAGATGGTTGAAATAATTTTGACTATGAATTCTTCCCATTATTAAAATTATTTAAAACAAGAGGAACAAG
>JAUNXM010000050.1:7668-13135 GCA_030539815.1 Methanobacterium sp.
AAACTAATCTTTTGAGTAAAACTAATCCTAAATCTATTAAGAGGGGGTATCCGATTATTTGGGAGATCTGAAAGGGAATTTTTTTTATCGTAACTTAACTCGTGTTAGATTTGGGAGGAGATATCTCTGATCGCAACCTTAAAATACCATCACCACCAACATTAACTGGGCTAGACTGGAGGGTCAGGGGTCCTCTGTAAGCGCACATCCTCTATATGGTGCAGTCGAAGTTCAAGGGGCGGCAGTTTGAATGGGTGTTGGCCCAGGATTTCAACGTAGAAACCTCGTCCCGCAGGATTAGTGGTGGCAGGGCTCCAGCTGGAGGGCTGGAGTAAACTGTCTTAACCAAGGGAACGGGTCAGGTCTGGAAAGAAGCAGCTCTACCTTAGACAGCTGATGCTTGTGGAGTAACGGGGCGGAGTTGGGATTTTGGATCACCAGCATCCAGGATGGCTGTCCACCCTTGAACACGCCCACTTAAACTTATAAAACCAATCAATCGTTAAACATGGTGAATAAAAAAATATAACTTAAACCATTAATTCCGGTATGATCCCCGATGTTAAAAACATTTATAAAACATCACCAATAGATAATGAAAAATCCCTTTTAAAAAAATTCCCTATATTTAAATAGTAGGGTTGACAATGTTTTATTTACCACTTTTTTATATTCATTTGCAGGGGTGGCCCAGCCTGGTACGGCGTGGGACTGCTAATCCCATGATCCTTTGGATCTCGCGGGTTCAAATCCCGTCCCCTGCGCTTTTATACTTATTTAACCCTTTATATTCATATAAATCTTAAAGTAATATAAAAATAACTCTACTGATGATGACATATCTGAAATATAGATGCACACGCTGGGATGGGCAATGGATTTAATATATCTAGAAATTCTAATTATTCTAATTTTAGTAATCTTAAACGGTGTTTTTGCCCTTTCTGAGATTGCCATAATCACATCCCGAAGGATAAAACTGCAAAAGATCAGTCAAGCCGGTAACAAAAATGCTGACACAGCCATCGAACTTGCAGAATCACCAAACCAATTTTTATCCACCATACAAATCGGAATAACCCTCATCGGTATTTTAGCCGGTGCTTTTGGTGGTGCAACACTTGCCGAAAATATATCCCGTAGCCTGGCAGGCATTCCACTTTTACAACCCTACAGTGAAGCCTTAGGATTCTTAATAGTGGTTCTGATTATCACCTACCTCTCCTTGATAGTGGGGGAGCTGGTTCCCAAGAGAATCGCCCTGAACAACCCGGAACAAATTGCGGTGAAAATTGCCAAGCCAATGAAGTACCTATCAAAAATCGCATCACCACTGGTTGCTTTACTCAGTTTATCCATGGAAGCAGTTCTCAAGATCCTCCAGGTGAAGGAAGCCCAGGAAGAAAACGTTTCAGAAGAAGAAATCAAACTCCTGATAGAAGAAGGTACCCAAACTGGGGAATTTGAGAAAACCGAGGAAGACATAATAAAACGAGTATTCCTCCTGGATGATAGAAGGGCCAGTTCACTTATGACACCCAAAACCGGGATAACCTGGCTTGATGTGGATGATTCCGTGGAAAATATAAAAGCCAAAATAACTGGAAGTAAAAGAGCCATGTTTCCAGTGGGAAAAAATTCCCTGGACAACTTTTTAGGTGTAATACAGTTAAAGGATCTTTTTGAGGTGGAAATAGAAAATGGGAACACCCTTAATGAGTACCTTAAAAGTCCCATTATTGTCCCGGAAAGTTCCGATGTTCTGGACATTCTAAACCTGTTTAAGGAATCCCAGGACAATGTGCACATGGCCATTGTTGTGGATGAGTACGGAAGTATTGAAGGATTAATCACTCTTAACGATATTCTGGAATCAATTGTGGGTGAAATTCCAGCCATGGACGAACCAGATGAACCCAAAGCAGTTCAAAGACCGGACGGGAGCTGGTTAATTGATGGGGCCATATCCATTGATGAATTTAAGGATATACTCCAAATCAAAGCATTATCTGATGAAGAAAAGGGTGTTTACCAGACTCTGGCCGGTTTTATACTGAATTATCTAGGTAAAATACCGGAGACTGGAGAATCATTCCAGTCCGAGAACCTTAATTTTGAAGTGGTGGATATGGATGGCCACCATATTGATAAAGTGCTGGTATATCATAAATAAAACTAATTTTAAGGGACTGTTCTATTAGAATGAATTTATTAACAGGCCCACCGCCAATATAAAGGCCAATTATTGGATTTTCTTTTACTAGCTTTAACAAGAATTGGAATTATTAATGAATTGTTCATGGGAAAGAATAAGAATATCCAAGTACAATTATAAATATAGAATTAATTTTAAACCACTTAGGTGTGGGGGTAAGGGTAATCTGCTAAATAAAATAGGTTTAATCCTTAAACTAGGACGTTTACCATTTCTTTTATTTGGTTTCCTATGTTTCACCAATGGTGCACTACTGGCAGTTACTTTTAACATGCCTTTTTTATGGGATAGATTTTTAGGAGGATATGCAGTTTTACTATTAGCCCATCTATCTGTTTCCTACAGCAATGATTACTGGGATTTTGAGGTGGATCACTACAACCAGCCCACCCTTTTTGCAGGGGGAAGTGGTGTTCTGGTTCGAAACCCGGAGCTCCGGCCGCTGGCAAAAAAGTTTGGAATCCTATTAATCATTTTATCCTTATCTCTGGCCGTAATCTTCTCTTTTATTTATTCATCCTTAACATTTCTTTTAATCGTCCTTTTTGGGAATTTCATTGCGTGGTACTACTCAGCACCCCCATTAAAACTATCTTACAGGGGGTTAGGTGAGGTTGCAACTGCTCTGAGTGGATTTATCTTACCCGCAGCTGGTTACGTGGCGATTTGTGGATATCTGGATTTGAAAATAGTGCTGTTCACGTTACCATTCGTCATTTTCATGACTAGCTTTATCTTAAGCGTTGAAATCCCTGATATGGAGGGTGATAAAAAAGGCCATAAAAACACTTTTATAGTGAAAAAAGGGCGGAAAATAGGGTTCATATCTATTGGTTTGGTAGGGGTGCTGGGAACTCTGTCCCTCATGCTCCTGTCTCTTTCAGGCATCTTCCCGGGGATCAACTTCCAGTTAATGGCTTTGATGTCATTGTTCCCCACACTGGTGGGTTTGTACCTTCTCATCAGTCGCACAGCTAAAAGAGAAAGGGCAACCAAACTTGTAAATTGGAATATCCTGATTCTGGTAGTTTTCATCACTGTTTTTGATCTTTATTTACTGTCAGGGATTATAAGCACTTATTTTTGATCCAGAACTGTTTCCACAAATTCAAGGGGCAAAGAAGACTTTTGAGATATCTCTTTTAGTGAGAAGCCCTGTTGGGCGAATCTTCTCACCACGAATTCCAGGGGTTCACCCACCTCAATTATGTAACCATCAGGGTCATAAAAACGCATAACCCTCTGCCCCCAGGGCTGTTCCTGTATCCGGTGGAGAAATTTAGTGTTAATTGAATCTAATTTTTCCTGAAGACGGTTCAAATCCTCGGATTCAAAGTAAAGTTCTAAAAAATTCTTTTTAACCCGGATATCTATGGGGTATGACTCCCCTAAAAGCCCTTGATAGTGTGCAGCGTCGTGTATGGCAAAACCGCACTTAAAGGCAACGTTAGCCCCGTGGTCCATTTCCACTTCCTGCTTTAAAACATCTTCATAGAATTTTCGGGATTTTTGAATGTCTTCCACTGCAATTAATGGACATACATATTTGATTTTCATTTAATAACCTCTGATTACCCTATGCTAAATCTTCAGTAACCTTTAAATTTGCTTTACCTGTTGAAATCTTTAGTAATCTTTAAATTTGCATTACGAGTTAAATCATCATGATGTCTAAATCAAAGGTCTTCCATCTTCTGGATGGCAGTTCCCAGTCTCTTCATACCTTCTATGATCTCTTCCTCACAGCAGTTGGAGAAATTCAGTCTCATGGTATCAGTTTCAGGGTTTTCAGTGTAGAATGTTTCCCCTGGTACAAAGGCAACTTTCTCTTTAATTGCCAGTTTAAATAAATCCATGGAAGACATTCCATCCGGAAGGGTGACCCATAAAAACATCCCACCTTCAGGGGCTGTGTGTTTAACACCCTCCGGCAGGTATTCTCTGATGGATTGGACCATCTGGTCCCTCTGGGACTTGTAGAGTTTCCTTATATTTTGAATATGGTTGTCCACGTTGTTATCCTGGAGGTACTGGTAGACCACCCTCTGGGTGAAGTAATTGGAATGGAGATCAGAGGCCTGTTTGGCAGTTACCAGTTTTTCCATAACCTCGGGAGGGGCCACAATCCATCCCATCCTCATACCAGGGGAGACGATCTTGGAAAAGGTTCCAAAAAGGATTGAATCCGGGATCATGGATTTGATAGGTGGGATGTCCTCCCCCATGAACCTGATCTCACCGTATGGGTTGTCTTCAACCAGGATGGTGTTGTGTTTTGTGAGAATTTCAGCAACCTCCCGTCTTTTATCTCGTGAGTAGGTTATTCCCGTGGGGTTTTGGAAACTGGTGACTGAATAGAATAGTTTAATTTCTTCCTCTTTCAGGATTTTTTCCAGGGCCTCGGTGTCCACACCATCATCCAGAAGTGGTACGGAGTGGAATTGTGGTTCATATAATCCAAAGGCCTGTATCGCCGCGAGGTATGTGGGTCTTTCCATAACCACCCCATCATCACGGTCCAGGAAAACCTTCCCCACCAGATCCAGGCACTGCTGGGATCCATTGGTAATGAGAATATCATCCACTTCCACCTGGAGACCCTGCTTTTTATATCGGTGGGCTATAAGTTCCCTTAGAGGACGGTAACCCTCGGTGGTACTGTACTGGAGAACTTTCTCCCCGTCTTCAGTCAGAACCCGGGATGTGGCATCTTTAATGGCCTCCACCGGGAAGGACTGTGGATTGGGAAGTCCACCGGCAAAGGAAATCATATCTTCATCATCGGTGACCTTCAAGATTTCCCGGACAAAAGACCTTGGTATTTTATTCATTCGACGAGCAAAACGGTGATTCATGAAAAATCCTCTTAATTCGGTTTAATAAGTTTTAATGTAATTCTAAATAAAGTGATATTTCCCTAATCTATAATATGAATATTTCATCAAGAATAACATTTACCATGAAACATTATTAATTCTCTTTATTAATGGATGGAACTCCCATCCTATGATCATATCATCTGAAAATTATTTTTTTTACTCCCGTAGCTGCGTACATGGTCCCATGCCTGATGGTACTTTTCAAAACCATCCCTCTGGGTGTACATGGTGGTGTTTTCCCTTTCAAATAGTTTCCGGTCTTCGCCAACTGGGCATACTTTGATACATATGCCACAGGGGGACCGGTATTCTCGCCTCAGTTTCCGGCTGCGGGTGGCACAGGAGATCTTGTTTATCAATGGTGGGAAATCCG
>JAUNXM010000229.1 GCA_030539815.1 Methanobacterium sp.
GAGATTTAACCATAATCTTTAAACATAGCTAAAATCAGGAAAAATCTTATTATCAGTTCCCATGGTAACTAGAAATTCCAGTAAAAAAGTTTTCCAACCCATATTGAGGTAGAAAAAAATGGACAAAAAAGAAATGGTAGCAATTGCTATTATAATAATTGCCGTTATTGGAGTGGGCATATATGGGTACAATGCCTATGTAGGTTCTTCCGAAAGCGGTACCATAACTATATATGCCGCCGCAAGCCTTGCCAAACAGATGAATGCTACTGCAGCTGAATTTAAAAAACAACACCCCAATGTCGATGTGCAAATTCAGTACGGTGGAAGTTCGGATCTTATCAGCCAAATAACCCAGCTTAACAAGTCTGTGGATATCATGGCCTCCGCGGATTACGGCCTCATTGATAAGAATATGATGCCTACTTATACCAGCTTTAACCTGGAGTACGCTCGTAACGAGCTGGTAATCGCCTATAATGATAAGAGTCAGAACAGCAGCCAGATCAACAGTGATAATTGGTACCAGATATTGAACCAGTCTGATGTGAAGATAGGTATAGCTGATCCCAACTCCGCACCGGCAGGATACCGTGGAGTAATGATGATACAGCTGGCCAACAGTTACTACAACAACAGCAACATATTTAACGATCTAATTGCTTCTAACTGCGCCATCACTTCCCAGGCCAATGGAAGTGGATACGTTATAAGCAGCCCCAGCAATTTAAATCCTAATTCTAAAATAGTTTCCAGACCTGCAGTATCCGATCTAATGCCAGTACTACAGTCTGATTCTGTTGATTACGTCCTGGTATACAAGAGTGACGCCGAACAGCAGAAGAGTTCCGGTGTTAAATATATAACCCTGCCTGGTGAACTGGCACTATCCAACACCACCTACGAATCAACCTACAAAAATTACAAGTTAAAACAGTTCAGTGATACCACCAATAAAAGCAAATCAATAACTTTGAGCCCTATTGTCTACGGAATCACCGTGTTAAATAATGCCCCTCAGAAAAATCTGGCCATCGAGTTTGTACAACTCCTTCTAAGTCCTGAAGGTAATAAAATAACTCAAAATTGCTTCCAGGACCCGATAGTACCGGCAATAGCAACCAATGGTTCCGCCAACATTCCCCAATCATTACAGCAATATATTAAACAGTAGTGGTAGTAGAAAAATTGGATTTATCATTGGAGAATTATTTTTCTCCAATTCTTTTTTTATTTAACTAAAGGTCAATTTATAATTTAAATAGTAGAATCATTCAATATTAGATAAATTAAGATCATCAACAGTACTAATTTTACAAGTCGATACCATGCGAAAACTAGACTACACCACAATTTTCTTTGCTATCATGGGGTCATTCATGTTCCTCTTCATCTTGGTACCCATACTTAATTTAATGGTATCTGCAGATCCTGGTTCTATATTGAACAACCTCCAGGATAAAGAGGTTATGAGTGCCATTTTCATCAGTGTTTACTGTGCCCTTGCTGCCACAATCATTGCGGTTCTTTTCGGTGTGCCACTGGCTTATATCCTGGCTAGGCATGATTTTACAGGTAAAGGATTTGTGGAGGCCGTGATCGATGTGCCCATTGTAATCCCTCATACCATCAGCGGTATCGCCCTTTTACTGGTTTTTACATCAACAGGAGTAATTGGGGCACCTTTAGGACAATTAGGATTGGTTTTCACTGACGCAATACCGGGAATTGTTATTGCCATGCTTTTTGCCAGTGCTTCATTTGTGGTGAACTCGGCAAGGGAAGGATTTGAGAGCGTGGACCCCCGGATGGAAAAGGTAGCCCGGACACTGGGTTCTGGATCTTTTAGAACATTTTTTATAATTACTTTACCCCTGGCAGTGCGCAACATTGTGGTTGGCTCCATAATGTGCTGGGCACGGGCTATAAGCGAATTTGGAGCCATTATAATCATTGCTTATTTCCCAACAACAGCTCCAGTGCTCATTTACAGGAGATTCGTGGATTTTGGATTGTCCGAAGCCACACCAGTAGCTGTTATCTTAATATCATTATGTCTGTTACTTTTCCTGGTGGTCAGACTGATTATGAAAGGATGGAGAACCTATGATAAAAATTGAAACCCTGAGCCGTGACTGGGAAGGATTTAAGATAAAACAGGTTAGTTTAGAGGTTAAAAAAAATGAGTACTTTGTTATCTTAGGTCCCAGTGGATCAGGTAAGACCATGCTTCTGGAACTGATCGCTGGAATGTGGCCCCTTGATTCTGGTAAAAT
>JAUNXM010000230.1 GCA_030539815.1 Methanobacterium sp.
TAATAAGTTCAATTCTTACCACTCTCTAATATGTTCCTAGAAGTATTTAATTATTATCTTCGGATATAGATTGAATTTTAGATATAAAGATGTTCTAAAACTTTTTTAAGTCATACAATACCCTATGCAGGTAGATTTTATTTTGCTGCAAAAAGGATTAAAGGAAAAATAATAATTTTTAAAAACTTAATTAATTTATAAAATTAAGCCTCGAGGGGGATTTGAACCCCCGACCACGAGATTACGAGTCACGCGCTCTACCGGACTGAGCCACCGAGGCATTTGACTGTCATTATTTTTATTTAATTGGATTATTTACCCTATTCATGGGAAGAAATTATGTCTTTTAATCTGGGGTTTTTAGTATTCATCAAGGGTCTGCTGCTGGGCCCGGAACTGGTCAAGGTCTATAACCATCCCATCATGGGCGGCAATGGTCTTCACACCAGTTCTGGCAGTTATTTTGTCAGCTTCTTCCACCGGGTGGTCAGTAATGAGTTTCATCCCTAGATGGGTCATTATGGCCAGTTTTGGGGAAGTTTCATCCACCAACTGTTGGAACTCATCGGCGCAGAGATGGCCCCTGATTCTTTCATTTCCAGGTCTGATTACACTGGCAATGAGAACATCCACCTTCTGATGGTGCTGGTGGAGTTCTTCAAAGTAGGCAGTGTCGGAGGTATAAGATAAGGTGAACCCGTCCCATTCCAGACGGAATCCGATATTTTTAGGATCCCCATGTTTGGTGAGGGTGGCGGTGATTTTAAGGTCATCGATCCTCAGGACATCGCCGGCATCCATGACTTCTACCTGTGGTCTGGAGAGATGGTAATGGGATATGCAAGGTCCCCATTTTTGGTATCCATTGATAACACTTTCACTTCCAATTACCAGTCCTTTCTTTCGGGTCATGCCCCGGGTCATGGCTTCAATTAAGACCTCAGCATCGCTGTAGTGATCGGTGTGAGAGTGTGATACCAGGATTCCGTGAAGTTTTAGGGGGTTCACACCAAACTGGTAACTGCGTACCAAAGCCCCAGGTCCCGGATCCAGGTGCAGGTTTTTACCATCTATACCGTCGATTCTAAAGCCTCCGGTCATCCTGCGCTGGGTTATAGTGGCGAAAGCGTCCGCCACCACTTCCTAAAAAAGTTAGCTTCATAGTATTCACCTTGATTTATGATACAATTTATATGTATTGATTTTACCACCATTTTATGGCGTTATCTTCACATACTTTTACCATATAAGTTATTTATATTCAGTTAATCAGCTTTACATAATATTATATCACAGCTTAAAGAGCTTTTGTTCTTTTTAATACATAAATTTTCATCTTCAATAACCACCAGGTCACCAAGATCAAGTGAGGAAGGAGTTTCCATTCTCATTAAAATTGTATCTCCCGGTTTGGCCAGCACATTCCAATCCATGTTCAGTGCTTCCACACCCTCAGATAAAATTACTTCTACTTCGTTTCCTTCCACCTTTTTAACCCTTCCCACTTCACCCCGGGTCATGATCCTGGAAGCCATCTGAATATCCCGTCTTTGTGACAGCATATCCTCTTTGAGCTTATTTCTCCATTTTTCCAATTCTTTAACATCACTTATTATGGTGGATCTAAGTAGTTTCATGGCCTGTTTATGATCCATTTGAGGATAGATAATGAATAAATCATGCTCTGAACTTACAGAAGGTGTAGCTTTTGCCACATCTTCCATAACTTTTTGAAATATTTCCCCTACATCGTTAAGGCTAATTTTTGACTTGAAATATTTTTGTAAACTTTTACCTGCAATTTCTTTGGTAATTTTATTCCCGAAAATCACCATTGAACTCTGGCCGCTTTTAACATTTTGTATCTCTGAACCAGTGAGTTCCACCTGGTGGTAACCATTGGTGGTGGCGTAAATTCTTTTTCGCTTGGTTTCATGTGTGGCGCGAATTTTAACCTCACCCACCAACACTTTACCCAGGTTACGAATTTTTTCACCATTATCAGTGATTTTAAGGTTTATATCCAGTTCTCCTGCCCTTTGAAGGAGTTTTTCATCTGAATCTATTTTACCGGAGTATAATTCCTCTTCCAGAAGTTCCCTTTGGGTTTTGTCACCTAAAAATCCTATACTGCGTTTGTCTGCAGCCATTACACAACCTTTACTTCCAACGTAAGTCATAATCAGGCTCATTTAATCACCAATAATTTTTTAGATTTTATTTAAGGATCTTAATCCATATTTAAAGAATCTT
>JAUNXM010000231.1 GCA_030539815.1 Methanobacterium sp.
CTGAAAAAAGTCTAAGTAAAGGAGGAATTCCAATAGGTGCGGTTCTCGTAAAAAACGGTGAGATAATAGGCAGAGGGCATAATAAAAGAATTCAAATGACCTCCAGTATTCTCCATGCTGAGATGGATTGCTTGGAAAACGCAGGAAGGCTAAATTCAGATGACTATAAAGACTGTGTAATGTACACTACCCTTTCACCTTGTGCCATGTGTTCAGGGGCAATAATTCTCTATAATATTCCAGTGGTCGTAATGGGTGAGAATGAAAATTTCAAAGGCCCTGAACAGTATTTAACGGATTATGACGTGGAGTTGATCAATCTAAACCTATCTTCCTGTAAATATCTTCTAGGAAACTTTATTGAAAATCATCAGGAATTATGGAAGGAGGACATTGGGGGTGTGATTTGAAATTCTTCGATAATTATGAGTATCTAATGAAGGTCTTTTTTGTCACTATTTTTGGAACTCTTTTCAATAGAGGATAATTATTTTAGAAAAAAATAACAATATTAAATATTGTAATGAAAATTTAGTATTAACCTTAATTTCAGTAAAAAAGTTTCATAAAAATTAAATATGGAAAAAACGAAATTTAGGACAACTAAAGAAGGACATAGAAAACCTCTGGGGTGATAAAAATGGTTAAATGGGGACCAGTAATTGTGGGATTTATTTTAGCAATTATCCTGGGAAACTTATTTGGAATTTATGTGAATCAGTATTGGGGTGTGAACCTGGGACTATTCATTGCAGGATTCATAGTAGGATACTGGGTACACGAGGGAACAATTGGTGGTTTATGGAATGCTACCGTGGCCGGTGCATTCGGATCCATAATCCTGGCCATTCTACTCATTGTGGGAGGAACCATATTTGGTGGTATTGCTGGATTTGCAGCAGGAGCAGTAACTGGTTTTACCATAGTGATTGTTTCTCTAATCACCAACATTGTTTTCATGGGTGTTGGTGGAGCCATTGGGGGATTGATCAGTGGAAGCTAATAAAATAAACGGTTTTAATTTTTTTCTTTTTATTCTTCTTCTTCATTTGGCCGATCTTGTTTCCCTATTAAATAGTTTTAAAAGTTAAATTCTCCTTTTTATCTATTTATGTGGGGAGATTAAGAGTTTTGACTAATTAAGATTTAATTAAAGATTTTCAAGGCATTCATCCATTAAAATATGTGCATCTTCGTTTTCAGGGTTTATAATTAGAGTTTTCCTGAAACATCGTGCTGCGTCTTCGAATTGGTTTAGTTCCATGAATGCCACTCCCTTGTTACTCAAGAAAATCTCGTTATCTGGTTCCAGGATTAGTGCTTTATCGTAACACTCCACAGCTTCCTTGAAACGGTTCAATTCCATTAAAGCATTACCTTTACGATTCCAAGTGGAAGAATCGGTTTCATCATCCAAGCACAGTTCAAGGGAACGATCGTAACAGTCAAGGGCATCTTCGGCCCTGTCAATTTGAGATAGAAGGTTTCCTTTGGCGTTCCAGGCTTCTGAATCCTCAGGGTTTAATTCCAGGATTTTATCGTAGCATTTCAATGCATCACTGAAACGTCCCAGCATCTCAAAAATGAACCCCCTCCAGTACAATACCAGCATATTTTCATCATTGATCTTCAAAGCCATGTCACTGGCTATCAGTGCTTCTTCTGGCCGGTTGGAGTTTAGAAGAGCTATGGCCTTATTATTTAAGACATATTCGTTTTTTGGTTCCAGTTCCAAGGCCTGATCGTAACATTTCAGAGCTTCAGAGAATTTACCAAGTCTTGAAAGGTTATCTCCTTTTCGGTTGAGTAGGTAAACATCATTAGGATCGATCTTTAAAGCAGCACTGTAACATACCACTGATTTATCGAATTTTCCCACATCAAAGAGTATATCTGCTCTTTTGGTGATCATTGCTTTTTCATTTATTTTAGCCCCTTCCCATTCATCCATAGGGAGTTTACGGAATCTTATAACCTGAAAAAGGGACTCTTCACTGGTATGCTCAGGATACATCTTGCGGAATTCGGCTTCCAGTTCCGAAGCATCATGGAAACCTTCTTCACGGGCCAGTTTATCATTTTTGATCAAATCAGAGAATTTAAGTACATCCACTTCTAGGACTTCTGCTTCAAATAATTTTTTACGCTCTTTGGAAATTAGATTCCAGTAGCAATGCAGACGA
>JAUNXM010000232.1 GCA_030539815.1 Methanobacterium sp.
TACTTATCCCATATGAGCCCTTACCTCCACTTCGGCCAAATATCTCCTTTATATATAGCACTGGAGGTTTTAAAAACTAAAAGTCCAGGTAAATCTGCCTACCTGGAAGAACTCATTACTCGGAGAGAACTGGCTGTGAATTTCGTTTATCACAATCATGAATATGATAACTTAAAATGTCTCCCAGATTGGGCTTACAACACCCTTAATGAACATCAGAATGATAAAAGAGAATATAGTTATTCCCTTAAAGAATTTGAAAGTGCAGGAACTCATGATCCATACTGGAATGCAGCTCAACTGGAAATGGTTCACTCTGGTAAGATGCATGGTTACATGCGCATGTACTGGGGTAAAAAAATTCTGGAATGGACTCACGATCCAGAAGAAGCCTACCAAATAGCTCTTAAACTTAACAACAAGTATGAATTAGATGGTCGTGGTCATAATGCTTATGCGGGGGTAGCTTGGTGTTTCGGTAAACATGATCGGGCCTGGAAAGAACGAGAAATATTTGGTAAAGTACGCTACATGAATGATCAAGGGTTGCGTCGCAAATTTAAAATAGATATTTATGTGGATGCAGTTAACAACTTGGTTGAATAGTGCAGTGATTTTTATTTATAATAGAAAAAGTATCTCTAATAAAATGGAAAATAATCCGGAAGATAAGTTTATATTAATCCTTTAATCTAATAATTAAAGGAGCTTCAATTAGAGCTACCTAACTTTTGAAATATTTTTAAGAATATTAGAGAATATGCAGGTTTGCCGTAATCCTCGCATGTCTGCTCTATGAATGTTTAATGATATATGCAGATTTAAAAATTTACCAAGAGTGATAAAAATGGAAATCAATATGGATAATTATTTCCGGAGGCGACAATCGCTATTTGAATGGCGATCAAATACTTCTCTGGTAAACAAAGTGGTCATGGCATTTTTCATGGCATGTATCACAGGAATAATGGCTCAAGTAGTAATACCTCTTCCTTGGACTCCAGTCCCAGTAACTGCCCAAACCTTTGCTGTTCTAATGGCTGGTGTGGTATTGGGTCATAGGTGGGGTGGGATTAGTCAGGTTATGTATCTGGCCGTGGGCCTCTTAGGAGTACCCTGGTTTGCAGGGTTAACTGGCGGTTACCAGATCTTTTTAGGTGCTACCGGAGGTTATTTCCTGGGTTTCATTATTACTGCATTTGTAATGGGCTATGTTACAGATAACTATGTCCAGTCTCGAAACTTCCGTCCAATGCTGGGATTGACTTTCCTGGTGAATTTCGCCCTCATTTACATCCCTGGTCTTTTGGGATTAGGATTGTGGATGTACCTGGTCCAGGGTACTTTCCCTACCTTTTTAACCCTGATCAGCATGGGTCTTTTACCATTCATTCTGGGCGACCTGGTGAAGATAGGGGGTGTAGCAGCATTAACCAAAGCAATAACACCTAAAGAAGAATAAATGTTGAAAATTTTTTAGTAATATAAAAATTAGGCTGGGATTACCCGTGCTGAAAAAAAGATATGAGGATGGTTCTGAACCAATAAGGATCAGAGCCCATCACATTCTCTGTATGCAGGGATTCCAAGGATTAGGTTACAGTGAAGAATTCACCAGAAACATGACCCGGATTACCACAAAAATTCAGAATAATCCCTTTTTTTTGGTTAAAGTTGTAACTGAAGCAGATTCTATTTGCCAATACTGCCCCCATCTTCAACAGGGCTTGTGTAACATTGGAAAAGACTCTGAAGAAAGTATTAGGGCCATGGATCTATCCGCACTGAAAGCATTGGATATAGAATCAGGATCATTATTTTTATCCGCCCAGATCAAAGTTTTAACCGATAATCTTAGTTCTAAGGCAATAAAAACAATCTGTGGTGGCTGCGGCTGGAGGAAGGATTGTCTGTATTTCCAGAAGAAATGTTCACTTTAATACTAATCAAGCATCTCTGAATAATATTTCTAAGGACATACTTTAGGGCATACTTAGGATTCATAATGTTGTTAACTTTCTTAATATAATTTTTCATATCCTCGAGATTTCGTAATCTACTTCATTGGGCTTTCCGAAAACAATAGACTCTAAATGAATAAAATATACACGTTGATTAAGTAATGAGGTAAAAACATGGTAAATCAACACATAAAATTC
>JAUNXM010000233.1 GCA_030539815.1 Methanobacterium sp.
AAAAGTTGAATGTAATTTTGAATGCAGTAGCACGAATATGAAGAAGTTTTGAAAAAGTTTGAGAATTGAAAAAAGGCTTAAAATAGCCTAAAATATAAAAAATAGAGACTGTAAAAGTCTCTATTTTTGGTCGGAGTGTCCAAAAGAGGCTTTTTTACAACATTTTTAATATACTTTTATAATATATACAATATGTTTTTACATAGTATAAAAGCAATATTATATTTTAAATATATAACAATAATATATATGTTATATAACAATATTATTCTTAGGTGAATTATTTTGCTACAATTAAATAGTTTTTTTGGAAAAATAGAATTAACGGATCAGGTTATTATTGAAAAGATCATTATTTCATTGAGAAATGAAGGTTATTCTCCATTACTAAGAGATATGTTTATAAATATCTCAAAATTAGCCAAAATACCTGAACCTGACAAAGATTTTATTAAAAAAATTTTAATCCAAGAAGGTTCCTTGAAATATAGAAGAAGAAGAAGCAGAACTGTGGGTGATGTTTTTTTTACAGATAATTATGTTTATGTGATTAACCCACTAAATAAGTCAATTCAGGTTTCGGCTTTTGGGTACAATGATTTTTCAGATGAGTTGGAAACTTTTAGTGAGATCATTAATACATCCTTAAAAAATGAAAATATAAATAAAAAAATCTCTTGGGAAAAAGTTAATTTGAATCGTTTAAGATCTAATCGATCTATTTATATACGCGAAGACGAACACGAGCAAATTAATGCAGATGCTGAGTTTAAAAAGCCAGAATACAGTAATGAAGATCTTCAAATCGTGAATTGTTTAAAAAATGTTGATAATAGAAAATTTATAATTAAATTAGCTCAACTGAAAGGGATTATGGAACACGATGCTTTAAATGAAATTGACCGTACATCCATTGAGAAACTCAAAAAATCTGGACTTATAACAGAAGAATATTTGTTAAAATGCAAAGAAGATCAGCATACAATTTGCCAAGTGCCATCTAAAGAACATCTGGAAGCTGATCTAATGAAAAACCTTCAATGTAACTGTGGTCGTTCTTTTAAAAATGAAGATCTTAAGACTATTTACAAATTAACTGATAATTGTAAGAAATTGATCAATGGGAGCCTATGGATGTCAATTTGGATCACTGAGGTTCTCAGGAAGAATGGAACTGACATTGATAAGATTAAATGGGGTATAGAAGCTAATGGGGAAGAAATTGATATTATGGTAGAAGACTTTGGTTTGAGAATTGTTTTTGAATTGAAAGACCGAGAATTTGGACTAGGGGATTCTTATCCATTCGTCTACAGAATTGATAGATTTAATGGGAATTTAGGAATAATTGCCACAACTGACAAAGTTTCAAAAGACGCTAAACGGTTTTTTGAAGAACAAACACATAGAAGAGATAGTAATATTAAATATTTAGAAGGATTAGATGGTATCCAAAGTGGGATTAAAGAAACTATCGAACAACTTTCTCGAAATCAAGCTCGTGAATTAGTTTCAAATATATCTGGGCCCGATGAATTAAATATTTGGCCATTTATTGAGACGTGGATGGATACAAAATTAATGAAATTAAAAGAAAATAATCAATAGTTAAAGTTTTCATTCATCTGAAATTTTTTTAATTTGGGTTTTTCCAAATAAATGAAAGATGTAACATGTCTGATGAGTGGAATCAAAAACTGCTTCCCTTTTAGAAATCTGCCAGTAGGTGACAGACATATCTTTCTCCTGTGATTGCATCTTCAGCTAGTGCCAGTAAAGACAGATACCCATACTATCCTGTGTTCTTCACTATTCAGGGGGTTGCCCTCAACAGGGAACTTGCCTTAAATCAACTTCCGCACGTCTGACGCAAGATATGCATCAAGTATTCTTCATCACTTCCATGCAATAATGTTTCGTCTCATATCCGTCTCATTTAGCAATCTTTCGTCTCACTCAACCAATTGGTCTTATATATGTCTCACAACATCAAGTAACGTCTTCAACCCAGAATTCCACAAATTACCGCTTCTTGAGAATATTTATTCTAATTTTAAGATTCAAATAACTTATTGTATTATATTTAATAAAATAGATATGAATATAATTACAATGATTAAAATATTTGAGGGAATTTCATGGTTTCTAACATCGAAA
>JAUNXM010000234.1 GCA_030539815.1 Methanobacterium sp.
AATGAAAAAAATAGTATTCACATGAAAAATTAGTTATAATATTAATAATCATAAATTTTTAACTGCCAGGTACTTACCGCCATCGTTTAACAATTATATACGTATCAGAACCTCTTTTGGTACTTTAACTCAGAAAAGACAATTTCATATGCAGTTCCATTTCCATGAAGAATTTTCATAGACCCATCTAACTGCTGTATTAATGATTTAATTAGGTTAAAACCCAATTTTTTCCTGTTTTCAGGTACATCTTCCGAATATCCTATTCCATCATCCCCTACCACTAGTACGAACTTATCATTTTTATGGTTTAGTTTTACCATGATTTTACCATTTCTACCATTGGGAAAAGCGTGTTTCAGTGAATTGGACACCAGTTCGTTAATTATCAATCCACATGGTACTGAAGTTTCAATATTTAAATCTACATCTTCAATATCGAGATCTAATTCAATATGACCCAAATTATTTGTTTTATCATAAATCAAACTGTTTAATAATGTTTTTAAATAATCTGAAAAGTTTATGGAGTTGAAGCTATCAGATTGATAAAGTTTTTCATGGATCATGGCCATGGATTTCACCCTGTTTTGACTTTCCACAAAGAGTTCATGATCCCGCTCATCCACAACATTATCAGACTGCAAACTCAGTAAACTGGATATAATTTGTAAATTGTTATTTACCCTGTGATGGATCTCCCTGAGAAGGGCTTCTTTTTCCTGAAGTGATTTTTTTACAAATTCAGCAGCTTCTTTAGCATCACTGATATCCCTGCTGCTGTATATAAATCCCCTAAAACCATTTTCATCGAAGACAGTTTTACCGGTTGTCTCCAGCCATATGTATTTCCCCTGAGCATTTTTATAGCGATATTGTAGTCTAACCCCATCTAAAAGTTCCTGTGATTCTTTAAGGCTTTCAATTACTGTTTCATAATCATCAGGATGAAGGAAGTCATACATAGATTTACCGAGTAAATCATTGGGGGAGTAACCCAACAACTGTTTTGAAGATGGACTGACGTACTTGTAAATACCTTGTTCATCAGATTCACTGATGAGATCAAGCATGTTTGAGGTGATGAAGTCCAGTTGAGCTTTTCTCTTTGAGATTATTTCTTTATTACGTTTCAGAATTATTTGGGCACTTCTTATCTCATTTAAGGAAATAACTTGCCGTAATATTACCAGGATCACTATTATTCCAACTCCCCATATTAGTGCAGCATCAGGAGTGGCCAGTATCAGGAGACTGTAAGTAAAAAGTACCAGTATCAAAGGCAAATAGGAAACCCAATGGTTTGGGAGGGGTGGTTTCCAGTAATTTGATAAATAATCTTTTACATCCAAATTAACATCTTTCAGATAGGATATAATGGCCAAAATAGCAAAGAAGGATATTAGACTATATAAAATGTTAGCTAAAAATAAATATTCCAGATTGGGAACTACCACTTGGTAAGCGTAGACCATATCCCCTATTACTTGAAAGAATGCACCCAGTGCCAATAAAAGAATGGGTAATACCTTGATTTTTTTATTTTCACTGAATAGAACTATGGTCACGCCCAATAAAAATATAAGATCCAGGAAAAGGTAAGATATGGATAGTATCATGGAAATAGAATCGGGTTGGCTGGGATTAATTACTGGCCAGATAAGGGGAAACCATATTATGAATAACAATGACACCATAACGATAATGGCATCCAACAAGGGTGTTAATCGTGTATTATACGGCTTTTTGAGAAAACTGAATATTCCTATTACCAATAAGGGATAAGAAGCCATGAAAAAAATGTCAACAAAGGAAGGTGTAGAGATTATTCCCCAATAGTCCCTTAAAATGAAATTTAAGAGATTCCCTATAAAATATAGTATCGTGGCTGTGGTTATTATTATCCATGGGTTTAATAACTGTTTATTATTTTTATTGGACCACCAAGTAGCGTGAATCATTAATAAACATACAATGAAGCTCATTAGGGGTACTAAACAATTTATGTACAATGGTGCGATACTGCTATCCCAGAAGGTTAAGGGTAGTAATGCTAACAAAATAAAAATAACTACAAATAGTATTACACCAGTTTTTAGTTTACTAGATGATTTTAAGGCTTGCATCAGTAAATCCACCGAAAAAATGCT
>JAUNXM010000235.1 GCA_030539815.1 Methanobacterium sp.
CTTTAACTTCGGAAGCTTTGAGTTTAACTTCTTCACCTTTTTCTGAAACAGAATCTTTAACTTCGGAAGCTTTGGATATAATTTCTTCTTTGGTGTCTTTGCCTTTGGATTCTAGTCTTGTTTTCTTTTCATCCATAGAAATCCCTCACATAACCTAAAAATATCCAAATTATACCGGGAGATTCACTAATTCTAAAAACTTGAGAATTTAACCCAATCAAAGAGGAAAGTTTCATTCACGTTACAGAGAAAATTAATCTCCCCGGTTAATCTTATTTTCCCTGTTGAATTCCTCTAATTTTTTGATTATCTCTGATATGCCACTACCTTCAGATGCAGCGACCATCAGGGGTTCATCCTCAGTATTAATATGTTCTTCAATGTACTTAATGTTTTCTTCATCATCGGCCAGGTCCATTTTATTGAAGATTGAAAGAACTGGAGTTTTCCGGAATATCTTGTTAATCTCCCAGTAAAGATTTACCTGGTTTTCCACTGGGAACCCTGAGGTTTGGGATGGATCAAATATGAAAAGGATAAGATCTGCCAGGTGTTCCAGGGCCACCATGGCGTTGAGTTCAATCTGGTTCATTTCATCCACTGGCCGGTCCAGTAGACCCGGAGTGTCAATGATCTGGTATTTCTGCCAGCGGCGTTCGAAGTGTCCAATCTGTATTCCCTTGGTGGTGAAAGGATAATCAGCTACTTCTGGTTCGGCATTGGTGATCTGCCTTAAGAGAGTGGATTTTCCCACATTAGGGAACCCGGCAATCACCGCAGTGGTTGCTTCAGTATCAACAGTGGGCACGTTACGCAGTTTTTGTTTGGAATAGTTTAGAAAATCAAGTTCATCATCAATTCGCTTAACCACTGATGATATCCTACCAAAAGCGGCTTTTCTCACACTGGCCGCGTTTTCAGGGGGTGATCTTCTTATTTTAAAGGTATACTGGTTTTGAAGTTTTTCTAAAACCCCGTTAGCCCAGTTCAATGCTCCCAATGATCTTTTAAGATCATCAACACCCACGGCTACGTCAATGTAGTCTTGGTAGAACATGGGTAGTTCTTCCACGTGGGGTGTTTTCTCCAGGATTTCTTCAAAGGTGTCTTTAATCACCTGGCAGGCAGTCTGAACCCTGACCTCTTCTATTCGTTTAGATTTGTGCTGGCGGTGGATCTTGGATGTTCGGACCTTGGCTGCAGCTTTTTTAGCCCGACGGAATGCCTTGTCAATGACTTCCTCGGAGGTTGGTATGTTGGGTAAAAACATTAAAATCACATTTTTCCTTAATTGGTTAAATTGCTTTTTGAATCTGGAATTGTAGATGAAGTTTATAATCAGAAATGAATCTTTAATTATCTATCTAAAAATTCCTTAAAAAATATTCACATAATCTGAATAATGATCATAATTAGTTAAAATATAGTTTCTGCTTTATTTATTATACTTATAAATTAGGCTTTATAAAAATACCTATTTTTTATAATAAACCTTAATTTTAATATTTTTTTACTCCTATGGTTTATTTATTCTTCAAATATCTGAGATTGGAAACTGTATATTTTAACACCTTCCTGGAGCCAACAATCAGGGGATAAACCAGCCTTCATACAAGTGTTGGCCAGAAACTCTTCAATATCCCAGTTCCATTCCACCGGAACCTGAGGGAGTAGTAAGCCCCTGTAAATCCCCATTTCAATGATAAGCCCGTCTCTGCCCAATTCTATTTTTTCCAGATACTGGGATGGTTTTTTAATTTCAATTAACTCGGGTTTGGTGAGTACACTTACTTCAACCTGGATTTCGTCTAGTTCTGCTAGGGTGACAGGGGGAAATCGTGGATCTTGCGTGGCTGCACTGACTGCCACTTCCGCCACTGCCCGGGCCAGGGGTTTTACCGGTTCAGGATAACCAATACATCCCCTTAAATCCCCTTTACGGTGTAAAGTTACAAATGCTCCCCTTTCCTCCATTAAGATGGGGTTAACATCAAGGGGTACCGAGATGATCTTCCCTTCCTGTAAGTATTTTTGAATTGATTTTCTGGCTAACTTCACCAGAAAATCTCCTTCTTCCTCGTTCATCATCAACTAGCATCACCCCGCTGTTATCTCGCTTATTATAAACTAGTACCCTTAT
>JAUNXM010000051.1 GCA_030539815.1 Methanobacterium sp.
CGGCATGTTCTTTAAAACAATCATATTCTTTGGAAAGTTCAATTAACCGGGGTGCTCGGGGATCTTGGTTATGGTATCTGTGGCCAAATCCAGGTATTTTCCTATCATTATTTATGAAGTAATCAAACATTTGCTGGGCAGTTTCCTCAAGGGATAACTCCTTATCTCTGGAGAAGGTTACTCCTTCTTGGAGCATTTTCATGGCTAACTCTATGGCACCCGCATGATTTTCTCCAAATGCCAGTATTCCTCCGGCTAAACATGCGTTTACAGGAGACCCTGCCGAAGCCATTAGTCTTGCTGACTGGGTGCTTGGTGGTGTCACTCCGTGGTCACAGAATGAAACCAGTATTGCCTGCAACATTTTTCCCTGGTTTTGGGTGGGGAGTACTCCTTTAATTAGGAGATGAATCATTTCTGGAAAAGATATATTGCCAATGAGTTCCTCCTGGGGATATCCATGTGTAACCAACCTATTTGGTCCAACTTTGGTAATGGATGTTCTCCAAGGTGTGGTTCTCGGTTGGAACATACCCTTTAGTACTTCCTCACTAATCATGTAACACCCTAACTATTATATCCTATAAATATTTATCCCCTTTCGCCTAGTGTAGTTCATAAAATGTGTTTTTTAATAAGGTTTTGAGTTTTCGTAACTAAAATTTGTTCCTCTTATGTGTATTTAAATACACAAATAGTAAGCTTTATATAGTTCGGGAAGTTAGTAGCAAGTGAGGTGATATTATGGACATGAAGTACATAATAGGAATAATAGTAGCTATAATCGTAATAGCCGGTGCTTATTTTGCCCTAGCCGGAAGTGGTGGCCAGGAAAAAATAACCATTGTTGGTTCTACTTCTGTACAGCCTGTTGCTGAAAAATTAGCCACAGAATACATGAAAAAGAATCCGGATGTAAAGATAACTGTCCAAGGTGGAGGTTCTTCCGTGGGAATCAAAAGTGTCCAGGATGGAACTGCCAACATTGGAACCAGTTCAAAGGCATTGAAAGCAAACGAATCCCAGGAATTAACTCAGTGGGAAATAGGTAAGGACGGAATTGCCATTATTGTCAACAAGAACAACGCCATCAACGGGTTAACCATGGATCAGGTAAAAGGAATTCTATCTGGAAACATCACCAACTGGAAGGAAGTTGGCGGTGCAGACGCCAAGATCAACGTGGTTGTTCGTGAAGAAGGTTCTGGTACTCGCGATGCAGTCCAGGAAATCGTTTTAGGGAAAACTTCCAACGGAACTAAGGTTGAATTTGTAAAAGAAGCAATCGTGCAGAGTTCCACTGAAGCAGTGCAGCAAGCCGTGGCTCAGGATCCCAACGCCGTGGGTTTCATTTCCTTTGCCTCAGTCAAAGATGCCAAAGCCCTGCAGATTAACAATGTTTCACCAACCGAAGCAACCATACTCGATGGTACCTACAAGATCCAGAGACCATTCATCTTCCTGGTTAAGGGAGATGCAACCGGGGCTGTCAAAACATTCCTTGACTGGGTAAACGGACCCGAAGGTCAGGCAATAATCAAGTCTGATAAAGTGGTGCCCACTGGAAAACAGGTCAATAGCACATCTTAAGAAAAAGACACTGGTGGTTTAAAAACCACCAAAATCCCCATTTTTTAACAAAAAATAGGGTTCCAAACATATTATGGTGGATAATCCTCCTAAATTGACTAAAATCAATCAGACCTCCCATCACTCTATAATTATAAATACTGTTAGTTAGAATTATTCTTCTAATGGTAAGGATCATAGGGTGATTTAATGGACCTGAAATATGGTGTAGGTTTACTGGTTATACTAATAATTATCATCGCGGTTTTAACATTCGGCACAGGAAGCAATTACGATAGGATCGAGATTGCAGGTTCAACATCGGTACAACCGGTGGCTGAAAAACTAGCAGAAAAATACATGGAAGAACACCCCAATGTAAGGGTGGATGTAATGGGTGGAGGATCTGGCCTGGGAATAAGAAGTGTCTCTCAGGACATAATTGCCATTGGGACCAGTTCCAAGGCCCTGAAAACAAGTGAAAAAGATGGATTAATTGAGTACCCCATAGGTAGAGAGGGAATTGTGGTGGCAGTCAACACCAACAACCCGGTGAACAGTCTTAGCAAAAACCAGCTCAAGGATATCTTTTCAGGCAACATTACCAACTGGAATGAAGTTGGCGGGCTTGATGGTAGAATCAACTTGGTGATCCGGGAAGACGGTTCTGGGACTCGCAGTGCCTTTGAAGATCTGGTTATGAACAAAACCAAAGTAAAATCTGACGCAATTGTTCAGACCTCTACGGAATCCATAAAAGTTGCGGTTAAACAGGACCCCAATGCAATTGGATACATATCCCTGGCACACATGACTCCTGATGTTAAGGCTCTTAAAATTGACGGAGTATCACCCTCAATTGAAACCATCAAGGATGGTACTTACAAGTTACAAAGACCATTCCTGTTTGTTACTAACGGAGAACCTAAAGGTCCAGTGAAAGAATTCATAGATTGGTGTTTAGGTCCTGAAGGACAGGAAATAGTCAAAAACGAAAAGATAGTCCCTGAAACATGAAATCTGATAAGTTTAACTAAGACCTAATTATGGAATCTAAGTTACGAAAATTCTTAGTTACTTAAAATTAAAACATCTGAAAAATATCAAAAAATAATAAATCTCACCAAATGAAAAGTATCAATTTAAAAGTATCATAAGCATCCCGAGATTAAAAAGGAGAAAAACCATGTCTAAGTGGAATGAAGAGTTTTTCATAGAAAAAGGGCTTCTTTTAACTGCCATATCATCAGTTATAGTTATTGCCCTTATAATCATCTTCATATTCAGGGAGGGACTCCCTGCATTACAGAGTGTAGGATTTTTCAGCTTCCTGTTCGGTATGGAATGGGCACCTTCCAATGGTCAATATGGTATTTTTCCAATGATCATAGGTTCCCTGGGAATAACTGCCCTTTCACTTCTAATGGCGGTACCCTTGGGAGTGTTCTGTGCCATATTTTTATCAGAAATAGCACCAAGCAAAATACGCAAAATACTCAACCCAACTATCCAGACCCTGGCAGGGATTCCCTCTGTGGTTTACGGATTTTTTGGATTGGTATTGTTAGTGCCATTCATGAGAGTGCAGTTCGGAGGAACCGGCTTTAGCATGTTCACGGCCTCGGTTATCCTCACAGTAATGATTTTACCCATAATCGTTAGCGTGTCTGAAGATGCTCTGCGATCCATTCCAGTGGAATACAAGGAAGCATCACTGGCCCTGGGAGCTACACACTGGCAAACCATTAAAAACGTCATATTCCCTGCAGCCATTCCAGGCATCATTACTTCTGTAATTTTAGGAATGGGAAGAGCCATTGGAGAAACCCTGGCCATTATCATGGTGGCCGGTAACGTGGTCCAGATACCAGGCTCAATAATGGATCCAGTACGTGCACTAACCTCTAATATCGCCATTGAAATGGGTTATGCAACTGGAGTTCACTACAACGCTCTTTTTGCCACGGGAATCGTGCTGGTCTTCATGATCATCGTTCTCCTGGTAATTGCCAACTACTTCCATTACAAGAAAAAGGTGACTATTGGAGGCGGTTACCTATGAACTACAACTCATTAACTGAACTAGGTGTTGAAAAAGGAGGGATCATCTTTGTATAGATTCATACCTCCAAAAATAGCCCAGAAAATAATGACCGGAGTGTTTTGGGCTTCTGGTCTTCTTACCATACTCATATTACTGGTAATAATTGGTTACGTGCTTCTAAAGGGATTGCCAGTAGTGAACTTCGAATTCATATTCGCTGATCCAGTGAACTCTGGAAGATCAGGAGGGATCTTTCCTTTCATTATGTCCAGTATCTACGTAACCCTCATTGCAGTACTGGTAGCCACACCACTGGGAGTGGGAGCAGCAGTCTACCTTTCAGAATATGCCGGGGAGAACAGGCTGGTGAAACTCATCCGATTCGGAGCAGAAACCCTATCCTCAATCCCCTCCATTGTATTTGGATTGTTCGGATTGGCCTTCTTCGTGATTTACATGGGGTTGGGATGGAGTGTGCTGTCTGGAGGGTTGACCCTGGCTTTAATGGCACTGCCCACCATATTATCTGCTTCAGAGGTCTCCATAGAATCAATTAACAAATCATATGCAGAAGGAAGCCTGGCACTGGGTGCCACCAAATGGCAAACAATATACAAAGTTGTGATACCTGCTGCTCTCCCTGGAATAACCACCGGGGTAATTCTGGGTATGGGAAGGGCTATTGCCGAGGCAGCAGCAGTTTTATACACTGTAGGGGCTGCTTTAATGATACCCACATCCATAATGGATGCAGCAAGACCTTTACCCCTCCACCTTTACATTCTAGCCACTGAAGGATTATCCATGGATAATGCCTGGGGAACGGCAGCAGTTCTGGTGATCATGATACTCATAATTACCGTGGTTACCAACACCTTAGTTGACCGTTATCGCAAAAAAATGATGGGGCGATAAAAAATGGAATACAGAATAGAAGTAGAAAATTTAAATGTTCACTTTGACGAATTACACATCCTTAAGGATGTCAGTCTTAAAATTCCCAAAAACGCAGTAACTTCACTAATCGGACCTTCCGGTTGCGGTAAATCAACTTTCATCCGTACCTTAAACCGAATGAACGACATGATCAGCACCTTCAAAATGGATGGAACCGTACTACTGGATGGCAAGGATATCTACGACCCCAAGGTAGACGTGGTTGATCTCCGGAAAAAAGTGGGCATGGTATTCCAAAAACCCAACCCTTTCCCTAAATCCATATTCGACAACGTGGCCTATGGTCTGAGGGTTCATGGTATAAATGATAAGGATATCCTGGAACAGAAGGTTGAAGAAAGCCTTAAATCAGCAGCACTATGGGATGAAGTCAAGAATATACTGGATAAATCTGCCATGGGACTTTCCGGTGGTCAGCAGCAGCGCTTGTGCATTGCCCGAACCATAGCAGTGGAACCAGAAGTTATACTCATGGACGAACCCTGTTCAGCACTGGACCCCATATCCACCACCAAGATCGAGGACCTGATTCATAAACTCAAAAACGACTTTACCATAATCATCGTAACCCATAACATGCAACAGGCTACCCGTGTATCCAAACATACTGCTTTCTTCCTACACGGGGAGATTGTGGAAAGTGGCCTCACCGAGAAAATCTTCATAGAACCAGAAGATAAGAGAACTGAAGATTATATCACTGGGAGATTTGGATAATAGTACCAAAATTTGTTGGAAATTGTTTAAAATGCCAAGCATTTGGGTGAAACGAAAATGGGTGGTTTAAAATGCTTGCAGTGGTCTTGGAAAAACGTTTGAAATCCCTGGAGAACGAAGTCCTCGGATTCAGCTGGGAGACCATAGGAAGAGTGGATAATTCAGTCCGGAGTTTCCTGAATGAAGACATAGATTTGGCAAGGGAAATCATTGAAAAAACTGATGAAATCAACAAAGAAAGCTATAAAATTGAACATGGATGTCTTAAAGTTTTGGGATTGCACCAGCCACTGGCCAAAGATTTGCGTTTAGGCGCAGCACTGCTGCGAACCTCCATAGAACTGGAACGTATCAACAACCTTTCAGCTTACATAGCCCGTTACGCTATTGATGCCGCGGAAAGTGACCGTACCTGTTATAAACCCCCACACATTGATTTTATGTCCCAAACTGTCCAGGACATGTTGAAAGATGCGGTAGGTGCCCTGTTAAATGAGGATATACAGTTACTGAAACGTTCCACCAGGAGCTATGTGAACTTGCAGGACTTTTACAACCAGATGTTTTCAGAATATGATGAAATCACCCACGGAGGTTCGCAAACCTCACTGATACTGGTTGGGAGGAACTTACTGAGTATGGGCCACCATATAATGGGGATGGCGGATCGTGTTGCCTATTCCATAGTTGGTAAACGGGTCATGCACCACAAACTGTTCCACAACATGTTGATGAGGTAAAGATTAAAATGTGGCTTCCTTCAGAAGATCCGGAACTCACAGTCCGGGGCAATTTGAAAAGGTCCCATATACCGCTATTGGGTTATATAAAGATTCTGGAAGGGGGTAATGAATCATTACTCCTGGTAAAAGATGGAAAAATCATAGCCGCATGGAATTTGAATGTTGAATCCCTGGTGGAAACCCATGAAAATAAAGCAATGAACATGATAAATATAAGTTCAGAATCCAGGATAGAAGTGTACCAGCTTGATGATACGATGTTTTCAACAATTGTTGATTTGAATGAAGAATGTAAATTACCATTACCAATAGTTATAGACTTTTTACTTGAAAAAAAGGTCGAAGATTTAGATCGAGAGGATGTTCTGTCAAAGTACAGGATACAGGATCCTTCAGAAGATGATATTGATAATTTATTAAATGGTTATAAATCCAAAATAGGTGGAAGATAAAATGGAAAGACGATATCCCCGGATACGGTTCCAGAAAAAACTGGATGCATTAAAGGAAGAAGTGGATGAAATGGGCCAGGCCACTTTAAAGGCTTACCGTGAAGCTTTTAGCACATTTATTGATTACGATGCCAAGCTGGTAAACAGTGTAATGGAGGCCAATAGAAAGGTTCATGAAATGGGTTACCAAATAGAACACGACGCAATGAGCATTATAGCAGCAGAACAACCTGTTGCAGGAGATTTAAGATTCATTGAAACCAGTATTAAGGTTTCCAGTCACCTTAAAAGGATTGCTGGTTTGGCTTCCAACATTGCCGACATTGCCAGCCATTTAAAGGACGAAGAAATCCCTGAAAAACCAATGTTCGACTTACAGCGCATGGCCGACATTGTGGATGGAATGGTTAGCAAAAGTCTGGCAGCTTTCCTGGCCAAAAACATGAACGTGGCCCGGGAACTTCACCGTGACGATGATAAAGTGGATGATCTCTTTGACCACGCCCTCAAGGACATTACCAAAAGCATGTTCCAGGACAAGGAATCAATATCTTACTTGATCTACCTGCTGTTCCTGGCACGATTCCTGGAACGAATTGCGGATCGCGCGGAAAACATTGGAGACAGAACCATCTTCATGATCACCTGTGAAAAACAGCAATTCACCATTGAAAAGAAACCAGAAGAGTAAAATAACTCTTAAAAACCCATTTTTTTAAAGCACGATCATTTTATAATGGTCGTTTTATCTTTTTTTAAATAAAATAGGATTCAATTTTTTTAATTTGCATCGTTTAGCACACCCGTTGCTCTCCGAGCAGCCCAGCACTGTATACAAACCCCAATAGGCAGACCTGCAGTGTGTGTGTCTGCATATTCTATCTTAACATCCAGGGCAGTGGTTTTACCCCCTAAACCCATGGGGCCGATTCCAGTGGCATTTACCATCTCCAGCATTTCCTTCTCCAAGGTGGCCATCCGTTCCTCAGGATGATGTTCACCTATTTCCCGGAGAAGGGCCTTTTTGGCCAGTTTAAGGGCCATATCGGATGACCCGCCAACTCCCACTCCCACCACAATGGGGGGGCATGGTTTCCCACCGGCTGCTAGCACTGTTTCCAGAACGAACTGTTTAATTCCCTCGGCGCCTTCACCAGGGAGGGCCATTTTCAGGGCGTTATTATTCTCAGAGCCAAAACCCTTGGGGAAAACAGTCATCTCCAGTGTTTGATTGTCCACCAGTTCCACATCAACCTGGGGGATAAAACGGCCAGTGTTAATATCAGAGTTTGCTCTGGTTAAGGGATCCACCACATTGGGACGAAGGGGTATCTCCTGGGTTGCCTTGATCACTCCCTGTGCAATACCTTCGTTGAGATTTTCTATTTCCACGTCTCCCATTTTTATAAAAATTATGGGGAGACCAGTATCCTGGCAGATGGGGATCTCCTTTTCTTCAGCAGCTTTTATATTATCCAGGATTGCTTTAAGGTTTAAAAGAGCAGTTTCATTATCTTCAATAGCATAAGCATTTTCAAGAGCTTTTTTAACATCCTCAGGAAGTTTTATAACCGCTTCTTTGAATAATCGGAATATTTCTTCTTCCACCATCTGTTGGCTTATCATAGAAACAGTTTACTCAATTCAGTTATTTAAATCTGTTCAACACCGTGATGAGTATAAAGGAATACCTTAAAAAATAACAAAAAAATCAATAAATCATTCCAATGTATTGATCTAATTTTAATTAAGAATTAAGGGTATTGATTACAAGTTAAAAAAATTATAAATGAATGATTATGAATTATATGATTTGGTACTGTTTTTATTAAAAATTGTGAATGAATGATCATATGAAAATTTAAACTAAAATGATAGTAAGCTTGTTTAATGGATAAAAATATAAAAAAAGGATGATCAATTAGTATTTCATGATCATCTTAACTCTTTCCAGTTCCTTAGCTATGCGGTTTCGTTTATCACTTAGCATATCTTCGGAACTCATTTTTAGAGCGTCTTTAGGACATACGGAAACACAGAGTGGTTCGTCTCTTTCAATACACAAATTGCACTTGGTGGCTATTCCACATTCATCCAGGTTAATGGCTCCCACTGGACAGGCATCTCTGCACAGTCCGCATCCAATACAATCTTCTTCATGAATGACCACTGCGCCATTAATTTTTTCAATGGCATCTTCAGGACACACTGTCATGCAGGGGGCCCGGTCTTCAGCACAGTGCAGGCAGAAAACTGGCACTCCACTGATAACCCTGATGGCGTTTTTGGGACATATGCGTTCACATTTCCCACACTCATCACAGAGTTCTGGCCTAGAAATAAGTTCTTTCATTTATTAGGCCTCCTTGTCCACTGCCTTTCTGGCCCGGGTACTGGCGGTCATCACGTTAATGAGATCAGAACTTTTACGGTTCTTTTTACCAAGACCGGTGATCTTCTCGATGTGCCTGCGTTGCCTTTCAGCTTGCAATTTAGCGGTATCCACTTTGGCTATGGCTCGTTTAGAACATGCCTTTATACAGGCAGGTGTGTCCAGATCTGGGCACTGGTCACATTTGTGAGCTTTTCGTTCCTCAACTACCACTGCACCAAAGGGGCAAACCATCATGCACAGTCCGCAACCAATACATCTTGCTTCTTCAATCCCTTCTTTGGTCATGGCATCAGTAGGGCAGATCAACTGACATGGTGCGTCTTCACACTGCTGACAGATGATGGGATAGAATGATCCCTCCACTTCCCTTACCAGAATCCCTGAAGTCCCGTGGAGCCTGTTACATGCCTCCTGGCAGTCCAGGCACCCATCACAGAGATCCGGCTGGATAATTATCTTTTCCAAGGCTAAGCCTCCTATATTTTGAGTTCAGTGCAGATGGCATCCACGTTTTTCTGGATACGTTCTCTTTCCACTTCAGTAAGATGTTTGAAACGTTTCTGGGCCACTAAGTATTCATCCACCATCTTACGCTGTAGAGGGCGATAGGTGACACGGAATTCCCCGTCTTCGATTTCGTAGAGTATCCATGAACCGGTTTCAACAGCCAAACGTCCCAGGTCAATGGTTTTAGATGGGTTGAAACCCCAACCAGTGGTACATGGCTGGTGTAAGTGAATGTAAGCCGGTCCATCTACTTCCCGGGCTTTTTGAACCTTTTTCATGAAATCTTCCGGGTAGGAAATACTGGCGGTGGCCACGTAGGGCACACCATGGGCAGCCATGATCATGGGGATGTTCTTTTTAGGTTTGTCCTCCCCAAAACTTTCCTTACCATGGGGGCTAGTGGTGGTGGATGCACCGTATGGTGTGGCTCCACTCCTCTGCACCCCGGTGTTCATGTATGCTTCGTTATCGTAACAGATGTAAATCAGGTTGTGACCTCGTTCCATGGCACCAGATAGGGCTTGCAGTCCGATATCAGCGGTTCCACCATCACCCGCAAATGCTACTACCTGCGCATCTTTTCCCTGTGCTTTTAGGGCTCTTTCAACTCCAGATGCTACTGCAGCTGCGTTTTCAAAGGCCACGTGAATCCATGGGATCTCCCAGGCAGTTTCAGGGTAGGGGGTGGTGATTACCTCCAGACATCCGGTGGCGGATACAGCGACCGTGTTTTTGCCAAGTGCTTTCAGGGCTAGTCTAACCCCAACTGTGGCTCCGCAGCCTGCACATCCTCGGTGTCCAGGGGCCAGGAATTCTTTTTCACTGATTTCCATTTAGAGTTCCTCCTTTTTGAGTCCGATCCACTCCACCTCTCCGGTGGGGTTTTTAGTCTTATTGACGATTTCTTTAACGTAGTCTGGGGTTATGTCTCGCCCACCCAGTCCAGCTATAAATCCAAAGGCATTAGCGTTGGTTGTTGATTTAATTTCATTGTAAAGCACTCCTCCCACTCCAAAGGAAATATTCTTATCCAGAACCGCCACCTTGGATGCTTTTTCCAGGATTTCTTTCAACTCTTCCCGCGGGAAAGGACGGAATACCCTGATTTTCAGGAGACCTACTTTTTCTCCTTCAGCTCTTAGAGTGTCTATAACATCTTTTATAGTGCCGCAAACAGAACCCATGGCTACAATAATGATTTCCGCATCGTCACACTGGTAGGTTTCAACCATGTCGTATTTTCTGCCGAATATTTCTGCAAATTCCTGGTTGGCCTGGGCTATGACTTCTTTGGATTTTTCCATGGATGCCTCAATAGCGTAACGGGCTTCCATATAATAATCCGGGTCAGTGAAAGTACCGATGGACATGGGTTTTTCCGGGTCCAGGAAGGCGTATGGTTTATACGGTGGCAAGAACTGGTCCACCTCCTCCTGGCGGGGTACGTCCAGTGGCTCCACAGTGTGGGTTAAGAAGTATCCATCAATACACACCATACAAGGTAGTAGAACTTCAGGGTCTTCAGCAACTCTGTATGCTATTAAAACAGCGTCCAAAGCTTCTTGAGCGTTTTCAGCATATATTTGAAGCCATCCTGAGTCACGTTCTGATATGGTGTCCTGCTGATCGTTCCAGATGCTCAGTGGTGCAGATAGTGCCCGGTTGGCGTTAACCAGAACAATGGGGCTTCTCATCCCTGCAGTGGCGAAAAGTATTTCGTGCATCAGGGCCAGGCCCTGGGATGAGGTGGCGGTGAAAACTCGAACACCTGCTCCTGAAGCGCCTAAAGCGGCACTTATTGCACTGTGTTCTGATTCCACTCGTATATATTCAGCTTTTAAATCTCCATCGGCCACAAACTGGGCCAAGTATTCTGAAATTGTTGTTTGGGGTGTGATGGGATAAACAGGAACTACTTCTGGTTTGGCCATCTTAACCGCTTCGGCAACGGCTCGGTTGGATGTGAAAACTTTTTGAACCATCTTTATCCTCTCTCCATTTCTATTGCTTTAACTGGGCATTCTTCGGCGCAGATGCCGCAGCCTTTACAGTAATCGTAATCTATATCATAATCCTGGTTGATACATCCTTCCGGACAGAAAAGAACACAGTTGCCACAGTCAATACATTTTTCCTTATCTAGAATTGGCTTGAAGGTTCTCCAGCTTCCGGTTTTGTTGTTTCGGGTGCTTCCAGGTTCTTTAACACATGCTCCAGTAGATACCATTAGATCACCTTTCTTACTCCACCTTTTCGAAAGCAATTTTTGCTGCTTCAGCGTTCTTTTCCCCAATTTTACCAGGGAAAGTTTCTTTGGTTATTTTAATAATTGAATCCAGTGATACTTCGCCAATTACCTTGGCAAATGCTCCCAGCATCACCGTGTTTACTATGGGCACGCCCAGTATGTCCAGGGCAATTCCAGTAGCATCAATGGTGTGCACATCGGCACCACTTAATTCGAGATCCTCTTTAGTATTTATAATCACTTTACCTCCACTTTTAAGGCCGGATAATACATCTACGGCCTCCAGGAGGGTTTCATCCAGTACCAGTACATGATCTGGATTATAAACTTGATATCTTCTTCTGATTGGCTTGTCATTTATTCTTGAAAAAGCCATGACTGGTGCGCCTTTCCGCTCAGCACCGAAAAATGGGAATGCTTGACAGTATTTTCCGTCTTCAAATGCTGCTTTTGCCAGTATCTCTGCGGCAGTGACTGCTCCTTGACCACCGCGTCCGTGAAAGCGAATTTCGATCATCTATTTACCTCCATTCCTCATAGTTAATCATTATAAATTACAATATATATACGTGTTGGGTGACCATAATCTGAGAATAAATTCTGGTACATACGGGGTTTTAACACGATAATACGGCATAAATAACTCTTTTTAATAATAATCATTATAAT
>JAUNXM010000236.1 GCA_030539815.1 Methanobacterium sp.
AATCATCCCCGGCCACGCTCCACACTCCAAATTCAGGTTGTTTGTCAGCCAATTCTGCTCCACCGCTATTTTCATTACTGGTTTTAACTCTTATCCTGGTACCCTTATCCTGGGGGCGGTTTTGGATATCTATGAAGAATTCATCCAGTCCCAGACGGAATCCCAGGCCAGTCATTTTCATGTAACTCTCCTTTAAAACCCAGAACTGGAAAAAAGCTCTCTCTTTGTTGGCACTGTTCTGAATATAATGGTATTCGCTACCGAAAAAATAGTGCCGGGCTATGTCTAACTCGATTTCGTGGATGCGTTCAATATCCACTCCCACTGGAGAATCAGAAACTGCACAGGCCACGTATTCCTCGGAGTGAGACAGGTTAAAATGAACCCGGGGATGGTTCACTAAAAAAGGTTTACCATAACTATCATGGCTGATTACCGGATTAAAAATGTCAATTTGATTTAAAGAATATTTTAAAAGAAGTTCTGCACCTATGGATAGTTTTTTATCCTTTTGATGGATGTATCTGGCTGTTTTTTTAATCCTATCCAGGGAGACAGAATGCTGGGTCTGATTTATGTCCAGCTGTGAAACATCCATGTAATATACCAACATGGCACTACCCTAACTTTACTAACACATACTTATGGGGCTTTAAACTAATTAGCAGCACTCTACCATATATATTTGGCGGGCCCCCTAAGAATCTTATAAAAAAGTGAATTACCACCGGATCTAGCGGTATACTAGAAATTTAGAACCATACTTGGAAAAAAATTAGTGATATACTTATAATTTATTTGAAACAGTCTTTTTTATTTAAATTAATTGTGAAATTACCATGATCATGATCAAACAACCATAATGATGAATGTTATGATTAGTAATAAACGGATATTGTAATAGCTTTAATATTTTCCCGCTATTTGCACATGGAAAAGGAAAATTAACCATTAAACAAACCCCCATTTTAGAGATATAATAAAAATTTAATAAAAAATTAAAAATAGGGGCTGTGATATAAATCTAATAATTTTATAATCCTTAAAAGATAATTAATCCCAGATGGTGATACAGTGCAGAGTCTTAAAAGTTACCAGTTGACCCCACCTGAAAAAAGGCGTATTATGGAAAGTATAACTTCCATATTAAATCAGGAAAAGATAATTTTTGCCTATCTGCACGGGTCCTTTTTGAAGGAGAACTTTAGGGACATAGATCTGGCAATTTACCTTGAAAAAAACCTGGATAAAAAAGAGGCCATCCACCTGGAATTTGAAATAGAAAGCGAACTTGAAAATGCAGTTCATTTTCCAGTTGATGTCAGAATCTTGAACCGTTCTCCTTTATCTTTTCGGTATAATGTCTTTAAAGAAGGTACCCTTCTTTTCAGTAAAGATGAACTGACACGCAGTGATTTTATCTCTCTAACTCTGGCCATGTACCATGATTTTAACTTCTATCGTAAACGCTACATGAGGGAGGCTTTAGGGCTTGAAGTATGATGCAGATCGGTGGCCCAGTTCAGGAATAGATTGGTTCATATCTACTGGGAAGTAGATGATGAGATGATCTATGAAATACTCAACCAAGATATCAATGACATTAGAACATTTCTAAAGGCATACCTGGAATTTCTAAATAAATGATACTTATATGGCTAATTATTGCCAATTCATTGAAGCTAATAATTTATAATGGTATTTGGTGTTTATTTTAAATAATTCCTATTTGAATCTAAAATAAAAAATTAACTCTTTTTAAAGAATTACCATACTTCTCTTAAATCTAACCGTTAAAAACATTTAGATAGAACTTAATAGTTAAAAAAATAGGTTTATACTAAATTTAATAAGAAATTATGGAGTGTTGAACATTTCTAAACAGAAATCACATGTTAAATCCCGGGTATCATATTACACTAAAATAACATTACTGGGAGTAATTATTCTATTAATAGGGATCATGGGATTGGTATTATTAATCAGGATCTCAGGGTTTATTCTATTTACAGGGTTGTGGGGATTGCTACAGTTATCCTTACTAGCCTTACTGGTCATCACCGGGCTAATCATATCTAGGTATGGGTGGTCTAAACGCAGAATCTGGAGTAGGGGTGCTAAGGGTGAGAAGA
>JAUNXM010000237.1 GCA_030539815.1 Methanobacterium sp.
GTATTATGGAAAAAAGTTGTATTAAAAATGGGAAAATATACAACCAGGCATTATATGCCATTACTAAAATATTATAAGAATAATTAGGGGGAATATGATTTACAGGGAATATGAGTAATGGTGTGTTATTAGATTTCAAACAGAGAAATGGAATGGCCAGTAGCGAAGATAAAAAGGATTATGGGTTTTATACAAAAAAGGGTTGGGAAGGAGATAAAATACCTAACTTTATCATTAGAATGTGTATTTAAGAGATTGATTAAAGTAAAACAGGATTAAAATCTAAGTCTTTAGAACAAAACCAAATTTCTAAGTAAATACCATAATTCTATTTATCACCTTTACCATAAATTTTAATTAGCTTTTAAAAATGGAAGTGGATTCATGGCAGGAAATACAACTGGAAACATGTTCAGAGTAACCACCTTTGGATCCAGTCATGGCACAGCCCTGGGGGCTGTGGTTGATGGCTGTCCAGCAGGAATGGAATTAAAATCCCAAGACATACAGAAGGAACTTAATCAAAGACGGCCTGGAACCAGTAAAATTACCACTTCCAGGGGAGAAAAAGATCAGGTTGAAGTTTTATCCGGAATTTTTGATGGTAAAACTGATGGTACCCCCATTGCTGCCGTGGTATATAATAAAGATGCGGATTCATCTGCCTATGAACCTTTCCGTAATAAACCCCGCCCCGGACATGGTGACTACACCTGGACTGCCAGGTACGGATGCTATGATTACCGTGGTGGGGGAAGAGGCAGCGGACGGAACACCATCGGCCACGTCATTGGTGGTGCAGTAGCTAAAAAACTCCTAAAACTCCAGGATATCAAGGTTATCTCCCATGTAACTCAGGTAGCTGATGTGAAGGCCCAGCACGTTGCCTTCGGGCTTATTAGGGAATATTCCTCCAGAAACTTAGTCAGATGTGCTGATCTGAAGGCTGCTAAACTCATGGAGGAGAAGATATTGGAAGCTAAAGAAAAAGGTGACTCGGTCGGGGGAGTGGTGGAAACACTGGCCTTTGGTGTTCCTGCAGGTATGGGGGAACCTGTTTTTGATAAGTTAGACGCAGACCTGGCCCAGGCACTCATGGGAATCGGGGCAGTGAAGGGTGTGGAGATTGGTTTCGGATTCCAGTTAGCTGAATCAACAGCCAGTGCCACCAATGATGAATATTATCTGGATGGAAAACAGGTTAAAACCACTACCAACACTAGTGGGGGAATTATTGGTGGAATATCAGATGGCATGCCTATAGTGGCTAGAATGGCAGTTAAACCCACTCCCTCCATAAGCACTGTTCAAAAAACAGTGGATCTGGAAACAATGGAAGAAACTGAAATTCAGATCAAAGGCCGTCATGACCCCTGCATCTGTCCCCGGGTAACAACTGTTGCTGAGGCCGCAGTGGCCATGGTACTGGCGGATCACATGTTAAGATCTGGTTTCATCAACCCCCGGCAAGTATAAATCCCCTTAATACCTTTAATTATTTTTCAATTGGTTTTGGAGTGCAACTTACCATTTGACGAAGTTTCTGGCACCGGCGACTCTTACATGATTCTTTTTTATGGTGCCAGTCGTAGTGTTTACAGCTTTCATAGGGGCAGTGGTAGTGTTCACTGCACATTACCCGGCCATTATTAAACATAACTTTCATAATAAAAATTCTCCAGAAACAAACGTTAATCAAGGACTAATCACTGTTTACTCATATTTCGTGATTTTTCATTTTTATTATGTTCAATAATTTGTAAAAAACGAATATCATGATTATTGTGGTTACCATGTTTAACAGTGTGGCAGTATCATCCACCACTGCTAAATCTGAATTTATATTTAAAAGGTCAAGCAACCTTCCTAAAGAGAAAAAAAGGACCCCAATGGCAAATAATTTGAATGCCATTGTACTTTCATCTAGTTTATTAAATATCAGGCTTAAAGCTGCCTCCCTGTATTTCAACATGTTATAAAAAAGGATCAGGGATAATAGGAATGATAAGGACGTTAACACGAGTATTGGTGCTGAAAGGAATATGTTCATCTATTTGCCCCCTTTCATTAGTTTTTGCAGGAAAATAACAAATATTATCATTACAGAAGCATTTAAATTTAATAAT
>JAUNXM010000238.1 GCA_030539815.1 Methanobacterium sp.
GATTCTGTCAATCTTAATACAAATTTGTTTCAAAAGATTAGAAAAATTGGAATTTGTTCGATTAAAAATAGTTAAAATGATGAAATTAATTGAAATTTAATTAATAAAAATCAAAATGATTAAGAAGATAATACTGAAAATATTTCTAAGGATATTTTTAGGGGATTTACATGGAAAAAATTGATAATAGGAAACCAGTTTCGGCTGATGATATCTATAATGATATTAAAGAAGATTATCCAGATATAAAAAGGGTAGTTATGGAAGATGAGAATGAGACAGTCTTTTGTATCTATGCAGCAGATGATGTCCTCTGGAAAATATTTGAGGATTGGATGGAGCTGGTGAGCAGTATTGAGTTTAACGCCGGAACCAATGAAGAACATTACTTGCGTATAATACCTTAAATCGGATATTTATTTATATCTTAACGTTCCTTTTTTACTTTTCTATACTTTTTTACTTTAATTCAAATTCTACTTGAAATATGCTATTTATTCCAAATTTAATTTGATTAGTTCAGTTCACGGATTGCAATTGTTCTTCTGGTTAAGATCAATATTAATTTTAAAATTTTACCCTAATGGTTTTAAGAAATTCCAGTATGGCCTTTATGGTTTGATTCTGCTGTTCCTCCCTGGTTATCGTGCTGTTATTGTCTCCAGCCTGAGTTCCGTAATCACCGAAGTTATAATGATTCCCTCCTTCAATGGTGATGAAAGTGGTGTTAACCGGGAATTTTCCAAGATTAGCAGAAATATCCTCAGCAAGGGTAAGCCCATCCAGGGATCCTCTGATTGACAGTGCTTTAAATGTGGAATTTGATGCGTTGGTTGAAGGATAACTGGCTAAATATACCACTCCTTTTATTCTGTCCGGATGGTTCACCGCGTAATCAGATGCAAAAACACCACCCAATGAATGACCACCAATCACCCAGGAACTTATCTCCGGATGATTATTGATTACATCATCTGCTTTATTCGTACCGAAAAATGCTAAATTAAATGGCATTTTAACGATTATAGTGGTATAACTATTATTAGCTAGTTGGGATGCTATTACGGAGTAAGATTCTGATTGTACCTTGGCTCCAGGATATATGATTACCCCCGTGGGGCTCTGGTTACTGATGGGAGTGAAGGTAATAAAATCAGCGGTATTCTGTACCGTGTAGGAATCTGTTGATTTTAGAGTGGCCATTGCCCTGCTATCTGCATGATAATAATCATAAACATAATAAGTAAAGGCACCTACCACAATTAAAATAATTATTAAAAGAGTAATTAGAATTATTTTCTTTTTAGATTTTAATATACTCATTTAATTGACCTTTTAACATTTTTTTAGATTAAATTTTTAGACTAATAATAAAAAAAAGAGTTTAGTAATCTAGTTCATTGATCCACCAGATTACTGTTCTCAATTCACGTTTTTTTTTTCACGGTGCGAAAACTCCCACAAACGCCAGCCAGGCCAGGGCGGTTTTGGCAATTAAACTGAGGATTATGTACACCCTTTCACCGTATAGGTAGTCCTTCCATTTCCCAACACCCTTGTACTGCAGTACCATGTTAATGGAGAAGGTGTTGAACATGATGAAGTAGATGGCCAGTATGGCGTAAACGAAGGTAGGTGGGTTGGTCTCCGTGGATCCCAGTGCGGCGATGAAGTACGCAGCTAAAACTATCCAGGGAACAAATCCCGAGATACATCCCACCAGATAGGCAGACCAATCAGTTTCCTTGGTATAATAATTGATCTTTTCCATTAAATATCCGCACAGGATCATCACAGAATTTAAAACGAAGATCATTACCAGGGACCACAGATCCCAAACTCCCACGAAGGTGGCGATTATAACCAGCATGATGGAGCTGGAGAAGAAATACTCATACCAACGGTAGGGATTCATACCCTTCATCAGATTATCGTTGTAATTTTTAGTTTTAACAAAAGCAATGGTAAAATGGGCAATGGCTGAAATCAACAGGAATGATGCAAGTATCACTCCCAAATAACCAACAGTAAATGCCACGGTGGGATCGGGAACGATCTCAGCGACAAAAGGTCTAAAGGATACTATATTGAATTTTATGTAAAATGTGTATATC
>JAUNXM010000052.1 GCA_030539815.1 Methanobacterium sp.
AGTCACAGGGGACTTACATCATTGGTGGCATTCCACCAGGCATTCCGCCCATTCCGCCCATGTCACCCATGTCAGGTTCTTTACCTGCACCAGTGGATGCAATGACGTCGTCGATCCTTAGGATCATTTCTGCGGCTTCTGCTGCGGATTGGATGGCCTGTTTTTTGACCCGGTGAGGTTCAATGACTCCGGCACGGTACATGTCAGTGACGTCACCAGTGAACACGTTAAGTCCCATGTATAATGATTTTTCATGGGCTGCTCGTAGATCCACCAGAGCATCAATGCTGTCCAGTCCTGCGTTTTCAGCCAGGGTTTTAGGTACAACTTCCAGTGCTTCTGCAAATGCATTAACAGCTAGTTGTTCACGGCCGCTGATGGTGTCAGCGTATTCTTTGAGTCCTTTGGCTATGGAGATTTCTGCAGCTCCTCCACCAGATACTACTTTACCGTCTTCGATGGTTGCGGCAACTACGCCAATGGCGTCTTCAATTGCTCTTTCGATTTCATCAACCACGTGTTGGGTTGAACCGCGGATGAGGAGGGTTACTGATTTTGGGTCCTTGCAGTCTTCCACGAAGATCATTGCTTCGCCGGAGATTTTCTTCTCGGCTACGGATCCAGCCAGTCCCAGGTCATCGAAGTCCAGGTCTTCAATGTTGGAAACTACTGTAGCTCCGGTTGCCCGGGCGAGTTTTTCCATGTCTGATTTTTTGACTCTGCGCACTGCCATGATTCCTGCTTTGGCCAGGTAGTGCTGTGCCAGGTCGTCTATTCCTTTTTGACAGAAGAGAACAGTTGCTCCTGCATCAGCGATTTTGTTCACCATGTCCTTGATCATCTGTTCTTCTTGTTCAATGAAGGCCTGCATCTGGGCAGGGTCAGTGATTCGGATTTCAGCGTCCACTTCGGTTTCTTTAACTTCAATGGCACTGTTTAGTAATGCGATTCTTGCATCTTCCATCTTTTTAGGCATGCCAGGGTGTACTGGTTCTTTGTCGATTATTACACCGTTAACGAGTTGGGAGTCATCGATGGTTGCTCCGTCTTTTTTCTCGATTTTGATGTGGTCTTGGTCGATTTCACCGTCATCTTCCACCTGTTTGACTGCGCCAACCACCAGTTCTGCTAATGGTTCTCGTGCCTTTTCGGTTCCTTTTCCAGTCATGGCGGTCATGGCCACTTTCATGAGGGTTTCCCGGTCTTCTGCATCGATTGATATGACGCTTAAGATTTCCTGGGCTTTTTCAGCTGCTTGCCTGTATCCCATAGCTATGATTGTTGGGTGAATGTCCATGTCCAGGAGGCTTTCTGCCTTCTTGAGTAGCTCACCAGCAATGATAACTGCAGTGGTGGTTCCGTCGCCCACTTCATCTTCCTGGGTTTTGGCTACTTCCACCAGCATTTTAGCGGCAGGGTGTTCAATGTCCATTTCTTTGAGGATGGTTACTCCGTCGTTGGTTACTACGATGTCACCTAATCCATCTACCAGCATTTTGTCCATTCCCTTAGGACCTAAAGTGGTCCTTACGGTTTCTGCTAAGACTTTTCCTGCTAATATGTTCATTCTCTGAGCATCTCGTCCTAAAACTCTAGAAGAGCCCTCAGGCATTATAATAATAGGTTGTCCTTGTCCTTGTCCTAATTGTGCCACAATATCACCTCAATTTGTTTATGTAAATGATCAGTAGGTTAGCGATTATATAAATACTTTGCTATTGTCATATTAATCTGGAGTTTAATGGGTAAAGTAATTCCACAAATATTTATAAGACAACATAAAATTGTGATTAAATACAAGAAATTACAAATAGGACTTGAAAATATTACATTTGGGCTTAAAAAATTAATATAAAGCTTAAAAAGACCTATTATGATTTAAAAGATCCTGATACAGTGCATCATAGAGTTATTTGTCTTTTTGTGCTATTGCACCCCTAATCTATTTATTTAATCCTTATCTAATTTTTTCCAGAACACATTTCCATGGCTTTCCCGGGAACGGAAGTAACCTTTCCTTTCCAGGTTCCGTAGGGCGTGTTCAAAGTTCTGGAGAGTGAGTTCACTGAATCCCATATTAATGATCCATTCATAAAGATTTTCCAGTTTATCTTCTTTGTCTGGGAGTAAAAGGTAGACATTGGATTGGAATGAAGTTAAATCCTTTTTCGGTTTTTGGGTAAGCATTTTGAACTGATCCTTAATTTTTCCCAATTCCTTTATTTTCAAATCTTTTTCTTCCAATTTTTTGATTAATTCCTTAATCTCTTCTTCCTTTTTCTGGATGAGCATATCCTGTTCTTTCTGTTGCTCCTGAAGTTTACTGTGCTCCTGGACCAGGGATCTGGAAGATTCCTTCTGGCACTTTTTAAGTTCGATCTTCAACTTACTGATCTCTAATAGGCAAGCCTTAACCAGCTGCCGTAACTGTTCTCTCTCGGTATCCTTCAAAAAGGCCATGGTATCACTTGAAGTAGTAGAATTTTTATTACAAACGTAAATCACTTATGCGAATATTAACTAAATCTTATCTTATTTATGCATCAATCTCCTTTTAAGTTTTAAGATAACATTCCTCATTATTCACCAGAATGATCACCCCCATAATGATCATCACCCCTGAATAATAATATAATTCCCGCTGTTACTGATCATTGGTAACAATTTAATCAAAAATCCAAAGGAATAAGGAGGATAATGAAACTCTTAAACCATTAAAAAGGATGTTTAAGTCCAAAAAAGGCAATAAATAATAAAAGAGGTTTATAAATTAAAAAAAATGAAAAAATTAGTTATTATATTATGGCGGTTGTTGCAGTTCCTCCCCATGGGGCAGAGGTACTTGCAGAGCCCAGAGTTTTTCCACCTTTAGTTATGGAAGTGGTTAAAGTTCCAGAGCCACCCTCTGTTTTACGGGCGGAAATTGTTACAGAACCAGTCACCGGACCTAGATTAGTGGTTTGATCACCAGTACCTGACAAGGCACGATATCCAAAGGAACCACTTACATCAGCAGCCCAATTTCCAGGATAATTCACAACAACATTAACATCATTAGAAGCAGAAGCATTGGTTGATGTGTTATTACCAGAAGTGTTGGATCTAGCAGTATTGGACGTGTTATTAGAAGTACATCCAGATACCACAACCACTAAACAAACCAGGACCAATAAACAGATCATTTTTTTCGATAAAGTCATTTATACACCATTCCCTGATTTAAAAACTTAAATGGATATTTGGTGTTAACATAATAATTAGTTTTCGGAAAAAAGGAAATGATTACTGTTTTTGACTCAGAAAAAAATGGATGACTACTGTTTTTTGATTCTAGTTTTCCCCATGGAATAAGGATTATTTTTAGTCCCTGTAATTGATTTAGATAATTAACAGAAGACTTATAAAAATCAGATTATCCATCAATTATTAATGAATCAAATTAGGGAGCATTATAATAACTAATCTAAATGATACATGGTGGCTTAAATTAGAAAAATATGGAGAAAGATTATAAAAAAATGGATATTGGGAGAATTTTATTAATTACTACATTATCTCCGCAATAAGTTCCGCATTGAGTATGGATGCTCCTGCAGCACCCCTAACAGTATTATGACCAAGAAGAATGTATTTCAGGCTCTGGGGGAATGTCACGTCCTGCCTGAGTCTTCCCACTGTAACGGCCATTCCATTACCCATCATACGGTCCATTCTTGGTTGCGGTCTGTTTTCCTCTTCCCGGACAATAACTGGATTTTCCGGGGCAGAGAAAAGGTTTAACTTTTGGGGGAGTGCCTGGAAATTCTGGAGGGATTTTTTAATGTCTTCCAGGTCAAATTCTTCATCCATCTCCATGAAAACTGCTTCGGTATGACCATCAACCACCGGGACCCGGTGGCATGAGGTACTTACCCCGAAGGTTGCTGGTTCCACATTCTCCCCATCAAAGTCCCCCAAGAGGTAAAGTGTTTCTTCTTCCATTTTCTCCTCTTCCCCTCCAATGTAGGGCACCAAATTGTCCAGCATGGCCATGGAAGGTACTCCATTGTAACCTGCTCCGGAAACAGCCTGCATGGTGGATACATATACCCGGTTGATATCGTACTGATCGTATATGGGTTTCAGGGTCATTACCAGGGCTATGGTGGAACAGTTGGGATTGGTGACAATGAACCCATCCCATCCCCTGTTTTTCTGTTGGATTTCTATTAAGTCCAGGTGTTCCGGGTTAACTTCAGGTATAACCAGGGGTACATCTGGTTCCATACGCATGGCACTGGCATTGGAAGCAACTTTCATACCTGCTTCAGCGAATTTAGGCTCGACTATTGCCGCATTTTCTGCGGGTAGTGCTGAAAAGACTATTTCCACATCCTTCACCTGGCTTGGGTCTGTGTCCACCACTACCGTGTCTTGCACTGCCTCGGGGATGGGTGTGTCCATGTGCCAGGTTACTGCATCCTGATATTTTTTTCCGGCAGAACGCTGGGAAGCAGTTAGGGCGGTTATCTCGAATTTGGGATGATCTTCAAGAAGTTGAATAAATCTTTGCCCTACCATTCCTGTTGCTCCTAAAATACCTACATTTACCATATATAACCACCTTTTGACATGCTGTTTATTTAATTATTTAATCTAATCTTCCCACTATAATACTATCTCTATTTTTCTCTTTCTATCCTTTTTGAATAATTTCCCGGTAATTACCTAAAATCCCAGAACATCATCCATACCACTTATTTTGCCCTTCTCAGCTGTTACCACGTAGCGGATAGACTTGATAACACCATTGACAAATGCCTGTCTGCTGCTGGCGCGGTGTGTGATTTCCAGTCGTTCCCCATCACCGGCGAATAGAACAGTGTGGTCCCCCACAATATCCCCACCCCGCACGGCGTGGATACCGATTTCTTCTGGTGTTCTTTCACCCACCATTCCTTCCCTACCATAGACTCCTACTTCGCCCATGTTACGGTTTAATGCACCTGCTATGAGTTCTGCGGCCTTCACTGCAGTTCCAGATGGAGCATCCTTTTTGTGTTTGTGGTGTGCTTCTATGATTTCCACATCGTAATCAGTTAGTATTCCTGCCAGTTCTTCCACTACTTTGAAGAATACATTGACTCCCACTGCCATGTTGGGGGAGATAACTGCCCGCACCTGGTTGTTTTCTATTACCTCCTGATTAGATTTCATCTGTTCCTCAGTAAAACCGGTGGTTCCCACCACCAAGTTAACCCCGCATTGGGCTGTGGTTTTTATGGTACCTACAGCTGCTTCCCGAATAGTGAAATCCACCAGCACATCTGGTTTCTTCTCCTTAAGGGTTTCTGCCAGTTTTTCTGCCCCCACTATGGGTACGTTGATGGGCCCAATCCCCATGACTTCACCTACATCTCGTCCTTCCAGAGGGGTGTTAGGGGCTTCGATGGCTGCCACCACTTGCAGGTCATCCTGTTCCAGGATGGTATTGATGATCATAGACCCCATTCTTCCACCGGCTCCGGTTACTGCCACATTTATCATAACATATCATCTCCTAAATTTGATAGTCCTTAAAAAAATAAAGTAAGAAAAAAAATTGTTTAGAATCAGTTGTGCCTGGATCCAGGCAGTTAATTAATAAATAAATTAGTTTAGCTTAGAAAAAGCTTAATATTTAGATCAACTGCAGGTCCAGAAGTACCTTCCTGAGTTCATCCTGGCTTTCCTTTTTAAGTGGAGCCAGGGGCATGCGCACATGACCGGAAGGTCTGCCCATCAGGTTAAGTGCTTCCTTAGCAGGTACGGGATTGGATTCCACAAAGAGGACCTTCATCAGATCATATAGCTCGTAATGGAGATCCTGGGCTCCTTGGAAGTCTCCTTCCATGGCTTTATTCACCATGGCACTCATGCGTGCCGGGTCAACATTACCCACCACACTGATCACTCCTTTACATCCCTGGGAAATCATGGGGAGGGTGAGGTTGTCATTTCCAGACAATACCAGGAAATCTTCCTGTTCCAGACTTTTAAGTTTATGGATGGTCTGTGAGACCTTGTCCAGGTCGGGGTTTGCTTCTTTAATAGCCACTATGTTATCCAGCTGGGCAACCCGCCCAATGGTTTCCACATCAATATCCGTCCCGGTACGGGAGGGTACATTGTAGACAATTATGGGAATATCCACAGATTCAGATAACATTTTATAGTGTTCATAAAGCCCGTGCTGTTGAGGTTTGTTATAGTAAGGGGTTATTACTAGAGCATAGTCTGCACCCACGTCTTCTGCGTATTTCACCAGATCAAGTGCTTCCTTGGAGGAGTTGCTACCTGCTCCGGCCACTGCGGCTGCCTTGCCCTTCACTTCATCCACCAGGATCTCCATCATTTTTTTCTGTTCCTGGTGGGTTATGGTGGCAGACTCACCGGTGGTTCCGGCGGCCAATAGGCCATTTACACCTCGTTCTAGGAGATAATTCATGTTCTCCCGCATGCCCTCTTCATCCACGGTATCTTCCCGGGTGAAGGGGGTTACCATAGCAACTGTGGTACCTTCCAATTTCATTCCAAGACTCTCCTTACCATTTCATAAGCTCTCTTACCATCATTCCAGTCCACGAAAATTACAACTGAAGTTTGACTTGATGAGATTTCCACTATGTTAATTTTATTCTGACGTAAAGGTGCGGTGATTTTAGTGATTATTCCCGGGGTGTCAATGAAATCCTGACTGTTAACGGTGATCATGGCGATCTCCCGACCCAGTGACAGGGAACTCATATCCGGATTCTTCACCACCACCTCATGAAGGATTTCATGGGCAGAATCAGCCACTGATTTATCAATGAAAAGGGTTATTGAGTTTTGACCGGTAGATATACCGTAAATATTGACATTATTATCCTGCAGGGTTTTGGTAAGCTCAGCCAGTATGCCCACTTTGGTTAGCATCTCTTCACCAACCACGGCAATAACTGAAATGGGTTCATTGTTAAGGGTGGTTGATCTTAGCATTTTATCCTTGGAGGGTCCCATTATTTCCGTGCCTGGGGCGGAAAGATCACCATGCTCAAATCCTATGATTTTGGCATTGATTTTAGGATCTTTATAGCGTAGGGCATGGGGGTGTAACACCTGGGCTCCGTGGGTAGCCAGATCCCTCATTTCTTCCACACTAATTTTGTCCAGTTTCCGAGCAGTCTGTAATTTATTGGGGTCAGTGGACATTACTCCTCCCACATCGGTGACAATGACCACCTCTTCTGCCTGAAGACAGTGCCCCATTAGGAAGGCAGTTATATCACTTCCACCCCTTCCCAGGGTGGTGACGTTGCCTTCCAAGTCTTTTCCAAGGAAACCACACAGCACAGGGATCACTCCCTGATCCAGGAGTTTTAAGATCTCCCTGGATCTGATTTCGGTCTCTGCAAAGTCAATTTTAGCATTTAAATAGTTGCTGTCAGTTATAACTGGCCAAATTTCCATATGAGGATCAATATACTCTGACTTGACACCTAAGGATTCGATTGTGGACGAAAAGACCCTAACACTGGTTATTTCCCCCATAGAGACTATGTCTGCCATTTGTTTTTCAGTTATGGCTTCTCCTATGGATCTGTTTACAATTTCCAGGATATCATCGGTGGTCTTGTTGATGGCTGAAACCACCACCACCACCTTCTTACCCTGCATGTACTCTTTAACCACTGCACGGGCTGCTTTTTTGATCCTTTTTCCATCTCCGATGGATGTTCCTCCAAATTTGGCCACTATTATTCCCATAGCAACCAACCTTAGAAGTAGTTATTTTTAACTAATCGAGTTACATAACCTGCGATTTTGTTTCGCAGATGTTTGGTACTTACAGTGGAGAATTCCTGCACTAACTTCTTGTTTTCATCGAAATCTGTGGTGAATTTACCGGGATAAGTTTCAATCAGCTCTTTGGCTGTTCTTTTAACGAATGATGTTCTAATGTTACCCATGCTTTTTACCTCCTTGTATTTTCTGTTGTTCTTTTTTGCTCAAATCCGTCAGTATCTTAGTGATCTGGGTGAGACTGTCTTTATCTATTTCCTGCTCTTTAGCTATTTCTCGGATCTTATGGTGGATAAACTCTTCCCTTTCTGGATCATGAATTTTCATTCCCAGAACTATCTTGGCCTGGTAAATATCAGTGGCCAGGGAAGTTCGCTCTTTGATGAGCTTTATTATCTTCTCATCCAGTATATCAATTTTTTTCCGAGAGTTTTCCAAGAGTTTTAACGCTTCTGCCCTATCCATGGTCAACCACCTGGGTTCCCACGTTATCCACCTGAGTTAATATTACCCTTCCTGGATACGAACTCCATGCTTCCTGAACACTGCTTATATTATCTTCAGGGACTATGGCCACAAATGAGGGACCAGTTCCTGAAAGACCTGCTGCCAGTGCCCCTGCATTTAATGCATCCAAGGCAATTTCGGCATTGAAGTTAAGTGCGGCACTGTATAAAATACCATTAAGTGTTAAAGCGTGGTATACGTTACCCTTGAGTGCTTCCTGGAATGCGAGTTTCACCCAGGGGGCCAGGAGTTTCATCCTACCGACATCAGATTGGGCAGTAGGTGACTTTCTATTGGGCATGTATATTAATATATTTTGCTCCTCCAGGGGGGCCCGGTGGAGTATCTCCCGACGAGGATTGTGAGTGATGGTCAGACCTCCAAAAAAGGAGGCGCTAGCATCATCAAATGCCCCTGTAATGGTAACTTCTGCCTCAAGGGAGGAATCAATGGCCAAGTTTAGTATGTCTGAATCATTTAAACTACTTTCAGGGATTAAACCATCATTAACCAGAGCCTGGTAGGTGGCCAGCACCACGGCGTTGGAAGTAGCACTGCTACTGGAGAGTCCAGAAGCCACAGGAAGAGTGGAACTGGTCTTTATCTCTACCCCAGTTTCCAAGTTGAATTTATCCAGGACATTTCTCACACAGATTTCCATGAGTGTGGTGTCAACATCCTTATCTGCTTTGAATATTTGTTTTGATGATTTTAAACTGGCTTCGGCAGTTACATAAAGCTTTATACCAAACGCTGATCCGCAACCGGTGGATATGGCATTAATTACCGTGGCTGATCCGGGTGACCGGACAATTGCTTTCAAATTATCACCTGCAAATGTTGACTCCCGTGGAGTATTGCACTTATTTTATATACATAGAAATAAAAAGACTAATAAATACATCGATTGTGAAAAATTAAAAAATAGAAAAAGATTAATAAAATGAATTTTACAATATAAAAAAATAATAATCAACAATAACTAGGTAATAATATGAGTAAGGATACCAGGCTAGTTTTGGGTATTATTGGAGGGGGATTTTTAGTTCTTTTAATTCTTTTCACTGCCATTATCGTCCTCTTAGGGAGTAGTGATCAGTTCACCAATGGCACCAGCTTTGGAAATACCGTGGCCGTGGTGCCGGTTCAGGGTGAAATTGCCTACAGTCAATCCAATATTCTAGGAGGAGGTGTGGCAACACCCCAATCCATAACCGATGGCATTAAACAGGCCGAAGAAGACAGTGCAGTGAGTGCCATTGTTCTGGATGTTAACAGCCCAGGTGGTTCACCAGTGGCCAGTGAAGAAATCATGAATGCTGTTAAAAATGCTAAAAAACCAGTGGTAGTGTGGATCAGTGATATTGGTGCATCCGGGGCCTACCTGGTTGCTTCACCTGCCGATAAGATCATGGCCAGCCCCTCATCCATAGTGGGTAGTATTGGAGTGATACTGAGCCTAACCGATCTATCAGGGCTTTACCAGAAGATCGGTGTAAACCAGTACGCCATTAAGGCTGGGGAATATAAAGATATGGGTGCTTCTTACCGTGATTTAACCCCCGAAGAGGAGCAGATGTTACAGGAAATGGTAAATCAGGATTATGATTACTTCATTAAGCAGGTTGCTGAAAATCGTAAACTGGATCTGGAATACGTGAGGAGCATTGCCGAAGGAAAAATATATACCGGAACCCAGGCCAAGGAATTAAAACTGGTGGATGAAACTGGTGACCGTGAAAAGGCCATTGAATCGGCAGCCCGACTGGGAGGTATAAAAGGAGAATATGAGGTAGTGACCATCACTCCCACCGAGACCCTGGCAGATATCCTTAAGGGTTACTCCACCAACTTTGCCTATGCCCTGGGTAAGGGAATTGGAAGTTTACTCAAGGAGGGCTCTGTTGAAAGCTCGGTGGATTACAGTTTAAGATAATACATGATCCCCAAACGGGTTTCCGGTTAAAATTTTGATTTATGTGAAATAATTGGATTCCCTTAAGAAAATTCAGCGGGAAATTTATAAAAATAAGATTTCCATAAAAAAGAATTTAAATAAATAATCATAGAATTTAAACAATAAGATTTACATTGAACGTAAGTTTTTAAAAAAATGAGGTGAAAAATATGGTTGTAAAAGTAGAGGTGTTCACATCTCCTTCCTGTCCTTACTGTCCCATGGCTATTGAAGTAGTAAACGAAGTTGAAAAAGAAATGCCTGGCACCCTGGAAATTGAAAAAATCGACATAATGGTTGATCGGGAAAAAGCAGTTGAGTATGGATTAATGGCCGTGCCTGCGATTGCTTTAAACGGAGTCGTGCGTTTTGTGGGCGCTCCATCTAAAGAAGAACTGGCAAGTGCCATAGAAGAAGAAAAGAATAAATAATCCTATATTTTTTTTATTACCATGGAAGAAGATCAGAATTTATCTAATACTAATTCTACACATGGCAGGGGAGACAATGAATCATCCCCCCCATCTGTTTCTTTACCAGTTAACAGTGACAATTATGGGATAACCACTGGAAGCGCAGCCACCGCCGCCGCTTTAGCCGCATTACTATCCGTATTAACTGGGAAAGACATTCCATCTGTCCCCATTAACACCCCCCTGGGTTGTCTGGATATTTCGGTTAAGAATTCTCATAGAATAAATGACCATTCTGGGAGTGCTTCAGTGGTTAAAATGCCTTACCATGACCCTGATGTAACCATAAATCTAGAAGTACAGGCTGAGGTTCATCTTACCAGTAATCCCTGTATAAAAATCACTGGTGGTGAAGGTGTGGGTCGGATAACCAAACCTGGATTACAATTACCAGTGGGAGAAATGGCCATAAACCCGGTTCCCAGGAAGATGATCCAGTCCAACCTGGAGAGTGCTCTTCCCCCAGGTAAAGGTGCAGATGTTACCATCACCATACCTAAGGGTAGGGAGATTGCCAGCAGGACTATGAATCCCCGCCTTGGGATTGTGGATGGTATTTCCATACTGGGAACCACGGGAATTGCCCGTTCCATGAATTCTGAAAGTTTCCAAAAGGCCAAAAAATGTCAACTGGATGTGGCAATGGCGGAAGGATACCGTGAACTGGTTTTTGTTCCCGGGAATATTGGTGAAAAACTGGCCCGAGAGTTGCTGGATGTGGAAAATGACCAGATCATCCAGATGGGTAACCTGGTGGGTTACATGCTGGAAGAAGCCTGTAAGAGTGACTTATCACAATTGATTATCCTGGGCCATGCTGGTAAACTGGTTAAAATAGCCGGAGGTATCTTCCAGACCGAACATCGCCTGGCAGATGGTCGACGGGAGATCATAACCACCCACACCGGATTGGTAGGAGGGAACAGGAAAGTTATGGGAGAAGTTTTCAACTCCAACACCACCGAGGACATGGTTGGAATTCTGGAAAGGGAAGACATGGTGGAGAATGTTTTCAACTCCATAGCCAGCTCCATCCAGGAGCGTTGCCAGGACAGGTTCAATTTAAAGCCAGAAGTAATTATTTTAAAAATGGATGGCACCGTACTCAATAGTAATTACCAGGTTGAACTACGTAATCATCAATCCTAATTTTATTATCTGGATACATACCAGTTATAGATTTAAATTTTGGATACCCAGTATCGATGTTTTATCTATTTTTTAGATTTTCAAAAACACAATTTGTAGGTGCTTATAAAAGGAATATGTAATATATTATTTTATTAGTCTATTCAATGATTTTATAGTCAATTAAATTTTATTAGTCTATT
>JAUNXM010000053.1 GCA_030539815.1 Methanobacterium sp.
TTATCGAACTATTTTAACAATTATTTAATAAATTTTCATGTGTTGGACTGAATATGAGTGGAATAACTGGAATTTTCAGGCGAGATGGACGGGATGTGGATCCAGCGGACATCAAGAAGATGAATGATAAGATAGCCCACAGGGGACCAGATGGATCCCGGGTCTGGTGTGAAGGACCGGTAGCTTTTGGTCACCAGATGCTCCACACAACCCAAGAATCCTTACATGAAATACTACCATTTGAAGATGAAGAATCAGGACTGGTCATAACCGCAGATGCCAGGATAGACAACCGTAAAGATCTTGCACCTCAACTTGGAATTGAAGACAATGAACACGTATCAGATAGTTACTTCATTCTCAAGGCTTATGAGAAATGGGGTGAAAAGTGTCCCGAGGAGCTTTTAGGGGATTTTGCTTTTGCTATTTGGGATAAAAATAAAGAACAATTGTTTTGTGCCAGGGATCATATGGGGGTTAAGCCTTTTTATTATTATTTGTCGGATAATGTTTTTTTCTTTGCATCACAAATAAAGGCCCTTCATGCATTTGATGAGGTACCCTATAAATTAAATCAATTGGTTGCTGCATTTTATTTAATTCCTAACTCTGATGAAACTCGTTCTACATTATATAAAGATATAAAACGAATTCCAGCATCTCATTCATTTAAACTTGGTTCATCAAAATTGCAAATTAAAAAATATTGGGAATTGAATCCACGTTTAAACTTAAAACTTGATTCCGATGATGATTATATAAGAAAATTTCGAGGATTGTTCAAAAAGTCAGTTAGATGCCGGTTAAGATCTGCTAAAAAAATCGGTTTTGAATTAAGCGGTGGCTTGGATTCATCTTCCATTGTTACGGTTTCGAAAGATATATTAACAGACCAACTTCCTCTTCAAACCTTTTCATTAATTAGTAAAGATTTTCCTGAGAGTGATGAAAGCTTTTACATAAACAAAATGATGGATTCGGGGGGTATTGAAGGAACTTCAATAAATGTTGATCATATTAGCCCTCTAAATAACATTGACCAAATTTCTTGGCACTTAGAAAAACCGTTATATTCAGCTAATGTATCTTTTTTTTGGGATTTGTATCAAAAAATGGAAAAAAAAGATATTCGTGTATTATTGCGAGGTTATGATGGTGACAGTATTTTATCACATAGCGAAAAATATTTTAAAGAACTTTTTCTCAAAATGAAATGGAATAAACTAATCAAAGAGATAATTCACTATTCTAAAAATCGAGATAAAGATCCTTACAATATTTTTTTGAATCGATGTATCTTTCCTTTAATTCCATATTTAATTAAAAAATATTGGTATAGATTTAAAAATGTTAGATTGGAAGGTGATTTAGTATTACAAAATATAACTCTAAATCGCGAACTAAATTTATCAGAGATATATAAACATTACAACAAATCATTAATAAATCCAAATACTGCAAAAGAGTTCCATTACTGTTTAATTGTTCAAGGTTCCCATCAATTCGCCTTTGAATATAATGATAGTCTCGCATCAGCATTTTCTATGGAACCACGATATCCTTTTTTTGATAAAAGACTAGTGGAATTCTGTTATGCAATTCCTAATGAACAGAAATTTCGTTATGGTTGGGATAGGATGATGATTCGTAGGTCTATTGAAAATTTGCCTAATGAAATTAAATGGCGTTCAAAGAAAAAATTTTTAACACCGGTAACTAACCGAAATCTAATAAAATTTGAAGAAAAACGTGTTAATGAAATAATTTACGATAAAAATCAAATTTATGATAGATTTATTGATCCTACAGAAATTAAAAAATTATATTCAATCTATAAAACAAAAAATGATGATTATCAGCCATCTGATGCATCTGAAGTTTGGAAGTTGATTACTTTGACATTATGGTTAGAGAAAGAAAAAATAATTTAAAAATATTAAGAATCGGCATATCTGCCTGGAATCCCGTCGTTACCCCCTTCCCATGCTCCTTTTGTAACTTCTTTTAGATTACCAAATTTTCTTAGTACGGGTTTTTCATATTTCATTATTTCACTCCAGTAACTTTTAGTATTCTGATCTTTGTTTTGATAGGTAATTATTTAATTATTCATAAATTTTTAATAAAAGTAATTTTTTAATCATATCTGTTCCCGATGTGAAACGTTTATGATTGCTTCTTGTGAGTTGTTGTTTAGGTTCCAGTCTAGTACGGTTAGCATGTCTGGTGCGGTTTTGGATGCGCTGTTTATTATTGTTCCGGTGGTGTTTACTTTTACTGTTATTGTTAATGTTGCTGTGGTGCCGTTGTTGAGAGTTCCAATGTCCCAAATTCCGGTTGTTTCATTGTATGTTCCGGTTCCATGGGTGTTAGCTGATTGGAATATTAATCCTGTTGGTAATAAATCTGTTATTTGTATTCCTGTTGCATTATCGGGTCCGTTGTTTTTTGCTGTTATGGTTATGGTTATGGTATCTCCGTTTATAGGATTGTTGTTGGATACTGTTTGTGTTACCTCTATGTCTGCTGCGACTGGTGCTAGGTTAGCGTTAATTGATCTTGCTCTTTGTTGATGGGTGGTATCGGTGTTTGTTTGAGTGACATGGGTTAACTTGTGAAGTGTGTTTATTGTGCCGGATTTGGTGATTTTTGTGAATATGTCCATGTATACTCTACCACCGTTGGGCATGCATCCGATGTTCCATGTGATGGTTCTGGTAATGGGGTCGTAGGTTGCGATTCCGTTTCCTCTTGTGTCAAAGGCTATGAATTGTATTCCTTCGCCTATTGTGAATTGTGTTTGGACGTTTGTTGCGTCGTTGGGTCCGTTATTTTGCACATCTGCTACAAATACGGGGCAATTGTTAACATCCCAACTATCATACATTGCATTAGCCGTATAATTCCTTATATAAATCGAAACACTTGGAGTATAAGTAACTTCTCCAACCGTGATATTGGCTTCTTGTGAGTTGTTGTTTAGGTTCCAGTCTAGTACGGTTAGCATGTCTGGTGCGGTTTTGGATGCGCTGTTTATTATTGTTCCGGTGGTGTTTACTTTTACTGTTATTGTTAATGTTGCTGTGGTGCCGTTGTTGAGAGTTCCAATGTCCCAAATTCCGGTTGTTTCATTGTATGTTCCGGTTCCATGGGTGTTAGCTGATTGGAATATTAATCCTGTTGGTAATAAATCTGTTATTTGTATTCCTGTTGCATTATCGGGTCCGTTGTTTTTTGCTGTTATGGTTATGGTTATGGTATCTCCGTTTATAGGATTGTTGTTGGATACTGTTTGTGTTACCTCTATGTCTGCTGCGACTGGTGCTAGGTTAGCGTTAATTGATCTTGCTCTTTGTTGATGGGTGGTATCGGTGTTTGTTTGAGTGACATGGGTTAACTTGTGAAGTGTGTTTATTGTGCCGGATTTGGTGATTTTTGTGAATATGTCCATGTATACTCTACCACCGTTGGGCATGCATCCGATGTTCCATGTGATGGTTCTGGTAATGGGGTCGTAGGTTGCGATTCCGTTTCCTCTTGTGTCAAAGGCTATGAATTGTATTCCTTCGCCTATTGTGAATTGTGTTTGGACGTTTGTTGCGTCGTTGGGTCCGTTATTTTGCACATCTGCTACAAATACGGGGCAATTGTTAACATCCCAACTATCATACATTGCATTAGCCGTATAATTCCTTATATAAATCGAAACACTTGGTACATAAAGTCCATATTCAGTTATTTCGGGATTAGGATCATATTCTGTCTGACTAGTTTTCTCAGCAGTATTTGTAACAGTAGTCTGAGGAGTAGCAGTTCCAGTTATAGTTAGTGTTGCAGATGCACCATCTAATAATTCAGGTATGGTCCAAACTCCAGTATTAGGGTCATAAGTCCCAATACTTGGAGTTACAGTCACTCCGGTTAATCCAGAGGGTATTAAGTCAGTTATTTTTATGTTAGTGGCTTTGTCCGGGCCGTTGTTGGTGGCGGTGACCACGAAGTTCACCACGTTGCCCTGGTAATTTCCAGTCTGGCTGAGAGTCACGTCAGCCATTTTAGTGTAAACCGGAATACTGGTACTATCTCCCGGTGCAGGGTTGTATTCAGTCTGGAAGATTTCAGTTGCACGGTTGGTTATGCTGGTTCCAGCCATGCTGGTTCCTGCTTTACCAGTTATAGTTAAAGTGGCACTGGTGAATTTTTCTAGGAAAGGAATGGTCCAGATTCCAGTGTTAGAATCATAGGTTCCAACAGAAGGAGTAACCGTAACACCTGTAAGTCCAGCTGGAACTATGTCCCGGATCTGGATGTTAGTAGCATCATCCGGTCCACTGCAGTAAGCGTTAACCACGAAGGTCACATCATCGCCCACATTCACGTTCACTGTTCCGGTGTTTTGACCATTTACAGTCTGGGTGATTATTGGGTCTGAGAGTTTGGTGTAAACCGTGGTACTGGTGCTTGCTGGTGATGGGTTATATTCAGTTTGACTGGTTCGGTTAGCGTAGTTGGTGGTGGTTAATCCGGCCATTGCTGCGGTGACTTTACCAGTTATGGTTAATATGGTGGTTGCACCACTGTTTAAGATTCCAATGTTCCACAGTCCAGTGGAGGGGTTGTAAGTTCCAGTTCCAGTAATAGTGTAAGATAAGTCTGTTAATCCGCTTGGGATAAGGTCAGTTATCTGCAGGTTGGTAGCTGCATCCACTCCATTATTTACGGCAGTAATAATGTAAGTAACAGTGTCGTTTACATTAACGGTGGCACTGCTTCCACCATTGACAGTTTGATTCACCGTAACATCTGCTATTTTAGTGTAAACTCCAGCAGTAGTGGTTGTAGGTCTGTTGTTGTACTGTTCCTGGGAAGTTCTGGTGGCAGTGTTGGTAGTGGTTAATCCAGCCATTGCAGTGGTTGCTGTTCCAGTAATGGTTAAAGTTGCACTGGCACCATTATTCAGTGTGGGTATGGTCCAAATGCCATTGTAGTAGGTTCCCACTGACGGAGTCACGGTGACTCCACTCAGCCCTGCTGGCACTATATCGTTAATTAATATTCCAGTAGCTGTGCTTGGACCTTGGTTGGTGGCGGTCACAGTGTAAGTTACAGTGTCACCCACATTCACTGGGGTGTTGGCAGTCTGGGTTAACTCTACATTAGCAGTTTCTGCAGTATTTATTATGGAAAATCCTGATAGGGTTAATGGTAACACATTTCGAGCAACCAGGTTCTGTTTCCTAGTGTTGGCGAACTGGTCATCGTATAACAGGTTACCGTAATTTCCACTTACATAAGCAGTTACCACAGCGTTCCTATTATTTCCAATACTGGATAAAGTCACTGTCACCCTACCATTGGCATCAGTAGTGGCGGAAGATCGGTTTAAAGTTCCTCTGGTAGTCTGGAAGTTGACAGTGATTCCTGAAAGAGGGTTGCCGTCAACATCTCGTACAGTGGTGGTTATGGTCACCGAATTTCCATTGGCAATTGTGGTCTGTTCCGGGGTTACCTCCACACTGTAAGGGTAATCTATGGAAATTGCTTCACCAATAATTACATTAACTCTATTTTGGATGGTGCGATCGTAAGTATAATAACTTCCCCAGCTATGCCAAGTTCTTATAGTTCCATCATTGGGGGCAGTCATGAATTGGTAGTAGGTTCCTACTGGTGCTGATGGATTGTAGGCACCGTAAGGAGCTGAAGTGAAGTACCAAATTGCACACTGTATTGCTGCTGCTTCATTGTCATTGGAAGGATTGTAATGGTTTAAGATGTAAGTTACTTTTCCCCAATCCACTCCATCAGGTAAATCTCCAGCAGTGCCCGGGAGTGGTCCGTTTACCAGTAAAGTGTCACCGGTACTTATGGGGGTGAATAAGTCAATACAGTAGGCAACATATGTTTGTCCATCCACTCGGACGTTGATAACTCCTGCAAATCCATTTTCATTTTTTCCTTGAATGAAAATATTGGCTCCGTTACCCAAACTGGTTAAGCTAGCTGATTTGGGAGTTAACTGGAAGTTCTGTGTGGCGTATTTGTTAGGGTCGGTGGGGTAGTTAGGTCCGTTGTTGACAGTTACACTACGGGAAATGGGGGTACATCCCATGTAACTGGCAATAACATTAAAAGTAGTATCGGTACTGTAAAAATTCATGAAGTAATATCCATTGGCATCAGTGGTGGTACTGGCCAGAACTCTTCCAGTTGTTGAGTTCACAATTACAGTGGCACCTTCCAGTGGTCTTACATGACCGTATTCATTCACGGTTACGGTACCGTTGATGATTGGATCTGAACCTGTGCAGTCACTGGTTAGATCGATAGACGTGTTGGTGGTGTTTCCAGTTTCGTTTATAGCAGCTGCGGATGTGCTTACGATGGTAAGGACAAATGCAAATGCTAATATCAACATTATTGCATTTTTTTTGAGTTTAATTTCCAATTCCTCCAAGTATTTTAAGATTAAACCTTGTTTTGAGAATCATATTGCTCTTTTTGACTCGCTCAATTTCGTTGTCTTCGGTGAGCAATATAATCTCTTGATAATAATATTCTGTTTCATAATTCTATGTGACAGTTGATATATAAAGGTTCCTAAAACTCCTTATAAGTATGTGAATCTCGTCACAAACTCTTTATAAGCATGTGACAATACTCACAAAAACAATAATAAATGTCCTTGAACAATATGATCTTTTGAGGCAAATATTTCAATGAAAATAATTTGGTGATAATATATATAAAAATTGGTTTTTAGCTTATAATATTGTGATATGTGTCACAAAGAAAACTGTAAATTCGTTTTTTAAAGATGGATCTGTTTACAAAATAATAGCTGGTGTGAATATGGGCACAATTGATCCAGATCTTTAGGTAGGATCTAGATCTTAGGTAAGTAACATTCCAGATAGAGGTAACATTCTTGATATATTATATAGGAAAATTACAGACTGTAGTACATAGATCTTAATCGAGTACCACCATGTCAGTAATTTCAAGTTTCCTAAAGTTACCCCCCGGGGAAAAGAAAATTGCCTTAGAATCAATATTATGGGTAATCAGGATAAGAATCATGCTCTGGATATATCCTTTTCCCAAAGTTCAAAGTAAAGTACAGGAAAAAGTCATAAAACATGACTCTACCCCGGGACATGTAATTACGATGCCACGGCTCAAAATCATAATCGTGGCAGCATCCCGATATGTGCCCAGAGCCACTTGTCTTGTGCAGGCACTGGCCGGGTATATCTTATTCTCCAAATATGGTTACAGTACATCCATCAAAATAGGGGTTTTAAATGAGAATGGGGAATTTGAAGCACACGCCTGGTTAGAACACGGGGAAAAAGTAGTATTAGGGGAATCAGAAAAAAATTTCACCACCATACTGGGTATTGATTGAGTTCGAAAACATTTTTTTGGAGTTAAAAAGGGATGTTAAATGCAAAATATTTCAAAGACAGCCTACTTGGCCAGTTCACCCAGAATTTAACCAGCTTAATGCCCAGAAAAGTGGTACTGGCTTTAACCTTAATGGTTTTGTTAAGTCTTAACGAGGCAATAAGTCTGTTGATACTGGTACCCTTACTGGGACTGGTTGGTCTGGATGTGGGTCAGGGTGCACTGGGACAGATCGATGGACTGGTATCTGCCTTTTTTGTATACTTAGGTGTGCAACCGTCACTGGTGATGATCTTAATCATCTACGTGGTGGTAATCAGTATCAGTGCCTTTTTAACCAGATACCAGACCCTGCAAACCTCCCAGATCCAGTACCAATTCGCCAACCACCTCCGGAAAAGACTCTACAATTCCATCACCAACTCCAATTGGTTGTTTTTTTCACGTATGAAATCATCCAGCCTGGCCCATGCCCTGACCAATGAGATTGACCGGATAAGCACCGGAACTGGTCAGTTTTTAACTTTCATTGCCAGTATCATGATCCTGGTGGTTTACATCATCTTCGCCCTGGAACTGGCTGGTGTTTTTACAGGAGTGATATTTGCAGTGGGGATAATCATTCTATTAATTTTAAGGAGAAGAGCCAGCCGGTCCCGGACCAGTGGTGAGGAGATAACCACCACCACCCGGGATTTATATTACTCCATCTTGCAGCACCTGGATGGTATGAAGACCATTAAAAGCTTTGGAATGCAGGATGAGAACAAAAAAGTCTTTGAGGATCAGTCCAATCAGGTGACCAGTAACTACTTGGAAGCTATCACAAGTTATGCCGATGTAAAGCTACTCTTTGACGTGGGAACGGTGGTGGTTCTGGCAGTGATGGTGTTCTTTTTGATTGAAGTGGTCAAGTTACCCACTGCCAGTCTATTTTTGCTGATTTATTTATTTGTACGGATGATTCCACGGTTTTCAAGCATTCAAAGGGCTTACCAGTACTTCATTAACATGTTACCTGCATTCGGAAATGTATACAGTCTTGAAGAGCAGTTTTTAGTTAATTCAGAGTCTGAGGAAAGAGATAATGCCTCGGTTGATTTAAAGGATTCCATTAAACTGGAAAATGTTTCTTTTTCCTATGGGGATGAAGAACACTTCACTCTAAGTAATATGAACCTGGAACTACCAGCCGGTAAGACCATTGCCCTTGCCGGACCATCCGGGGCGGGTAAAAGTACGGTGGCTGATCTGGTGATGGGACTCATCAGTCCCGACCAGGGAACGGTGACTGTGGATGGCAAACCCATTACCCATAATTCTGTTGCTTCCTGGAGAAAACGGATTGGCTATGTAGCCCAGGAAACATTCCTCTTCAACGAAACCATCCGGTTTAATCTAAAACTTGCCAAGCCTGATGCCAGTGAAGATGACCTTAAAGAAGCTCTAAAGATGGCCGCAGCGTACGATTTTGTCAGTAAACTCCCTGAAGGTATGGACACTGTAATCGGGGATAGAGGTGTTCGATTATCTGGGGGAGAAAGACAACGATTGGCACTGGCCAGAGCACTTTTAAGGAAACCTTCACTTCTCATTATGGATGAAGCAACCAGTAACCTTGACTCAGAAAATGAAAAGAAAATATTAAAGGCCATTGATGATCTTCATGGTGAGGTAACCATTCTCATGATCGCCCACCGAATTTCAACCATTAAAAATGCAGATATTATTTATTTAATTGACAAATCGGAAATCATGGAAAGTGGTACTTGGCAGGAGTTATCTGATAAAGGGATATTCGTGGACCTTACAGTTTAGATTGGATAAAAATAAGAATAAGCTAATATTGTCCCTTTGCGGATAAGATTTTAACCTCGTATCTGGTTATATTTTTATCAGGATCAGGAAAACTGGCATAAAAGTACGATGATCCTTCTGAAGGTATATTTTTTGGTTCTATGTAAGGATCATCCTTAACTGCAAAAACACTACCATTTGACGTAAAGGTAGTAATTCTTAACTTAAGATCCAATGCTTCGTAAGGGTTTTCATTGTAGACATATCCACTAATAGCATATCTGGATTCGTTAGTTTCGCTGCGATTCCCTGTGGTGTTGTTTAAAATTTTAATAGCATCCATAGAGATTTTCTTTTCACCCCATGTACTATTAGAGGTGGTGTTTTCAATACAACCTGAATTTAGAATTATTCCGATTAAAATTAAAAACATCAGAATAGTAATTCTATTATTATTCATTTTAATCTTCCCATCTACATACAATGATAAAAAAATTTCTATACTTACATTCTATATCTTACATGAAATTCATTTTTTTTATAACTCTGATTTTCATAATTTATAACATAATATTGTTATATTTTATGTTTTCTATAGGGATTTGTAAATAAAGGAATTGGTTATAATAATTGGAATTATTAACCTAATTAAGATCATTATTTAAATTTGTTCTCACACAAATGATTATTTAACTACTAATTCCGGCCAATTTTGGGGCATTATTAATTTTTAGGCAATAAATCATTTACTGATTTATGATATAAACATTTTTAAATATATTAAATATGAGTTATATAAAAAATTAGATGTCTTATTTAAATGAGAAAGATTTTAATTTGAGTAAGGAAGAAGAAATCTTACTTCATTGTGCTAGAACAAAAGTAAATGAAAAAATAAAGAATAAAATTATTGATCTGCTTAATTCTGATATTGACTGGGATTATTTGATAAATTTAGCCTCGCACAACAGACTAATGCCCTTATTAATTCATAATATTAATTTTATCTGTCCTGAATTAATTCCCGATAATTTTTTAGTTTATTTTAAAAAGTTTTTTTATGATAATGCAACTAAAAACTTGTTGTTTGAAACAGAACTAATAAAAATAATGAAATTATTAGAAAGTAATGGCATTAAGTCGATTACTTATAAGGGGCCTGTCTTATCACAGATTGCTTATGGTAACATTACTCTCCGCCAATTTCGAGATGTTGATATTTTTGTTAGAAAATCAGATGTAATAAAAACACTGAAACTGATGAACTCTTATGGATATGAATTATATCCACATGTTTCTATAGAAAATTCACTTTATATGAAATTAGACAGTGAATACAGATTTAAAAGTAATTCTGGAACATTAATTGAAATTAATTGGAATTTTTCTGGTAATTATTTTCCATTAACAAATAATAGGGTCCTATTTGACAATATTCAATTATATAAAATCAATAATGAAATTCAAGTTTCTGTTCCTTCCCAGATTAATCATTTTTTAATGCTTTGCATTCATTGTGCAAAACATGATTGGGATAGATTATCATGGATTTGTGATATATCTGAATTCATACAAAATGAAACTATCAATTGGGAAGAAACTATTCTATTAGCTAAAGAATTGGGGGTTAAAAGAATCTTGCTAATTAATATATCTTTGGCGAATAATCTTTTTGGTTTAAAAGTTCCTGAACTACTTTGGCCTCATATAAAAGAGGATCCTATTGTATTGCCACTTTCAATTGAAATAAAAAATAGAATATTTGGCAGAACATCCTTTTCTCTTATCAATCGATTATTTTTTAACTTAAAAATCCGTGAAAATAAGATGGACGGCTTAAAATCTATTATTAATGGATTCGTTAAACCTTCAATAGTTGATTATGAAAAAATAAGATTACCTGAATATTTGTTTTTCTTTTATGTATTTATTCGGCCATTTTTATTAATTATAAGATATACATTAATTTGATATGGCTAATTTTAGTATTACTATTTCAATTTATTAGTTGTGAGTAACCATATAATTCCTAAAATTCTAATTCTACAACCATAAGTTATATATTAATAAAATTTCAAGAATGAGATATGGTTCAAATCCAAGAATTTATTGCTAAATTTAATATTAATCAAAAAAAAATAGTTTTTTGTGATATATTTGATCCAATACCAATAAATAGTGGTGGAGATTGGTATCGGTATTACCTTTTAGATGAGTTGTCATTAGAAAATAATTTAATTCATATTTACACGAATATCATTAATAAAAAAGGATATAACCCCAAAAAAATAAATTTTCAAAGAAAACACTTAAAAGGAGGAACAATTCTTAACTCTATTTTTAAAAAGATCTCTCCTAAAATTGAATTAATTAAACCAGAATTTCTATGGAATAAATCAGAATTAAAGAATATTGAAGCAGATATCATTTTTACTATTGTAGAAACTTATCATATAGCTAAATATTTATCTAAAAGGAATCACGCTCCAATTATATTGATCATGCATAACTTGGAGTGGGAATATTTAAAAAATATAGGTTCTAAATTTTATATGCCCATGAAATGTTATGAAAATTATGTAATAAAAAAAGTCGATGGTATTATTGCAATTTCTTCTCATGAAATGGAATACGTTACTAAAAAAACGGAATCGGAGATTTTTCATATTCCTCCCAAAT
>JAUNXM010000239.1 GCA_030539815.1 Methanobacterium sp.
CTTAACATTTTTTTTATTTAAAATCTTAACATCCCAGTTTAACCTACTACTATGGATGTAACCCAAAACCTTCCATGGACATGTTTTCCGGGAATCCGCACATAAGGTTCATGTTGGCCACTGCCGCACCAGAAGCACCTTTAACCAGGTTGTCAATGGCAGAAACAACCACCAATCTGCCGTTTTCATCCACTTCAAAACAACCAATATGGCAGAAGTTAGATCCTCGCACCGAACTTAAACGGGGGATTTCACCAACATCCAACACCCGAACAAATGGTTCACCCTGGTACTGTTTTTTATAGATATCCACAATCTCCTCTGAACTAATTTCCCGGTTAGGGAAGGAGTGGAGAGTGGTTATAATACCTCGGATGACTGGTACGAGGTGGGGGGTGAATGATACGCGAACATCACCAAATTTACCGAGTTTTTCCTGGATCTCAGGCATGTGCCGGTGTGTGGTAACTGCGTAGGGTACTATATTGTCACTGATGTTGGGGTAATGGGTGGCAGGGGTAGGATTAATCCCAGCACCGCTAACTCCACTTTTAGAGTCTGCAATAAGTGTGTCCACCAGCCCTTCCTTTACCAGGGGTATACCGGCCAGGATAGCTCCAGTGGGGTAGCACCCGGGGTTTGCTACCAGATCTGCTTTTTTAATTTCCTCTCGGTACATCTCCGGTAACCCATAAACGGCATCCAATGGGTTTTGGTGCTTGAGATTATACCATTTTTCATAGGTCTCTATATTGTCGAAACGGTAATCCCCACTAAGATCAACAACTTTAATTCCTTGATCTAGTAATTGGGGAACTATACTCATGGAAGCCCCGTGGGGGGTGGCGGTGAAGGTCAGATCCACATCCAGATCAGGGGGTGATTGGTTTGTAAATTCCAGATCCAGATCATGGAGGTGAGGATGTACCTTCCCTACTGGGGTGTTTGCATACTGCCGGGAGGTGGCAGCCACCACTTCCACTTTTTCATGAACACTCAGGAACCTCAATAGTTCCCCTCCAGTGTAACCACTGGCTCCGATAATTGCTATTTTTAACATATTTCTCACCATTACCTTTTTCACAACAATGGTTATTAAAATTTTATCAAAATTATCCCGAATGGGATTAATTACAGGTACAACTAAATCCCAAAATGAATTCATTTATCTAGGAGAACAAATTTTTTACCCCACTAAATTGTTCAAAATTGCATACATGAATATTTATTAAGGGCTGGGATTATCAGCTGAAAAAAGATTAGAGAATGGATAAAAAAAAGGATATGGTAATTATTTTAATTTGAAGTATTTTTCCATTATGTAAAATTATCTATTGGAGTTATTACCTTTCTTTTTATCCAGTGCTTCCTGGAATGCGTCTTTATGGAAGTTAGCAGCCATTTCCTTTTTACACTCATCATCGGCGAAGAGTCTCATTTTAGGGGCGCGACACGGATAATGCTGTATCCTGAGACCAGCCTTAATGGGAAGGGTGGCTGTGTTTTCACCCACCATTTCCTCAGCCACGAACTGGGTGCTACCGCAAGGTGAACAACGCAAGACCTCCACATCAACTACTTTATCGCCCTGGCAATTCACCCGGACCACTGGTCTACCGAATTTGGCTACGAATTCATCAAAAACAGGATTACCATTTTCAGTGAGATCGCACATGTTTTCCGGGCAGGTTACATTCCCGTAACTCTCCAGCTGATTTTTAAAGCCTTCCCCTCTCCAGGCACCAACGATTATCCAATCCACCTTATCATATAGTGCATCCACCAGGTCCAGGGTAAGATCAGGGTGTAAAACATAGGTTATGATGAGGTCAGCATTTTCCAGATGGTTCATGGTTTCTGGGGGAAGATGGATCTCATCCATGAAACTGGAGGGTGGGGCGTCCATTACCAAGTATTCGCAGTCAAATTCTTCTTTAATGGTTGCATAGGCCCGTTCACCGTAGGCTCCGTCTGTTACTATGGCTATTTTAATCATAAAAATTCCTCTAAACTATTTACTTCCCTTTAAATTATTTTAATTATGGGAAATT
>JAUNXM010000240.1 GCA_030539815.1 Methanobacterium sp.
ATTGGCAATTATTATGGGTTTGAAGATTAATTTTTGATTCATCTACACTTTCAGCTCTTTTTTTCAAGTATTTACAGTAAAAATAGACCATATCATTAAATAATACATATTCCTGCGGTAAATTAAAATATAAGTAAATATCTGTATCCTTTTTTGAAATCTTCTTTTTTAATTCTTCTATCGTGTCATAATTATTATACAAAAAATTATAATGTTCATTTATTATTATTTCTAAGATTTCAGTATTTTCAAACAATTTTTGAAAAAGAGATAAATTTGCATTTATTTTATTTCGATTGCCATATTCATTATAATAGCGTATTAAGTCTTTTTTGTAGTTATTTATTTCAGAAACAAACCTTGTGAATTCCAGTTTTTCCTTTTTCTTCTTAACGTCTCCTTTATTTCTTTTTTTACTATATCCAATTTTTTTCTTTGTTATTCTTTTTAAACTTACCACAAATGGAGTCAAGCAAGCAAAGGCATTATTAGAAGGTATCATGACATTTTGATTTGTTTCAAAAAAGAGTTGATTGGCAAATAAAGAAGACCCTTTGGAATTAAAATGTTTATAGTCATGATAAGTATGAATAGAGTCATAATTGTTTATAGAATCTGTAATTATCTTTTTAAAATTAGTAAATTTAAGACATCCATTTTCAAGTTGGATGTTAATTTTTATTACACTATCTTCATCCTTCAAAAGTTTACCAAAATCATCTTGATTATTTTCATCCAACCATTTTCCAAATTCTATAAGATCAGAAATCATTTAATCACCATTATATTTCAAAAATTCAACCATCCCAAACCCCATACTATTTTTCTCCCCAATTCCACAATCATAAGCAAACTTGATCAATCTTTCATCCGCTTCCACCTCAAAATGCATCAAATAAGCCCTATGATACGTCTGAGTGCCATTCTTATCAATGGTAATCCGTTTCCTCTTCACTGATTCCATGTCAGGAACGATTTTAACGTACTCATCACCACCATAAACATCATCATAGAATGAGTTGTACTTACGAATGAGGTTCTGCTGCAGTGCAGTGTAAAATCTTAAGTCTCCAGGATTAAGATCCCATATCCGACCATCTTCACGTTTTATCCGGGTAATCACCGGGGACATGGTTTTCATTTTCATCTTCTTCTTGAAATCAGGCTGTTTCAAAAGTTCAACCTGTTCCACCATGAGCCGGTCTCCTTTGAAGTTAATCTCTGGGTTTTCAAGGTAACCTTCCACCATACTTTGTATCAAATAGTCATGAGGTGAGGAGATGTAGAAATGGAACTTACCATCCCTGGAGATCAGACCATTCTTGGAGGGTCTGCGGCGAAGAATGTTTATCTGAGAAAAAGTAAAATGCTTAAAGTCCTTAGATGCATGGAGCTGGCTGGCTAAGTCAAGATCTGCTATCTTACGATATATAATGGCAGAAAGAATATGGTTATAATTATAAGGAATTAAATAATCATTTTTTGGTGCTTTTAAAGATATTTTAAGCCTTATATTAAAACCCCCAACCAGACTCCCCTCTGATAACATAGAGTATTTTCAATATTATTTAATATTATACTATTATCCAATAATATCTTCAACTATTTAAATGTATCGGGAAAAACGTCTACAGTTATACATGAAGTACTGATTGTATATGATAAACATTCAACTATTACTTGAAGAATATAAATTCAGGTTTATAATAAAAATAAGCCCATAAAGAGGTGCTCAAACAATCTCCAAAAAAATCATATGCATTAAAGTTCCCACAACATCAAACCATATAGGGATTGAAATTATTACTCCGTAGAAGGATAGTTGACCGTAACGAGACTAAAATCAGACCATGTTGGGAAATAGTGAATTACTTATGCATTAGTAATTTGAAGGATCTGCTAAATCAAATATTTGAATGAAATTACTTAACTTCGTTATAGTTCTGTTTAACGAACTAAAAGTAAACCTTAATCACAGAAGTAGGTTGAATTTAGTAAAAAATACACCATTTCATAATTTGCTCGAAACCACTGTTTT
>JAUNXM010000241.1 GCA_030539815.1 Methanobacterium sp.
GATAGGGTAGAACATCCCCTGATTGTAAGCTGCTGGTGATGTTATTGGTGTCAATCTGGTTAATCCCATAGGCCAATGAAGTTACTAAAATGCCCAGTATAATCAAGCCCGGCCAGTCAAAAGTGATTTTATGGTTTCTCTCACCTCTGGGGAGAATGTATATGCTAGCTACTATGACCCCCAGGGTTATGGGAAGGTTAATTATGAATAACCATTGCCAGCCATAATGAAGCAGTAATCCACCTAATATTGGTCCCAGTACACTTGACCACCCCCATACTGAGCTGAGTATTCCCAGGGCACCTCCCCTTTTATCTGGTGGGAATATATCCCCAATAAATGCGTTGGCCACAGGAAAAATACCTCCAGCACCCAAACCCTGAACTGCTCGGCCTAAAAGGAGCATTTCAAATGAAAAAGAGGTTATGGTAAGCACGGACCCCATGGTGAAAAGGATGATATCCAGGATATATATTGCTTTTCTACCGTGTATGTCGGATAATTTAGCCATTAATGGTGTTCCCAGCATGAAAAATAGGATGTATATTGTGAAAACCCATGATAGTAATCTTTCATCCACTGTGAAGTATGATTGGATGCTGGGTAGTGCCGGACCCACAATCCCTATGTCCAGGGATCCCATAAACACCCCCACAAAGAGAAGAATGAGAATACGAGTCTGGCCCTTGTTTAACATAAATGAAATCTGATTAACAATGTATATAAGTATTCTTTCCTATTCATCCACTGAACTTAGCTTAGACTTAGATGATTGGTATTTTGTTTTGCGAATATAACAAAATTCAATAAATCAATGTATTTATGTTTATATAAGTTAGAAAAATTTATTTTTGTATTAATATAACAAAATAAAATTGATTGTATCCATACAACAATAAGGAATTTTTATATAATTTAGAGATTATATAACTATAATAATAAATTGTAGTATATATTACCAATTTTACCGGGTTATCCAGTTTATTAATATACAACGCACAGTTATAAAATCGGTTAATTAGTAGGAATCACAATTAAAGGGCTTGGATTTTTATGAAAATTCAGAGAGGGAGTGTTTTCCGTCCAGAAAATGATTTTTATCGTGCTGCAGGCATATTACTTTTAATTGGAGTCTTACAGTTTTTCATGGCCATCAATTTTGCAGAAACCCAGTTTCCAGAGTACAGTACAGCCACAGATACGTTAAGCCACCTTGGTGGAACTATTCCCCCGGTAGAGCCTTCAGCCACCATATTTAATGTTAGTGTGATATTGTTGGGTATTTTAGCTCTCTTAAGTGTTTATTTAATCCTTAAAAGTGGGGGTTGCAGGCTTTTTTCTTCATGCCTGGCTATTTCTGCATTCGGTGCGTTGGGGGTGGGGTTGTTTCCCAGTTATACTGGTAGTTTCCACATGTTTTTTACCAGTTTAACCTTTATTTTTGGTAGTTTAGCAGTTTTATTTTCTTATCGTCTGGGAATTAATATTCCCATGATTATAGTATCCCTATTTACTGGTTTAACTTCTTTAATAATTATCACCTCTGGGCTGCTGTGGGGCTTGAATAATCCCCTCATTATTTATTTAGGGATTGGTGGTGCGGAAAGATTCGTTGTGTACCCCACTCTACTTTATTTCCTTGCTTTAGGAGGTTATCTTACTAGCAGGGGGGAGGACTGGGTGAGGATAAGATTTACCAAAGGGTATTTCTAAAAACTATAATCAATATATATTCATTCTAAAATAAAGGAATTATTTCACGAAATCAGGAGATATGTGGGGGATTAAAGAGTTATGATGTGTATCAGAAAATACAAAACCGAAGATTTAATTAGACCCCTACACCAATTGAATAATAGATAAATTGTTTTTTTCATTTCTCCAGTGGTAACATATTATTTTTAAAATATGTTTTTGAGTGAGGATCTGATAATTGGTTTGCAATTTATGGAATAAGGTTTTACAAATTAGGAATTAGAACCCTTAGGTGCTAAGGACGTTATGAATAATCGGGAGGATTTTTTTCATGAATGAACA
>JAUNXM010000242.1:0-797 GCA_030539815.1 Methanobacterium sp.
ACGCTCTACAATACACACCCTGTTCCAACCTACCACACCATCAGCAATCTGCTCCAAGTCACCAGGCACCTCTTCCATACCATAGGGGCGAATAAGAATTATGGGCTTTTTTAACTCTTGGGCAATATCGACCTGTGACTGGATTAGATCATGGTGGTGTGAGTATAGGCCAGTGAGTATAACTACAATATCCGCTGGTTCTATTTGAGTTCTAATCTCCTGGGGCCGGTTTTCACCAGGCAACCCATGGTCTTCCCATTCAAAGTCTGGAGCTTCAATTAACCTCTGGATAAATGTAAGGTACTCTTCATCTCCCTCTCCATTATGACTAATGAATAAATGGTATACTTTCAAGTCCTCTTCAAACACTCCAACAACCTCCTTAATACGTGGGATCAAAGTTTTAAATTAATTTACTTCTTCTAAGATTATTCTTAATTTAGATGATAAGTATTTATCTATTTATAATATTAGGCATAGATATTATAATAATCCTGTAATGATAATTTCTGAAAAACTTATCGGGGTTTTTAATGAAAAAGAGACCATCATTACGTCCTAGGAAAAAGCCAGGGTGGAATATTCCTAAAATCCTGATGGTCAACTGGAAATTATTAATAATAGCATTACTGTTCTTTTTATTCTTAACTGGGTTTATTTTACTTAAAAATAAAACATCACCACCTCAAACACCGGTCAATGGATATCCAGTGCAGGGATCTTCATATTATAAAATAATCCTAATTGACAACTCTACAGGTGGTGATCTATCCAATAACACCCTTTTAATGGAAAAC
>JAUNXM010000242.1:807-2029 GCA_030539815.1 Methanobacterium sp.
ATTAACCAAACCCCCATAATTTCTGAAATTATTGAAACTGCCAAAAATGGAACACCCCTAATTGTTTTGGGTGATGGTAGCCAACCCCGGGTAATGTTAGTTGCCGGGGTTCACGGGGCTGAGTTACCATCCCAGATCGCAGCCACCAACCTCATAAACCACCTTAAAGGTAAAAAGATTAAGGGCACCATATACATAATTCCCTTTGCCATTCCCCATAACACAGCTTCTTCTGTCAGGATAAACAATGGCACAGATCCCGATAGAGTGGCCCATGAAAATGGAACACCTCTAAACAATATCAACAAGGTATCCGTAAACAGTAACATCACTCTTTTGGCTGATTTCCATTCAGCACAACCCAATGATATCCCTGGTAGAAATTGCATCCTATATTATCCTAAAAATCCTAAAAGTAATGAATTAGCGGGATATATTGGTAATAAAACGGGATCTCCCCTGATGGAAGTGGGACCCTACCCTGGGGTTCTATCCACAGTCAGTAACCGTAATGGAATCCCTTCAGTGGTATGTGAAGTTTTATCACCACACAACAAAACCGACCAATCCAGTATTGATCTTTCTTACCAGTACATGCTGGCATTTTTAGAATATTCTGGAGTTTATAATAATAATTAAATATATTTTATGCTTGGGGAGTTTAACTGTGTTAGGATTGATACGAAGTATTTAATGTATATGTTTATGATAAAAAAAGGCTTAAATGATTTAATCAGCCTTTAAACTGGTGGTTAAATGTTGTTTTTTATTTTCATCCTGAAGCCATAACTTAACTTCCTTCCAGACCACGTTGCACCGGTCTTCAGGTTTCATCCCCACCACTTCCCTTATAGCCAGATCAACTTCTTTACGTTCTTTCTTATTTTCCGGATGCAGATCTGCAGCATCCAAAACCTCTTTCATATGTCTCAGATAACAACTCATAACACATTACTCCTTTAACTTTTAATCCAGGATTATAATCCATAATTAAGCATTATTCACTTTACTATTTATTATTGGTAATACTCTTAATAGTTTTATGGAATGAAAATGATATATTTAAAGGATATTTCATAATTGATTGGTAAAAATTTAACAATCAATGATTTTAGTAATTTCATTAAAAAAGTCTTAATAGTCAGTTATATAACTGAAAACTAATAATTAGGCAAGTATTAAGGATGTGGTATGTGGGGTAAGTTAATATTAAGGATGTGGT
>JAUNXM010000243.1 GCA_030539815.1 Methanobacterium sp.
AATATGTTAACAGGTTTTTTTTAACTGTTAAAATCGAAATATTAAATGGACATAAGGGATTATCCAGAATATCATCTTTAAATCCCCTTTCCAGGTCCTGGTAATATTTCCGGTTTTGACAAAAAATGGCAGATCCTTTTAGCCCTATCTCTGGGAACCATGATGGTTCCCATCAACGCCAGCATCATCAACGTATCCTTACCCACCATATCCACCTACTTTGGTGTGGGATTATCCACAGCTCAATGGGTTTTAACTAGCTATCTTATCACCCTACTGGGATTTGTATTATTTTTTTCCAGATTTGGGGATTTTTATGGACAGGAACGAGTTTACCTGGCAGGTTTAGCAGGATTTGTAACCACATCCCTACTGTGTAGTCTATCACCATCCATTGAATGGTTGATCCTTTTCCGGGGACTACAGGGAATAGCAGCAGCCATGATGATCAGTGTATCCATGGCCCTGGTTAGAAGATCATTCCCCTCACCGTACTTAGGCAGAGCCTTGGGCATATATGCAGTGGCCATTGCCGCAGGACTGGCACTTGGTCCGGCCATCGGGGGGATAATCTCCGGATTCCTGGGATGGAAATCAATCTTCCTGGTAAACCTACCAGTTGGAATCATGGACTTCATCTTCTGCTATACCATCCTTAAACGCAGCCCTAAAACCAGAGTTAAATGGGACATACCCGGAACTGTACTCCAGTTCGTGTGCCTGTTTCTAACGGTGTACACCTTGAACCTGGTGCAAGAAGCCAGTTACACCACTGCCTTAATAACCGGAGCTATGGCTTTGACCACCTTAGGACTCTTCATATACCAGGAAATGCGTACTGAAAATCCGGTTTTGAACCTGACACTATTTAAAAAACGTAAATTTAGTGCATTCACCCTTAGTTTACATTTAAACTACATGTGCATGTATATGATGTTCTTTGCCATACCCTTCTACCTCCAGAAGGTATTGCACTTGGACCAGGCCACCACCGGGCTGGTTTTAACAGCCTCACCCGTTATGATGATGGTGGTATCTCCCCTGAGTGGTATGGTGGCTGATAAATTCGGATCCCGATTTCCAGCCTTCCTGGGAGGGATGGTCTCCGCAGTGGCCCTACTTTCCATGATCCAGTTAACCGTGGACTCATCTGCAGGGGATGTGTTCATCAGACTGGCCTTCCTGGGACTGGGTGCTGCGCTTTTCCAGTCACCCACTAACAAGGCTATAATGTCTCAGTTACCATCTGAAAAGGCTGGTATGGCCTCCGGTATCCTGGCTACCACCCGTAACCTTGGAATGGTCTTCGCAGTCTGTTACGCGGGTTTACTCCTGCACAGTACCATCACCCCGGAACTCATAGAATCCAGTGTACTACACGGGGCTGCAGCCCTAGACCTTACCCGGGGACTGCACCTGGTAGTTATCTTCGGAACAATCCTCAGCATAGCTATGGCTTTATTATCCTTCGCAGGATTGAAAAACAAGAAGGAATCCCTCATTGAATACGAGAAAGTTGCAGTGGAGAGAACCCTACAGATGGAGAGGAAGGTAGTTGGTACTATAATCAATTTAGTAATGGTAATGACAAAATTTCAATAATTGTTACCCTTAATTGGTATCATCCATGGAACTCTTAGATTACCTCAAAAAATTACATCGGATTCATCAAAAATATTATATGAATTTGAACTAGGTAATTAATAAAAAAAAAGTTTTAAAATAAAATTATTTTCTATTCTACTTTAACTGCATAGGATTCCTTCTTCTCCTTCTTGGGCATGTTAATAATGAGAACTCCGTCTTTAAAACGGGCAGAAACCTGGTTGGTTTTAACCTTGGCCGGGAGTATCAGGGTACGGGCAGCAGAGGTCACCCTCCTTTCTCTACGGTGGTAAGTTGTATCCTCCTCTTCTCCTTCCTCTTCCTGTTCTTCGGAATGTCTGGCCCTGATCTCCAGGGTGTCCTCTGTTAGGTCGATTTTGATATCATCCCTCTGGTAACCTGGTAAATCAGTCTTCAC
>JAUNXM010000054.1:0-3237 GCA_030539815.1 Methanobacterium sp.
AGAATTTAATCTTGAATTATGGTCTTGTTTATGTTTGGTAGTTTTTCTTTATTATGAGCAGATCTCAGTTATTAATCCCTGAATATTTTTGTTATATTAATATAAAAAATGTAATGTTTAGGGGTTTATCAAAACATTCTGGCCTTTAAAATGTAAGCTAGTATTATTCCAACTGCGCCGAAGAATATTCCAATGAGCCACACGATTATAACCACATTTTTTTCTTCCATTGGGCGCTTTAGTATCCAACGTATAAGGGAATTGAAGCCAGTTTCAGGGGCCATCAGTTTCCCATCTTCTCCCACTTGGGTGGGTTGGTGTTGTTGTCTTTCCATGATCCCTGCACTGTATAGTTTAAGGAGCATATCTATTATATTGGGTATTAGCACTATCAGGGCAATTATTCTCACCCTACCCATAAAGGCCACCACCACAATAGTTGCCCCGATGATCAGTGTTCCCACATCTCCCGGGAATACATTGGAAGGGTGCCGGTTGTAGTAAAGGAAGGCCAGTAATGCCCCTAGCATGCACATGCTAATTACCGCCACATCGTACTTACCCATGATGATGCAGGCAATACTTAAGGAAGTCATGGCAATGGCCCCTAAACCCGATTCAATTCCATTTAATCCAGCCAGCATGTTAGTTAAATTCGCGGCAATGGTAACTGCAATGGGAACCATTAGAATATATATCAGGTCCACGTTAGGTGGAGCAATCCAGATTAGGGGAAGGCCTGCTAACCAGAGTAAAATGAGTTTTTCCTTGGATGATAGCATAACCAGATCATCCACCATACCCACCATACCCACCAGAAGGATCACCAGTAGGGTGATGGTGAGCTGGAATTGAAGTTCAGGATAGAAATAGATACCAAGGAATATTCCAATGATGAATCCAAAAAGAATACCAATACCACCCATCTCTGCCACTGCAGGTTTGGATGGTTTGTGAATATCTCTTCCAACTATATCTGCATCTTCCAATTTTTTTATTAGACGGGGCATGCTCAGGAATGTTACCAGAAATGCCACCAGGGCACATATGGCTGAGGTTAAAAACAGGTTCTGGTAGAGTATTATAAGGTTAGGTTCCATTTTTTCACCTTTTTAAGAGGGAGTATACAGTTCTAAGGGGGATTTTCAAGTCCCTGGATATATCCTTAGCTGGAATTCCATTGGTATAAAGATTTTTAACTTTTTTTACTTTCTGGGTGTTGTATTTCATTTTTCGGCCACGTTTAAGAGGAATATCTTTTAGATAGTATACTGTTTTTAGGGGCATTGTCATGGATTCTGAAATTTCCCGTGGACTCATACCTTCTTTTAATAATTTTTGAATTTTATGAGTATCATTTTCATTATATTTTTTTGGACGTCCTTTTTTTTTTATTGATACAACAGAAACTCCCAGTTCATTGAGGGCCTGTAGATACTTTGGTGAAATTCGAGAATATAAGCTAGGAGGGCAGCTGATCTTCTTCAGATCAGGGTACTGGTCAAGGAGTTCCATGATGCGGCTGAATGACAAAGGCTTATTAACATATATTTCTTCTTTCAACTGCAACACTCCTGTGATTATATATTCAAAGATTTATTGTACTTAAAAAATTTAATCCCTCATTCCAATATTTAAAATTCACCTAAAAAATTTAATTGTATCCAGATAAAGAATGGATTAATTTCACAATAATTTCAGTCATATCTATCATTAAGAAGTTAATTCATAAAAATTTTCTTAAAACATAGAAATTTTTTTAAAGAATCCTCTAAAACACAATCCAAAATTTAGTAATCATAAAGTATGGTCAATGGATATCTACTTTTTCATCATGGCCATGAACTGTTTGGCCTTTGATGTAGCTGGCTTTTGAAGAGTTTCCAGGGTTTCTTTCTCTTTTTGAACCTCTTGGGGAGTAATGGAAAATAATTCAGCAGTTTTTTCAACGGCTAAATTTCCTTCAATGGAAACTATGGCTGCTCCCAGTGCAGACCCCATTTGAAGGTGAAGACCTTTCATCTTCTTTTCAACGGAGAATTTACTGGACAAAACCTTGCCCATACCGGGTATGTATTCTATCCCCTCAGAAAGATAGTCCTGCATGATTTCCACCACTTCCGGTTTAAAGTCCTTGAAAGCTTTGATTTGATTAGAATCCAAGCCCGGGCGGAGGTAGGGAAATGGGCCTGAATGTTTATTCCTACGGTCGTAAGAAGTGGTTAAGTAATATCGAAAAAGATCCCATAAAATATATATTCTGGGAATTTCCTGGAACAGGCTTTTTTCAATTAATTCTTTATTATTAAGATCCTGTTGAATATCTTCATTGAGACGTTCTTTTTCGTCCAAAAATCCCCTTTCCTTTAATTCCTGTTTTAAAAAGAATTTTTTAAGACTACCCTGGTCATCACCATCTTCATATTTATTAGCTTTTCTCTCGGCAACTTCCAAGGATTCCTGGTATTCCATAACTTTACCTAAATCTTGTAGAGATTTATCCAGTAAATCTGGTAAAAACTGGAGAATCTGGGTTTCTGCATACTTAACATAACCTAATGACAGTGCAGTTTGTACCTGTTTATCATTGATAATGGAAGGTTTCTTTCTATGAAACTGCATCATCTCGATACGGGCATTGGAACCGTACTGGCTGCGAATCTCCTTTTCATAGTTGGCTTCATCATGGGCGTCAATGGTAACTCTCTTGCGAACCCACCGACCATCTTCCATAACTTTAATCACCAGGGATACTGTTTTAACAATTCCACGTTTTTCCTGTTTTAAAATGCGAACCATACTACGGAATGCTTGTCGACTTTGGGGACTCAGATCTGAAAGTTTAACCATGTAATCCCCGGAAAGGGGTAGAAAGGGAATGATCTTAAGGCGATAAACGCCCTCGGTGTTAACATTTAATCGCAGGCTTCCCCCACATTGGCAGTTTTTCAACTTAATGAGGGATATTTCATGACCCTTATATTTCCTCTGGCAGGAGGTGCATTCTAAGGTAGCAAACTCCTCTAAATGGCCAATAGCAATACGATGGGAACTCATAGCAGATTTAACACGATCTAGTATGTTTTTTTTAGCAGCTGCATTCATCCGAAAGTACTGGGTGTGACGGCTCACATCATACATATCTTCTGCTTTGGTTTCACCAGTTAGAGGGCGGCCATATTTGTTTATAGAACGATAAGGTGCTGTGTAACCTTTAATTTCCATGGGCTCCCGCCT
>JAUNXM010000054.1:3247-11628 GCA_030539815.1 Methanobacterium sp.
ATATCCTGCAGGGTATCCATATTCTTTTTTAGATAGGTGTAAAGTTTGAGGAATTTTCCCGGGCTTTCAATAGCACTTAGTGAAATATCATTCCTCTTTATCTGGTCCAGAAAACGTTCTGATTTTCCAATAAGTACAGATTCGTTCATTGTATTCCTTCGTTAAAGTGTATTATTATATTTAGCCCGGTTAGGCAAAAGGGGCATCCTTTTCATTCTCTCCTTTCTTAGCCATTATTATATCTTTATTATCATTTAAATCATCCATTACCTTATGCCTTCACCTACACTAGCATCAGTGGCTGTTAGAATGCATGAACTATCTCCCGCAGCAAGCACCATACCCTCAGACTTTATTCCAAAGAGTTTGGCAGGTTTAAGATTCACCAGGATAATCACCTTCTGATTGAGCAAATCCTCTGCTGAATATTTGGTGGCTAAACCAGCTACAACCTGTAAATGTTTGTCCTTAACATCCACCATTAACTTCAGTAACTTATCAGAGCCTTTAACTTTCTCAGCCTCAATAATTCTTCCCACACGTAAATCCAGTTTAGCAAAATCTTCAATACTAATTAAATTATCCATAGTCTCTTTCTCCTCTAAATTCTTATAAAGTGCCTTTTTCTCCTGGCCAATAACTTCGTCCTCAATTTTAGCAAATAACGGTTTAGCCTCAAGTAGGGGAGTGCCAGATGGTAAGAATTGGCTAGAATCTTCCCACTTCATAACATCATTTTTATCACAACTTAAACCAAAAATCTCTCTTATCTCACCAGCTTTTACTGGGAGGTAGGGGCTTATAATAATACTTATCACCTTGGCCAATTGATTACAGAGGTAAATTGTTGTATCTGCCCGATCACCGTCTTCTTTAACGGTTTTCCATGGTTCTTGGTCATTGAAATATTTATTTCCTAGTTTGGCCAGTTTTATTATCTCCTTTAAACCTTCCCTGAAATCAAAATTCTCAATATATTCTCCAACCCTACCGGGTGTTGCAATTATCTCATTTTCAACTTTCTGGTCATAGTCATTAAAGGAACCTGGCTCAGGTATTTCCCCCTGGAAGAATCGATGGGTAAAAGAGAAGGTACGGTGCAGGAAATTCCCCACCACATCAGCCAATTCATCGTTAACCCTCCTCTGGAAATCATCCCATGAGAAGTCAGTATCCCGGTTGAGGGGTGCATTGGCCACCAGGTAGTACCTCAGTAGATCAGAATCGAATTTATCCATGAAATCAGCGGCCCAGATAACCCAGTTCTTACTGGTTGACATCTTACGGCCCTCCAAGGACAGGTACTCTCCGGCCACGATGTTGTAGGGTAATTTACAACCGTAGGCCATAAGCATGGCCTGCCAGAATATGCTATGGTGGTAGATGATGTCTTTACCAATGAAATGAACTGCTCTATCATCCCAGTAAGGCTTCCATGAAGTGCTTTCACGGCGGGCCCACTGTGCAGCTGAAGAAATGTAACCCAGAAATGCTTCACCCCACACGTAGATGATTTTCCCCTCGGCATCATCCAGGGGTACTGGTATGCCCCAGTCCATATCTCGGGTTAGAATCCAATCCTTCAATCCTTCATTTATCCATTGCATTGCATAATTCCGAACATTAGCGGGTAACTCATGGTTATCATGAATACATTCCTTTAATTGATCCTGGAAATGACTTAAACGGAAATAGTACTGGTTGGACTCCCTTACTTCCGGGGTGGACTGGCAGATTAGACATTTGGGTTCCACCAGCTGCACTGGTTCCAGGTGCCGGCCACAGATTTCGCAGTGGTCTCCACGGGCACCTTCACCCCCACAATGGGGGCAAGTTCCCTCTACGTAACGGTCCGGGAGGAACCGGTTACAATCACCGCAGTATAACTGCTGGATGGTCTTGGGGTAGATACAGTTTTTCTGGTATAGATCTAAAAAGAAATTCTGGGAGATCTCATAGTGCAGGGGGTTGGTGGTTCTGGAGAAGTTATCAAAGGAAATATCTGATAATTCCAGATCCTTGCAGATCAGTTCATAATTACGGGTGGCAATATCCATGGGGGATATCCCTTCCTTTTCGGCCTGAACTGCTATGGGTGTTCCGTGTTCATCAGTGGCACACACAAACAGTACATCAGTGCCTTTCATCCGGTGGTAACGGGCGTAAATATCAGCTGGTATGTAAGTGGAACGCAGGTGCCCCAAGTGACAGGGACCATTGGCGTAGGGCAGGGCACAAGTTATAAATACTTTATTCGAATCTTTATTCAATGAAATTCCTCCTATAATAACCTTGTTAAGAATGATATGGTTTATAACCTTGGATATCTATTTTTAAATATTTATTAACCATCATAGGGTAAAAACTCACTTGGAGTTAATGATAAACAATAATATCTTTTTTTATCTAATTTCTATATAAGATTTATCCATTAAATGTAACCCTACCATCTATATTGAAATAGAATTTTCAGGGACTTACCCTTAAAGTCCACAATAGTGATGTTAAAATAGTTAAATCAGGAAGAATATCCGTTACGTTAAAATATCCATTACCTAAATTTATCAATAAATTTTTTTATGCTAATATACAACAGTAGATTATGGTTTCCATCTCTTTTTTAAACCCACTTTCACCTGAGGGAAAAGACATAGTAAGGGAACTGGGTAGCTTTGACGGCATATCCCAGGACATCCCCGAACTTAGAAGGTTAGTAACTCGTAATCCTTCTCAGGAAATAGTGGAGGATAATGAAATACCATCGAACTATTTAGAACTAGCCTTAAAAAGGATGGAATGGCATATTAAGAAAAAACATGATCGGGAATTTAACAGCAGAAGATATTCATTTCTTTCTGATCAGTCCATAACTCGTTACGATGTAATCGCATTTTACCTTTTATGCCAGGCTATAGGGGTCAAATTCGGCCCTAATTCACGGGAAACCCGGGTCATGGTTGAAGCCCAGGGTGATTTGATCCAAGAAAGACTGGGAAAACTAAGTATCGGGGAAAGCAGATTAATGGTTGAAAAATCCCTTCAAATGTTATTAAAAAATGATAGGGTTCACTGGACCTTTTTCCAGGAACTATTAAGCACTCGTAAGATACGTTTAACAGATCTGGTGCTAGATAAGGGGGAGCTGATCCTCGACCGGGAAGACTTCATTGATCGATTCGCTCCCAGGATAAAGCAACGCAACCCCAGTAGCATGTACCAACTTCTAATTGGAGATGAACTCAAGGAACTGATAATGGTTAAGATGATCATGCAGGAAACCGAGGATTACATTAAACTGGTCCATGAAAAGGCACGTATCATGGTGGAACCCAACCCACTACTCCTGGAACTGGCCGATGAAGTGGCTGAGGTGCTGGCCGAACCCATGCAACACTACGGTTACGGGTCTGGTAGGGGTGGAGGAGGGCCAATGAAAGCCGGACCACTGAACCCCCTGGCATTCCCGCCCTGCGTAAAGAAGGCACTGGATGGAATAAAATCTGGCGGAAGAAACGATGCTATTGTACTATTTATGACTCCCTTCGTATCCTATGCCCGACTTTACCCTGATGTGTTCCGGATGAACATTTCCAAACGGGTATCTGACCAGGACCCCCAACTGGAGATCACTGAAAACGAGGTCCTTCCATTGATCTACGAGGCTGCCCAGCGATGTGTTCCACCTTTATTCGATGATCAACCACAGGAAAAGGTTAACATCAATGCCAAATTGGGTTTTGGAATGCATTCATCCCTAAAAATGGAGCACGAGGGGGAAACCACATGGTACACTCCCATGAGCTGTGAGAAGATTAAACTCCACCTACCTCACCTTTGCCGTCCTGATGATGCCTGTAAGAAGATTGGTAATCCTCTCAGCTATTACAACCGTATGATCTGGGAAGTTAGAAATTCAAACCAGGAAGAATCAGATTCTGACTCTAATGGTGTTGTTAGTTCCAATAACAGTCCTGAAGCAAGCCAAGACAATATTAATACTAATGACGAGGTTAATGGTTCTAAAATTGAGGTTCCCGAGAAAAATTCTGATAACAATTCAGGGGAGGTATGATCTTCAATGGATCTAAAACCAGCCACCCCCAATGAACGTCGTCAGTACTACCGTGAAGAATGGAAGGTGAAGGATATCCCAGACTTCATCCTGAACACACTGGCCCAGAGGGAATTTGGTTTTGATCATATCGGCCGAGGGCCCAATGACCGTTACCGTGTATTCCAGAATTCCGATTATCTAAGGAAGTTCATGCGATACCGCACGCCGTTTGCAGCTTACTCTTCAGTGGCATTCTATCATAAACCTAGACGTAGGGATGGGTGGATAAAGGCCGAACTGGTCTTTGATGTGGATGCCAAGGACATACCTATAAGAACATGTGGATGTGACAATGTCTGTGAGATATGCTTGAACCAGGCCAAGGACATTGTTCAGGGACTGTTGGACACCCTCCAAGCAGATCTTGGTCTTTCTAATTTGCATGTTGTTTACTCCGGTCGTGGTTATCACATCCGGGTGCTGGATGATGAGGTTATGGTTATGGACAGTGATGTACGTAGCCAGATCGTTAAATATATAGTGGGTGCTGATGTGCCGCGTAGCGAATACTCCAGCCACGGGATGAAATACAACTTGGAACACTTCACCATTCCCTTTGGTTATCCGCAAGTATTCACCCAAAGGGTGAAACAGGCCCTTTTTGCAGTAAACCTTGACACCGAAATTGATGATGTGAGCAGGGACATCAAAAAAGCAGTGATTAAACACCGGGAATTATTAAAAAATGATCAGTGGGGATTATTCCGGAAGGAGATAGGCCCAATACGATATTCAAGGCTAGTTAAAGGTATATCATCTCTTAACCTGACTTTAGTGGATGCTAAGGTCTCTATTGACCTTAAAAGGATATTGAGGTTACCTTCATCCCTCCATTCCGGGGTTAGTATGAAATCCACCTTAATCAAAAACCTAGAAACTTTCGACCCCTTCCGGGATGCAGTTCCCAAATTCGTTTACGAAAGAAAAGATTGACTATTTTGGGATATTTTAAATTATTTAATTCCTTGTGAATAATTTATATTTATTGGTGAGATTTAAATTAAAATAGTAAAATTAGGAACTAAAAATCATAAATTAAGATTTTGAACCTTAATCACGGATTAATAGTTCATTTTTGTGCAGATAACAGTGTAGGAATTTTAGTATATCTTCATCTACATCTTCAGCAGTTAAGAAATCCATGACATCCACTAGATTGTATTTTTCCAGGATTTTCTTTTTCAGATGTTTTCCAACCCTGAGATTTTTAATACCCCTGGGGGTGAGTGTTCCCTGTATCAGGGACTCGGCATCGGTATACTGGCGGGGAATCAGGGTTAGCCACTGCTCGCCATTGATCCATGATTCAGGGTGTTTATCTAGGAATCGGGCACTGTTTCGATGGTCCCATACCTTCGGTCCTGAATGTATTTTAAAGGGAGTAAGATGCCAGGTGTCCATTTCTAGAAGTATTACTCCGGTTGTATGATCATCAGTCCAATAATCACTACCTAAAACCCTAAAGTCCTCATTTTCTAGGATTTTCTGCAGTGATTTTTCAGTTTTCTGGATCTGAGGGTGCAGGGCATCGGCTGGGATGTCTGGTGCGGGGAAGTCCAGTAAAATCGGATGTGTTTTTCTATTTTTAAATTCATCCCTCAAGCCCTCCCGGTTACACTGGATGGTTTTAGGGTAAAAATATGATTTTTTAGGATTTTTTAGATAATTATTGGCAGCTATACAGAATTCAGACATTTTTTGCAGTGTGAGTGCTGCTGAGACATTTCGTTTTCCATCAGTGGGATCCACCACAACCAGTGGATCCTTAAAATGATGAGCCGTTCCATAATTCATTAGATCAATCTTGTAACCAGGTTTCCACTCTTCAGATGCCCCTTTAAGAACTTCTAAGAACGAACCATAATAAATTACCAGTAATTCACACAGATATCCGGAGAAACCTCCTACTTTGAATTCAGATCCATAGGTACCCACCATCTTCATAAATCGTTTCAAGAGACGCACTTCTCGGGCCTGGTTGGGATTTAAGGTGGATAATATATACTGGGTGTGCAAGAGGGTACGGTCCACTGCGGATTTCAGTTCACTGGAATCTTTAATATCATAACAGGGTACGAAATCAACAGTGTAACCTCCAATATATCCTGTAAGGTAGGGGTGTGATGCGTATCGTTCTTCATGGGTGCCTTGCATTGTTTCTATACATTTTTTGGCTAATTCCAGTCCCTTACTTTTCAAGTCATCCAGGGAGGTGTTTAGTGGAAATTTAATGAAAATATCAATATCCAAGTCTTCTTTATCTCCTGAGGAAATCCAAGTGTTTTTGGCCACAGAACCAAGGAGAACTGCCTCAGCATCAATACCACTCTTCTGAGCAGTAGTGTTAATAATTTCCATCAACTTTAAAGACAGATCATGAACTGTTCGTTCCTCATCCTGGGAGGGTTCTATATCATTTAGGATAAACTGAAAATCAATCACTTACAATACCTCAAAACACTTTTTTTATAGATTTTTTTAATATCAATTATATTTTTAAATAAATGAAAAACTTAGTTCAAATTAAACTCAGCTGGGCTTAAATGTAAAATTCATGAACATCAGTGTAAATAGGCCCCACAGGGGTAAGTTCACTCTTTTTTAAAACCAGTTTTTCCACGGTCATATTGCCGATTTCTATATCCTGTAATTTTTTAATGGTATCTGCCAGTAATTCCTTGTTCTTAGGACCTTTAACCCGGGCTATGGTAAGGTGGGGAATGTAACTTCTTTCCTTTTTAAACCCCATTTTAACAAATTCCTGATCAATATCCATTTGAAGTTTGGAAAAAATTTGCGGATCTTCAATTCCCAACCAGACAACCCTCATATATTCTATATTAGGGAACACTCCTGTCCCCTTCACGTGCAATGGAAATGAATGGTAATTATCCAATTTTTCCTCAGTTGCACTGATTATCTGTTGAGCCTGAGATGAGGATATATCACCGAAGAATTTGAAGGTGAAATGAAGGTTTTCAGGTTCAACCATCTTCAATGGTGCATGGGTCTTTTTAATTTCCCTTTGAACTTCCTGTATCTTATTGGATAAATTACTATCTAAATCAACTGCCATAAATGCTCGCACAAATAATCACCTCAATTCTTATAATCATTTTTTCCAAATTATTTTCTGGAGTTTTCTATATATCTTGACACTCCTTAATCAAACAATAAGGTTTTTAATCCTATCTAAACTTTCCAGGGGAGTTTCAATGGTGTTTAAAAGGTAAACATCTACTGTATGGAAAAGTTCCTGGAAGAAATTTTTCCTTAAATCCATCTTTCTCTGATCCCTCACCAGTTGGTGTGGATTACAGAAATCATTCTTCAACATGAAATTTAGACCTTCAAAGGAATCCAATTTCTGAAAGGGAGGGTTAGAATTATTTCTTTCCAATAGTACTACACTTTTAAGTGTGCTAGTTTCTCGAACTCTAGCCTGAAATAAGGTGTTAACATCGGCAATTCCTCGTCCCTTGTTATCCAGTTTCACATGGTAAACTTCATCTGAAAACTCCTCCCAGACCCGGGCCAGATCATCACGGATATAAGAATTCTTTTCTGAAGAATATATAGTTGCAGCATTTTTGAATAAGCGGGTGAAGAACCAGTCATCAGAAATGTAATTAAAATCATCATACTGGAGGAGCCCATAGGTCAAGGTGGTTTTTCCAGTTTCAGGGGGCCCAATGATAGCCAGTGCATGGCCACCAAGGTCAACTGCAGATCCGTGGGTGGAATAACGTCGGTGCTCAGAATGGTACTCTTCAAAAAAGTCAGAAATAGCTGCCAGGGCTATGCTTTTAATCCAACCATAATAATCGCAGTTTTTCACAATACAGGTCTTGGAAATGGGTTCGTATAAGACCCGCAGTTGTCCACCATCATCCACTGAGAAAATCTTGGTATGGGGACGAATATCCTCATTCATGAACTTGAAATTATCTTCCCATTCCTCCTTAAAATTTATATTATCCGTAAGAAGTTTAACACAAGCTCCGTGGATATTAGCCTTTCTTTCAAATTTAACTTTATTTTTAAGTTTATTCAACATTTCATCCTTAATATGAGGTTTTATCAATTCCACATTGTAAGTTGACATTGTATTAACCGCTTCAAGTCCTTAGATTCCAATGGTGCACCTTTATAGTGTCCATTGTACATTTACCATAATATCCATACCTTTAGTTTAATAAAAACCCATATATATCAAGTTTTGTACCATTCAGGATTTATAAATACTCCTATTCCCAGGGGTTATAAG
>JAUNXM010000055.1 GCA_030539815.1 Methanobacterium sp.
ATGTTTGTAGATATAAATATCTAAAAAAATTACTTTTCTTATATTGTTATCAGATTGATAAATAATAGAGGAGTGTTAAAATATGGCAATTATAAATGAAAACTATCTGTTAATTAAAAGCAACTACATCTTCGCTGAAATCGACGAACGAGTTGAAAAATATCAGAATGAGAATCCTGAAGCCGATATTATACGTATGGGCATTGGGGATGTAACCCGGCCTTTACCACAGGCAGTGGTAGAAAAATTCACTGAAGCAGTTCAGGAAATGGGAGAATCTGAAACATTCCAGGGTTACGGTCCTTACCGGGGATACGACTTTTTAATTGATGAAATTATAAAGAACGATTTTAATCCTCTGGGTATTGAATTATCCTAGGAGGAAGTTTTCGTCAGTGATGGTGCCAAATGTGATACTGGAAATATTCAGGAAATATTTGGCGTATCCAGTACCGTGGCTGTAACTGACCCTGTTTATCCGGTTTACGTGGAAACTAATGTCATGGCTGGTAGAATCGGGCCCATGAAAGAAGATGGACGTTATGATAAACTGGTTTACCTCCCTTGCACTGAAGAAAATGGTTTTGTTCCGGAGATACCTAAAATACCGGTGGATCTGATTTACTTGTGTTACCCTAATAATCCCACTGGTACGGTCCTTACCAAAGAACAACTGGCAAAGTGGGTGGAATATGCCCGGGAAAATAACTCTATTATATTATTTGATGCTGCTTATGAAGCTTACATACAGGAAGATGATATTCCTCGTAGTATCTATGAAATTGACGGGGCCCGTGAAGTGGCCATTGAATTCCGTAGTTTCTCAAAAAATGCTGGTTTCACCGGTACTCGCTGTGCATATACCGTGGTTCCACAAGAATTAATGGGTTATGACCGTGAAGGCAACCCGCATTCAATAAACAATCTCTGGTATCGGCGGCAGACCAGCAAGTTCAATGGTGTTTCTTATCCTATACAGGTAGCAGCCAGCGCAGTATACTCCCCAGAAGGACAGGAAGAAATCAGCGAATCTATTGATTATTACATGAAAAATGCTTCCATAATACGGGAAAGCTTAAAAAATCTTGGTTTAAGTATATATGGAGGGGTCAACTCTCCCTACATCTGGATTAAAACACCGGAGGGTATGGATTCATGGAAATTCTTCGATTTCCTCTTGGAAGAAGCCCATATAGTTGGAACCCCTGGTGTGGGATTCGGACCTAGTGGTGAGGGTTACCTACGGTTAACCGCATTCAACACCCTGGAAAATACTAAGAAAGCCATGGACAGAATATCTAAACTTTCACTGTAAAAATTATTTGAACTTCCTGTAAATGATAGGAAAATCATCTAATTTTTTTTTATTACCCAAATCACTTTTTTCAAAACTATTATTTTGGATATAAACTATTATTTTGGATATTTTATTTTGAAATGCTTAAAAAATTGGTATAAAATATAAAAAAAGGAGATTTGAATTGATAAAAGAGTATTTATAAAATAGGGAAAAATGGAAAAGGGAAAAATAGAGTAGGATAAATAGAAAAATATTCTATTTAATTTTTTTATAGAAGTTTCATATATTCCTTTAAAGCATCTTTATAGCTTCTGATCTTGGGGAATCCTTCCATTTTCCAGTTGTAGTTATCCAGTACAGAATACAGTGGTCTTGGAGCAGGACTGCCGAAGTCTTCAGTGGTTACTGGTGTTAACTCAATATCAAGTCCCGCATTTTCAAATATCTGCTGGGCGTATTCAAACCAAGAACAATGATCACTGTTAGTTACATGGTAAATACCATATGCAGGTTTGGTTATAAGCTGGTTTATGGCTTTAGCCAGATCCACTGTGTAGGTGGGTGATCCTACTTGGTCACTTACCACGGAGATATTATCCATTTTTTCTGCTAATTTTAACATAGTGGTAACGAAGTTTGGACCATGGTACCCATACAACCAAGCCGTTCGGACAATGTAGAACTTGTCCAGAATATCACGGATATATATTTCTCCTTGATGTTTGGTCTGCCCGTAAACACTCAAAGGGTTAGTATGGTCATATTCTCGGTAGGGTTTGCCTTTAGTTCCATCAAAAACATAGTCTGTGCAGATATAAACCAAGGCACTGTCTGCTTCTTGGCAAGCCACTGCCACATTCCTGGTTCCCAGTGCATTTACTTGATAGGCCAGGTCAGCTCTGGTTTCACTTCCATCAACATCAGTGAAGGCTGCTGCGTGAACCACCACATCAGGGTTGATGTCTTTTACAGTTTCAATGGTTTTTTTAATATCAGTTATATCCAGGGTGTGGATGGTAGTGATACTAACCTCGTGCTCTTTCGATAAGATATCTTCCAGATCATGACCTAACATTCCTTCTGCGCCTATAATCATTACTTTCATTTTCTCAACCTGTGTAAAAAACTCATTTTAAAGGTGTTACTAAAAATTTTTTTAATGAAATTTATTATCAGATATTTCTTTTATGTATCCGATATTTCTCTATCCCTATTAATAATAAAATTTTAAAGTAAATTATAATATTATAAGCTTTAAAGTAAATTAAATATTTTTAAAGCCCAAAAAAATATTCATGGTTTAAGTAGAATATTCTGAATTGATGCGCACGTAATCATAACTAAGATCACAACCATAAGCAGTTGCTTCGTAGTTTCCAAGGGCCAGATCAACAATTATTTTTATTTCTTCCCTTTCCATTATGCTTTCGGCTATTTCTAGCTCTTCGGTTCCTTCAAATCCCCTAATCTTCCCTTTATTCACAATGTCCACCTGGCGATCCCCTTCTTCTAGACGTACACTGATTGTTTCTTCATCCACCACCGCTCCTGAGTATCCTACAGCAGCTACAATTCGCCCCCAGTTAGGATCAGCTCCAAAAAGGGCAGTTTTAACCAGAGGTGATTTTACAATGGATTTTGCTGCCATTCTGGCTTCATCCAATGATTGAGCACCTTTAACCTGTACTTCCATGAATTTAGTTGCTCCTTCCCCATCATGAGCCATCATCCGAGCTAATTGACTGCAGAGGTAATCCAGTGCTTTTTGAAAGTTATCATCTAGATTTCCCTGCCCTGGTCGGGACATTAGGATTACTATATCATTGGTACTCTCATCACCATCCACAACCACCATGTTGTATGTTTTTTCCACTGATTTTTTCAATGCTTCTTCAAGTTCTGAAGGGCTGGCCTCGATATCTGTGGTTATAAACGAGAGCATAGTGCCCATGTTAGGTGCAATCATTCCCGAACCCTTGGCTATGCCCCCAATACAGATTTTTTTACCATTATTAAGGGTGGTTTCAACTGCAAACTCTTTTGGATAAGTATCAGTAGTCATTATGGCCTCTGCAGCATTTTTTGATGCTTCAAATGAGTTTTCTAGCCTGCGCAGGGCATCGGTGATGAGTCTACTGATGAGGGGTAGGGGTAACTGTCGACCGATAATTCCAGTGGAAGCCACCGCAACATCATCTAAGGGTACACGTACGCCTTCAGCTACCTGTGAAGCCATGAGCTTTGCATGATCAATTCCTTCATTACCAGTGAAACAATTGGCATTACCACTGTTTGCCACTATTGCTGAGAGTTTACCATCTTTGACAGCTTCTCGAGTGAGAACAATAGGAGCAGCTTGCACTTTGTTATTGGTGAACACTGCTGCCGCACTACATTCAGGGTAATGAATAATTGCGACGCCATAATTATCTTCACAGGCCCCAGCTGCCTTCACACCCTCCACAGCACATATTCCACCTTCAATTTTTTTCATATTGTCACACCCTTTTATTTATTCTAATTCTCTTAATTCGGGTATTGAATAATTCAAATGAACAGATAAATAATTTTGATATAATTTTGATTAAATAACTAAATAATATATTATAATTTGTTCAATAATAAGTTAATGGATTTAAATTAACGAGAACACTCATTAAATAGTTTGTTTTCTATTGTATTCTCATGAATTTTATAGGTTTAGTTGGTCTGATTGGTCTGATTGGTTATGGGTGTATTGTTTGGGGGGTTGGTTTTCGGTTCTTCGTAAACTTCCTCGGAAGTGGAAGGATTTGCTGGAGTTTGTACCGTAGTTTGGGTGTTGGTGGTATTGGGATTCGTGGTATTTTTCATATTGTAAACCACAGGTAAATCACTGGGTGTGCTAATGTTCAAACCAGGATATTCAGTATTTTTTAGGTTAAAGTTTGTGAGCATGCTAGCCCCAGTTCCGAATCCAAATGCAATTAAGGATATTACCAGGGCGACTGCTACTTTTCCCTTTAATTCTTCTTTCATTATTACCAAGCCTTAATATTGAGTGAGTGAATTTATTAAAAAATCACTCCGAAGGTTTTATTCAATCAATCCGGGTTTATTAGGAGTAATTAGAATGATCATGCGGTGAGGGCATATAACATTGCCAGTACAATGGCTACCAGACCAAACTCCCAGTATCCCACGTTCCAACCGATAAGTGTGACCAGGAAGACAAAAACAAAGATCAGTACTACCCGTCCGGTTTTCTCTTGTAGGAATTCAATAACCGCACGGCTGAATTCTGATGGAACGTAATAAGCGTATATTCCGTCAGCCAGGTCAAAAACCATAACTGGTGAGTTGTTCCAGATCTTGATGTCATCTGCCATCTGGGCTCTTTCCCCTGCTTCTCGACGACTTTTTCCAATTCCCACCCTGAGTCTGGCACCATTGTTCAGAGCATGCCATGATGAGTCAATTCCCGCCCGGAGTGCCGCATCCTTGGTGGGGAGGTTGGCAATAAGGTCATCCCCACCTTCTCGGTATCCTTCAATTTTACCTTTGCAATCTTTCTCAATGAAATCTTTGATTTCATTCATGATCTCCACCAGCCGGTCCCGGCCCTGTTCTTCAATGAACTGAGTGGAGTCAAAAGCATCAATAAAGAGGTAATTATCGTAAACGGCAGGGGTTCCTTCCAGTTTACTTATTTTACTGGAGAATACTATGGCAAATTCACCACCCAATTTGGTGAATCCCACTCCCGATGTTTTTCCAATTTGTTTGTTGAGGTTGATGGATCTTTCAATGGATGCTGCTCCAGTCATTCCAACTGCAGCACGGACATCAATGTCTGATTCCATCCCCATCTTTATTAGTTCCACACCAACCCGGATTGCATCGTTTTTTGATAAAAGCCTGGATACTATCTCGGTATTACTCCTTTCTACAATAATACCGTTTTCTTTCTTGATGAACTGAACAAATTGGTCGATTATCCGTTTGTTGCCCCCAAACACTTCCACATAAAGGTAACGGTCACTTCCCATTATGATGTTACTTAACAGAGCGTATTCGTTTACATCGTTTTCAGCGGATTTGATTTCAACGAAACGACGATTCTCAGGTATATTACCCCGTCCAACCTCTTTTAAAAGGTTTTGAAAAATGTTTTCCGTGGTTATATTAGCCCTTTCTATTTCCAAAAGCATGGTACGAGTGTAATTTACCATTTCCACGTATTCCGTTTCTTTTTCGTTGGTGGGGTAATATTTAGTACCAATACTTAAAACCCGGTGTTTTAAGAGGAAACCGAATAACGTTCTCAACAAGTAGTTGCCTGCCATCTACTTGTCTCCTCCCTTTTCCAGATTAATATCATAGTGTCCAGGTTTTTCCATTAACATACTCGGTTTTACGGATACTATGGGGAACTTCCATGTTCCTAATCGTGCTGCGACTGTGCTAGCAATGTTTCGGGAGTTTTTCTTAACAAAGGAGTAGTCATGATCATTTATGGTGATGTTAACATCGAAGGGTGATTCCTCCAGTATTTCATCTGAATAAATAATATTCAATTCGAAGGTACCAGGTTTGGTGAAGAGATCATTTCGAACCGCTACCAGTGGAGCATGATCCAGTTTCAAACGATCACCCACAGTGACTGCTATGTTACCAGCATTTCTCACTGCATCCCGGTAATCACGTGGGCTGACCAACACAAAGATGATGAAATCACTGGTTTTCTCGGCATCCTCCACCATCTTCATTACCTTATCAAATAGAGGTATTTTCATGAATACTCCTTCAATTTTGGAGTCAATACCCTCGTCACTGGTTTTGGATATCCGATCAATGGCTTCTTTAGCCACCGCAATCCCCGAAAGTTTCTTGTTTTTCTTTAATTTGTATGAATCATAACCTTTTTTCTCAAATTCAGATAAAGTTTGATTACAAATTTTTTGGAGGATGTTCTTTATTTTTTTAGGCTTTGCAGAACTTCCAATAACAATATCATCACCCTTGAAGCTGTAAGGAATTCTTCGACTGTTAATATCCCTAAATTCATCGAAAAACTCGCGGAAGGCATCGTTGGATAATATTTTTGCGTCCTCCTCTTCAGCCAGGTTCAGGATGTAGTGATCTGCATTGGTACCTGCAGGTACCTGGTGCACCTTTTCCTCATCAAGAAGTTTATTGAATTCTTCTTTCTCATCGATTTCATGTCTAAGCGATGCATCGGCGATGAGAATAGAATGGTATCCTAATTTTTCCAGTGCCTCCACTGCTTTCAGCAATTTACCTAGGCTGGGTTTTCCATCCTTTTTTCCATAGTGAGCTATGTTGGATGCATCCACAATTACCTGCAATCAATCACCTACACCTGTTTTCATACTTTGCCAGAAGGCGAGTTTCACCATTGGCAGTGTTCAAGAGGATATCTATATTTTCTTCATCTATATTAATGGTGTTAAATGAGGGTGTATCTTTACCCCTCAATTTAAGGGAAGAAACCGTTCCCGCCGTAGCAAAAACAGTTTCATGAACAATCCATGTATGGGGAACATGTTTATGACCTGATAATACCAGATCAGCATGATTTTCAATTAATGACATTAATATATCACCAGCATCACTTAAAACGTTTCTTTCACGACCAGTGCGGGGCACAGGGATGATATGATGATGTAATGCAATGATCTTAAATAATCCTTCTTTTGATGCATTTTTCATCGCATCTTCCATGAAACTTTGCTGTGACCGGCCAACCTTACCATAGTCCAGATCCGGTTCACTGCTATCCAGTCCAATTACTTTGAATCCATGATTTTTTACCAGTAAGGTGTCGTATCTTTTTTTAAGGAGTTCTTCGAAGCAACGGTTTCCCAGATGACGGGAGTCATGGTTACCCGGTACCACGAGAAGAGGTGTTTTGAACTGTTCCAGATAGTGAGCGGCCTGTTTTAATTCATCGTAATAGCCATTATCTGATAAGTCACCAGTGACTATGGTAGCATCAGGTCCCATCTCATTTATTCGGTCAATGGCATCCAGGATCAGTTCTTCGTTAAAGGATATTGAACCAACATGCAAGTCAGAGAGATGGGCGATGAGTGCCATTTAACTTAACCTCAGGATAGCCTCAGCCAGGTCTCCACCAGTTTCTTCCAATGTTTTTCTGGCTTCTTCAGGGTTGGCTCCAGTCTGAGTGGCTACTAAATCCACATCATCATCAGGAATTATGAGTTCTGTTTCTATCTTTCTTTCCTTGGTTTTTCCAGATATCTGGTAGGTGTCTTGACCCATGAAGTTCATACGGTTTACCTTGGGATTGGCAATTACCAGTTCTTTGTTTTTAAATTTAATGACAACTTCAGTTACACCTTTAACATCTTTCATGTCCATGCCCATTTGTTTCATGGCTCTCTGCATTTGTTTTAACTGTTTGGGGTTCATGCCTGCGCTGGGTAACATTACAAGCCTCCTTTTCGTGTTTTTACTGCTTGACCAGTGTTAAAATTAAGTATCTCTTTCCCGTTTAATATTGACTTTCCAAAGGCCAGGAGTTGGTCTTGTTCATTCACTATCAATACTTCTTCCTTTGCATGGATATCTATATCACAATTTATAACGAATTTAGCAAATATACTTTTTCCTTCCCGGGCAAAAGGTTCTGCATCTTCATTAACCACAACCCTATTTTTGGGGTATGGGAGGTATCGGTGTAATCTGCGGGCACCCTCCTTTGCCAGGACAAAAACACCATCACTAGCCCTTAAAGTGGCAATAAGTTCATCACCATCATAAACATGACGTATTTTCCTGGTTTTCCTGCTTTTAACAATTTTAACCTCTTCATTAAAAAGACCTTCACCAGCACCAGAACCAAACTGGTAATCAGCGATCATTATTATTCTTTTATGGTCATCAACATCTATCTTTAATGATTCTTGAAAACTGTAGTCTTCCAGGGATAATACCTGTTCAAGGGCAAATTTTCGAGCCACTTCAGCGCTGATAATGATCTCCTTAAAACCCTTAATATAATCACGGAGTGCATTCTTTACCATTTTAATAGAATCTTCATCATAATCAGCTGGAGATTCATTTTGTGCCAGTGGATATACCTGATCCAGTTCCAGTGGTATTATACCAAAAGGCACATCAACCACTGCTACCTGCATATCTTCCTGTGGAATCCTAGATGAACCAGTACCAGCTACCGCAGATGAATCATTATCAACTACCTTGTAAAAAGTCTGGGGAAGATCATAAAGACGTTCAGAGTAGGGTTTTCCACTGCGAGGGAGAAGTATTAACTTCTGGGAAGGGGAGATTCTTTCCATCCTTTTCAGATGTCGGTATACTTCTGGTCGATTGAGAGATTCAGGCCCGGTGTAGAAGAATGCTGACTTTTTGTAGGGAGGATCGTATTTTTCCAAATCCAGAGAATAATTCTTGAGGCTGCGTAATGCTTCCAGGAGGAATGGATGAGCACGGCATCGCTGTTCAACCAGTTCCCAGAGGCTCCCATCCACTATAGCTTGCCGGATTAGTCTCATCTCCGCAAAACTCATCCTTAAGTTATGTATTGCTAATAATTCTGTCCTTTTTTCTTTTTCCATCTGCCTTAGTTCTTCTGGAGTGTAACTGGTGCACACTTCACAGGAACATGGCATTTCATAGAGATTTTCCAGTTTTAAAGTTCCATTGGGCATTAATAATCGGTCATCTTCTGCATAGAGTATGTAAGCTGCTGAATCGAATAAATCACATCCCATGGCCACGGCCAGAGCAAAGATCATTGGATGACCGGCCCCCATAAGGTGGCGGGGTCGTGAATCAGGTAGATGACTTACTGAGGCCATGACCACTTCCACCAGTTCCTGGTAACGGTAGGATTCCATGAGGGGAACCACTGCCCCTATGGGGTGAACCTGGAAATCCATTTTTCCCAGTTTCTGGGCACATTCACTGCGCAGGTCAGGGAAGGTAGAACCCTGTACCACCGAGTTAAGCATCAATTCTTCCCGGACCTCCAGGGCTTCCTTAGCCCTTTTAAGTGTTATTATTAGTTCTTTTTCAGCACGTTCTCTTTTCACAGAAGGAGGAGTGGGTATATCAAGGGATGTTCCAATATCTGTCCCTATCATTTCTTGGAACTTTACGATCTCTTCATTAGTTACCTGAACATCCCCATACTCGGAAAGCTGGAATGATCCTGAATCAGTGACAATTGGTCCTGTAAAGTCTATTAATTCATGAACTCCATCATTTAGGGCTTTTTCTCTTAACTCCTCATTTTTGTAGATTAGGTAAGCATTGGTGATCACCACCTCGGCCCCGTAATCTGAAACCGGAAGGGTTTGTTTTCCCGGATGTATAACTGGCATTAGTGCAGGGGTCTTTATTATTCCATGGGGTGTTTTAAGGGTTCCAACTCGACCCCGGGCATCTTTATACTTGATTTCAAAATTCAAATTTCTCACCTTTACAATTAAATTGATTTAATGGATTAATACCAATAATAAATAGATTTTAACTACAGTTGAGCACTCATCTTAAAGTTTTATAATCCAATCTTTTTTCAAAATACTGTGTTTAAATAATTTTTTAATCTTTCAGTTTTTAAAATTACCATTAGTAATTATCTCCAACCTTTTTTCCATCTCCATGATCCTGGCCCTTGAAGTAGATAGTCTTCCACTTCCACAGTTACAAATACAATTTGAATACTGGGGACAAACCAAGTACCTAGATTTTAATGAATTTAAATCATCAATATTGAACTTTTCCAGGTTTTTTAGCACCCGTCTTTTCTGGCGCACATCATCAGAAGCCATTGCCAAGTATATAGGTGTTTTAACAGTTGAGGGAAGTTTAGAGACTCCCCTTATTTCCATTCTTTCCACCTGTCTGTTTTCAGTTATCTTTTCAGAAGAGAGATTAAATTCTGGATCCCGGTAAGGTATTCCAGCATCGGAGAGGGCAATCATACGCTCATCAATATCCCCTAATGATTTTGGAATTCTTTTTTGAAGGGGGGATGCCACGGTTCCTCCGTTTCTCCCCATGGCTGGCCCTTCACCCACCTCCAGACCGGCATCCAGAAGTGCATATCTTACTGGTGCTGCTGAGGTGTAAGTTAAAATGATCCCATCATCCTTAAGTAAGCTTCTAACACGGGAGAGTAATTCTCTACTGTAAAGCTCAGGGGTCCGGGCTGGACTAAAAGGATCCAGATAAACTACATCGTATTTCTGGATTTCTGGAATATTCATTATTATTTTACGGGCATCATCACAGTGCACACGTATCTGCACTGAATCGGGTATCTCCGTTTCCACGGCAGGAAATATAAGATACCCCTTAAGAATAAGATAGTTTTCAATGGCTTTTTTTACTATCTCATGAGATTCTGAGGGACTGGGTATTATTATGGATGCCGCCAGGGTTTCCCATGATATTTCAACCAAGTCCATCTCTAAATATTCCAATCCATCATCCATTAAAAATTCAATACCACCAATAGTATCCAGAGTTGCCGCGGCATTAAAACCCAGACCACTACAAATATCAAGGATTGAAACAGATTTCTTACCATTAATACCTGCAGGTTCTGCAAATTTCTGGCGAGCCTCGCTGAGAGCACCATGGGTAGTGTGCATTGTTTCTGAAGAATCACCCCTACTCTCTGACTTAAAGGTGAATGTACCATCATCAGTTTTCACCAGGAACTCCTTGATTCGGTTAGCAGCAAATAAACGTGCATTTATATCTCCCTGTTTCTCCTTTGAAGACCATTCCCTTACTAATTGTATGATCTCTTCTTGTAATGTTAAAGGGACATAATCTGTATTTGATTTAATTTTTTGCATGAGAATAGTTCCTTAATTCATATTTAGAACTTATGCCAGATGATATAGGTCAGAATATTAAAAAATGGTTAATAATTGAAACTTCTTTAACGGATAGTGATTCAATACTCCGCAAATACTATCCACTAAAATTTTAATAAGAACTTTTTAATCCTTAATTGTTATAATTATCTTCATAAAACCACTTAAAATTGCAGATAAATTTATCTATTAAATAATTAATATCATTTAAATCAATCCAATTTTTCAAATGTATCCATTGAAAATTTCAAATTAATCTATTGATAAAATTTTTCTATTAACCAGCCTTTATCATTATTTACTTAAATTTATTTAGTTTGCATTCTTGCATTCCATAAATTAAAAGATTAAATTTTTAGAAGATAAAATTGAAAGTTTTTATAAAAATGTTTCAACAGGATTGATAATAATAAAGACTGGTTAAATATTTA
>JAUNXM010000244.1 GCA_030539815.1 Methanobacterium sp.
TTTCTATTTTTTATCATAATTCCAAATTCTGGAATATCAGTCTGTGGGTTAAGAATTTTGGAAAAAAAGAATATTAAATTGTTTTATTTGGTGATCATGGTCCCGATACCCTGTTTGGTGAATATTTCAAGGAGTATGCTGTGTTTAACACGACCATCGATTATGTGGGCTGACTTGACCCCATTTTCCAGGGCGCTTATACAGGTTAGGACCTTGGGTAACATGCCATCACGGACAGTACCATCTTCAATCAGTTCCTTCACTTGGCTTATGGTGGCCTTTTTAATCAGGCTTCCCTTGTCAGATGGGTCAAGGAGTATACCAGGCACATCGGTGAGTATGATGAGTTTCTCAGCCCCCACTTCACCACCAACTTCACCCGCCACTGTGTCCGCGTTTAAATTCAGGGTTTCTGCCTTTTCATCCACTCCTATTGGGCTGATGACTGGTATGTAATTGTTATCAGTTAGCACATCCAGGATTTCAGGATTGATGGATTCTATCTCCCCTACCAGTCCCAGGTCCACAGTTTGTTCCTTGCCAGTTTCCTGGTCAACCACTACTTGTGGGGATCGTTTGCGGGCTTTGAGTAGCAAGTTATCCTTACCAGAGAGTCCCACTCCTTTACCTCCGTGGAGTCCGATGTTGGCCACGATCTCGGTGTTGATTTTACCCACCAGGACCATCTTCACAATATCCATAGTCTCCTGATCAGTAACCCTGAGTCCTCCGATGAATTTAGGTTCTTTACCTAACTTGCTCATTGAACGTGAGATTTCAGGACCTCCTCCATGGACCACGATTGGTTTCATTCCCACGTATTTCAAGAGGACGGTATCCCTTGCAGTGGAACTTTTGGCAGCCGAGTCTATCATGGCGTGGCCACCGTACTTAATCATGATTTTTTTCTGGTGGAATTTTTTAATATAAGGCAGAGCCTCAATGAGAATGTTAACAGTTTCCATATAAAACACCATTATGTTATAGTGATAATTTACAATAGATATTCAATCTTCACTTGAGTGATAAGTGTTATTTTATTCTTAAAAAACTTTAAAAAGTTTTATGACTTTTACGAGGCAAAATATCCTTCTTTAGCTTATTAATATCTTTAAATTACACTTTATTAAAACTTTTCGGAATATCTTAAGGTGGTAAAAAAAAATTTAGCTAGGTAATGGTAAGTGAGTTTATATTATGTATTCATAAATAATATCATGGCCGAGTACAGGGTACAGTCAGAAGGGGACAGTAATGACTTTGTATTTACCCGTTCGTTTAGGAATACATACCGTATGTTTCGCAGTTTGAAAAATCGAAAGGGAAGGTTTGTGCTCATTATTGGAACTCCTGGTACTGGTAAATCTGCCAATATCTACTCGGCACTGAGGATGTTGGATCTTGATATTTACGATCCCACCCTATTTCTGGATAATATGAAGATGAGTTCTTCAGAAGTGTTCCATGAATTTTTCCATACACTCCGGGTTGATCTGGGAGTTAAAACCAATGAGGAGATTTATAGGAAGGTAGCTGAATACGATGCAGTGTTACTGGCGGATAAACTCCTTGATTCAGAATTTCTGGATAAAGATAAATTTGGTTTAAGCCTCTGGACAGAAAATAATGGAATTAAAGCATTTCCCTTTTACATTAAAGTATTCAGGGAGTACTTGAAACACCGGGAAGATCTGGAGAAGATTAACGTGGTGATCCAGACGGCCTTAATGGTTAAAATAAACGATGTGAAGTATGATTTACTCACTGATTTTAGCATCCTATCCGAGGTCTTTGTTTTTTTGATGAACCTTTTCTTTGAGGTTATCCGGATTTCTTACTCTGAGGAAGAGACTGTGCAGATAATTCAAAAAAATTTCCCAGATGTGGATGAAGATCAGGTAATAACCTGTATTAAAAAATACGGATGTAGGCCACGTTTTATTTTTGAAGCCCTTGAAAAAAGTTGAGTCAAATGATTCTCTACCAGTCAAATAATACCCT
>JAUNXM010000245.1 GCA_030539815.1 Methanobacterium sp.
GATTATGATTTTATTTTTAGTTATTATAGTATAATTTGATTTCAGTTTGTTTTTCAGCTTGTATTGGGGGGTTTACAGGTATTGTTAAGGGGGGGGTATGTTTGGGTACAAGTTTATTCTATTTGGGGTCGTGGTTAACCAGAATACATTTCCCCTGATAGATTTTTATCCCGGTCCATCATTCAATCTATTTATGGTAATCACGGTACTGTTTAAACCTATCAACCGGGCGTAGCTAATATCCTGGGCAATCTTCTGCAGTACTTCGATGCTTTCAAAGGTTCCCTCATCCTCGGGGGTGTAGGTGGAGGGGTCGAACTCGGTTCCCGAGTCCTTGAAGGCAATGGTTATCTCGTCTGCCCCGATCTTGGTGAGGATATCCATGTACTCTATTTTTTCCGGGTTGTAGTTGATTATATTCACCGCCATCTCCTCCACGGCCATACCAATGAGCACCGCCACCCGTGGTTCCACCCCCTTTTCCTGGGCAAAATCTATTAACCTTTCAGATAGGCCCATGGCATCCTCCAGTGAATTCTTTATGGTCACATCCAGAACCGGCACGTCCTGGTAGTTACCCTGGAGGAAGAAACCAGAAAGCTCACCCCTTGACTTCTGGGCTATGATCCTGGTGGCCAAGTAGATCAGGATTATGGTACCAATTTCTGCCAGGAGGAAGGACACCCAAACCCCGTCAATACCCATAACCCCGGAGAGAAGGTAGGCCAGGGACACCGGCAGGATCAGTCCCTCGGTTATGGAGATGAGGAAGGATAACTTTCCCTGCTTTATGGCCTGGGTGTAGAACATCATCAGGAAGGTTACCGCGGTTCCGGTGATGCTCAACGAGAGTATGCGCAGGGCATTCACCCCCACCGCCAGGTCCACCGGGTCGCTCACCCCGAAGATGTGGAGGAGGGTGCTGGGGAAGGCCAGTAACAGGGCAGTGAACACCACCCCGGTTAAGAGAACTATTTTCAGTGAAGTGTTAAGGGTGTACCAGACACTGTGGTAATCCCTCTCCTGGAAGTAGATGGAAACAATGGGGGACATGGATTGTGAGGTTCCAATGAGGAACATGTAGATAATGTAGAGACTGTAGTAAAACACGGAGAACACTGTTAAACCCGGTTTACCAGCATAAAGCAGGATCAGGGTGTTTATGAAGAATAGTTTCACGGTTAAGAACAGTTGCATGGAGGCCGGGGGGAATCCCAGCTTCACAATATCCCAGGCCAGTGATAATTTGCACTTGGCAAGGGAGATGAAGTGCATGGTCCTCTCCTTGCGGAAGAAGTACTGCATGATAAATATGGTCCCCACGGTGTACCCGGTGATGGTGGCCAGGGCTGCTCCCTGAATATCCATACCCAACACCAAGATGTAGAAGAGATCCAGGATCAGGTTCACGATGTTAGATATAAGTAGGGCGTAGAAGGATAATCTGGGCATGCCATCGGCGCGTATGAAGTAGGCGATACCCATGAGGAAGAAGAGGAGGGGTGATCCCATGAAATAGACTCCCAGGAATCTTTCCACCAGCAGCGCCAGTTGGGGGTTGCTGGTGAGGGCTGCCACCAGGTTGTCCATGAATAGGAGTCCCAGGGCCGAGAAGCAAATTCCCACCAGGATCAAGATCACCACCGAGAGGGTGAAGTACATGTCACTCTTCTCCTGGTCCCGTTCTGCCTTGGAAACCGCGCTGAGGAGGGAGCCACCCAGTCCGATCATCCAGTACACCAGGTTAATGAAGGTTATGATGGGGGCAACCAGGGCCATGGCTGAAATATTAATGGGTCCCAGGGTGTTACCCACGATAAGGGTGTCCATGAAGGTGCTGAGGTTCATGGCCATGGACATGAGCAGGGTGGGCAGGAAGAATTCCCTGAACTTGGCCCTAACCAGTTTGTAATTTCTCTCGTACATGTGATGATTCCTCTTCTTCTCCTGATTTATTATCGTTATTTAGTAGGTAATCTTTATTCTGGAGTAGGTAATCTT
>JAUNXM010000056.1 GCA_030539815.1 Methanobacterium sp.
AGCAGAAACCAATATGTTCAATCTCATTAAGGGGGAGATAGGTCATGTTTTTCTGGAGCGCCAGTATCGGCGAAAAGATGGCACGGTTTTCTGGGGCAATTTATCCGGAACACGAATTCTTAACGCTGACGGCTCATTAAAAGGATTAATTGGGGTGATTACGGATATAAGTGAGAGTAAAAAGTATGCTGATGCTTTAAAACAGTCTTTAAATGAGAAAGATGCGCTTCTAAGAGAAATCCATCACCGGGTAAAAAATAACATGCAGATTATCTCCAGTTTACTGAATTTACAGATAAAACATGAGGATTTGGATGAAACTGTAAATGTCTTAAAGGAAAGCCAGGGAAGAGTTAAAAGCATGGCCATGATTCACGAGAAACTGTATCAATCCCCCAGCTTCACAGATATAAATTTCAAAGATTACATTGAAAAACTAGTCTTTGATATATTTTCTTCTTATGGAATCAAATTCGGCTCAATCAAGTCAGTATTAGATATTGAAGAAGTTAATTTAAACATTGATACTGCCATACCCCTCGGACTTATTGTCAATGAACTAGTAACTAACTGTGTTAAATATGCTTTTCCGAAGGGTGAAGGAACTATAACTATCAATCTCAAATCCTTCCAGGATAAAATGGAATTCACGATTGCCGATGATGGAATTGGAATGCCAAAAAATATTGATATTAAGAACACAAACACACTTGGCCTCCAACTGGTAAATGGTTTAGTTAATCAAATAGATGGGAGTATCGACTTGGATAGGAACCACGGAACCAAGTTTAAGATCACCTTCAAAGAGTTAAAGTACAAAGAACGACTGGGTTTGTAGTTTAATGGTGATATATTTTTTTTGATTACTTACTTGGCTGACCCTGATGATCTCCGAAAAACTTGGAGGTTGAATTGATTACTTAAATGTCAAAAATTCAGCAGTTAATTATTCAATGGATGAAAAGATATTTACAAAAACAGGTATTGGAGATAAACCACAGCTGGGGATAAGAATACCCTAGAGTTGGGGGATAAAAATACCCTAAAATGCAATTAGAATGTAAGTAAAAAATAAAGAATTCACTGGAATAAATGAATAAATTGGCATAAATCTATTTTTAAGCAAATTAGTTCTTTTTCACAGTATTAATTGATAAACTACCTAAAATTAATAAAAAGGCCAGGATTAACACGTTTAAGGGTGCACCGGTATTTTGCATTTTCACAGTCCCCTTTAATCCATTGGAGTTTGAAGTTCTGGTTTCTTCACCTGATCTAACTCCAATAATCAGAGACTGGATATTTTGATTTAAATTAGGGTTAAAGCTGGCAGTGGTTATTTCGGGAGTTATAATAAAGTTTCCAATACGATCTGCCCTAAATTGGATATACGCATAAGGATCACCCACTGGTAATCTCCCAGGTCCCAAATAACGGTCCGGGTTGAGGGATCGTAATAGATGCTGCCGTTATCTGTCCAGTTATTGATAAATTGCATACCTTCCGGTAGTGCAAACTTCAAAATGGTTTGGTAGGCAACGTTGGGTCCATTATTTCCCATTTTCAAGGTGGCTGTGACTATATCACCTAATGTGGGATTTTGATTATCTATTGATGTTAAAAGGTAAATATCTGAAGCTGGAGCCATAAAAGCATAAATTATTGACGTATAGGTTACTAGTTCAGGGGAACCATCATCAAATGTACCTCTCCCATATAGGGTTCCATCTTTTGCTATGGCTGGTTTAGTTGATGATGGTATATTAGAAGTCCATTTTAAAGTTCCATTGGGATTTATAGCATACAGGGAGGAAAGGAAGGACATAACATATAGAGTGCCATCGGCTCCAATTGTGGGGGACCAGAGTTATTGGCCGATGAATAATTCCACTTTACTGAGTCATTTTGAGAAGATAAGTAAGGGGATTGACCGGTTTTTTGATTATCATAAGCTGCTTGTGGCCACTGGTTATCTGATTCGGCTCCGCTAACCACAGAAAGAGAGATTAAAATAAAAATTCCTGTTAATATTATTTTTAACCCTGTTTTTCCAGATACTGATTTTATTATGGAACTCCCCCCATGTAAAGTAAAAAATAGTATTTCAAAATCAATATTTAAGGTTTTAGATTATTTTGATTGGTTAAGTGTGAAAAGTACACCCTTAATTTCTTTATGGATGAGATCCGGGAACTGCAAAAACTTGTCGTGGAGATGAAAAAGGAGTTAAAAGAGTTGAAGGGTGAGGCTTAGAGGATATTTTTTTTCCGCATTGTTTAAACAAAAGTTACTTTTAATAAAAAGAATGGAATATAATTCCCTTATCAACACGTCTTAGTTTTGATAATTTATATCCTGTGTTGTTAAATAGGGGCATTTGATTACTTCGTCACCATCCAAGTCTTCTTTATGCATATTAACCGCATTTATTCGGTTATTTCCATAATTTTTGTAATAATAGATGCCGTTTTCCTGATCCATACAAGCAGAATATGTTGTTTTTTCTGCCATTCCCTCTGTTAAAACCCCTGCTTTTACCATTTTTACATAGTCAAGCATGTGCATACATTGGGTCACAGCACTGATATCATCCTCCAGAACTGGCATATGAGCTCTAGCATAGGCAATTCTCACAAATCTTGAAACACTATGCGAATCTCCGGGCAGTCCCAGAGTACCCGCTCCAACACCATGAATCTGCAACAATTGGTCACTCCAATTGACTGGTTCTGGTTGATTAGGATTAACAGTCATGTATCTGTTTAAATTCATTAAATGCCAGTCAAAGGTAGGTTGATTAGTCATTACTCCCACCGGGTTATCATAAACTGCAAGTTTTTCTATAGTTTTTTCAACTACAATTGACGAACCAGTTTTATCAGTTATCATCCAGTGGAGGGTGGGAACTGGTGTCTGGTCATTTAAGGGCACATCAACTAAATCTATGTTAGAAAGAGCACTCTTAACTTCATCAATTGTATCGTAGTTGGAGACTACCAAATAAATGAAGTCGTAAGGTGTGATATTTGTTTTCCCAGGTACTGGTTTTTCTTCAAAATGTGCGAATCCTTCAAAATTGAGACCAGCACAGACCAGTCCATTTTCATTCATGGCATCAACCAGGGATGGATGGTCATCAATTACCGTCCCAATGCCAATAAGGGCTTTGTCAGTCGTTTGCATATTTCCAGTAACTTTATCTTCCATCAAGTAATTTCTTGGAAGGATTAGGGGACATTCATTTACATTATATGCTAAATCTAAATTTCGTCCAACAAAATTATTTCCATCTTTTGTTTGTATACTAAATGTTGTACACATTTTTTTCACCCTCATCTTTTTTATTTTTTTTAATTTATATATTTTTTTAAAGGAGGATTGAGTAAATAGGGGCAGGTTGGGCCCCAAATTTAAAGAAAGGGTTCGGGATGCATACTACCTAGCCGACCCCATGAACTTCGAAAAACTTACAGGAGTATATAGATTACTTAAACGTGAAAAGTTCCCCAGTTAATTTTTCCATGGATGAAATCAGGGAACTACAAATACTAGTAATGGAAATGAAAAAGAAGTTACGGGAATTGAAGGGTGGGGCCTGAATGGCTTAATTTTTTTGATTGAGAATTTTTTTGATGAATTTTTACTTTAGAAAACGATAACATTATAGCCATTAATGCTTAAGGAAATTTCATGAAAGCATATCTATACATATTAAATACATTAGCCGATTGGGAAATTGGTTATTTAACTGCTGAACTCAATAGTGGCAGATTTTTGGATAAAAAAAGACTTCCGGTTGAGTTTATAAAAATTGGGAATACCACCGAACCCATAAAAACAATGGGCGGTATTACCATTACTCCGGATGAGAATATTGATAATATCAAGTTTGAGGAAGATGATTTACTTATTTTACCCGGAGCCGACACATGGACCGAAGAGGAAAATAAGAGAATAATAGATATTGTTTCCAGTATTATAGATGAAAAAGTAATTATTGCCGCAGTTTGTGGAGCCACAATAGCCCTTGCAAATAATGGAATATTAAACAATAGAAAACATACCAGCAATGACCTAGAAGTTTTAAAAATGTTTTGTCCTGAATACACTGGAGAAAATTTCTATTTAAATCAACCAGCAGTTACCGACGACAATCTAATAACCGCTAGTGGTATTGCCCCATTAGAGTTTTCATATGAAGTATTAAAAAGAACAAATTTAATGAAAACTGAAACACTGGAAGCATGGTACCAACTATATAAAACTAAGGAACCAAAATATTTTCATGCCCTAATGGAATCCATTGGAGGAGCATAGGGAAATTTTTTGGATTAAATATTATTTAAATTAAATTTTTATCTTAAAAAGGGCTGTTGAGGCCATTGAAAGGTATCTTGAGTTTGAAAGGAAAGACATCAAACCAGATGATGCACTCTTCTCAAGATATAAATCCGGCTGAAACCTCATTAAAAATAAAAAAAAGGTAAATAGATTAATATTTATTATTCTTTCCGTTTACTGGTGGTTTTTAGAAGCAAGATCCCTATAAAACCAACACCCAATATCAATGCAAGTAGCCAGTCCAGGGAGCTTAAAGCATTGGCATAGTAGGCATAGAAGATGGTTACCACACAAAATGGGTTTAAAACCAACCATGTAGTTAAAAATCCAGGATTATATCCTGGTTTTTTAATCTGGAATATAATGGTATGTTGTATGCCATTTATGAGTAACTGGAAGAATATTAACCCCATACCAACCCCTGGTAAAACATTAACCAGTAACGCGCCCAATATAGCCCAGACCCATATGGACATATTTACAAATAATTTGTAAGCCGGGGATAAGGGTGAGTCTTTTTCTGGTGGATTTTTACTTAATACCGTATAATAATTGGCAAATTTTTCAAATCCGATTGGAGAGAGAATATACTCTTCTGTTTCATGGATCATGACCAGTGGTAAATGAATCCAGTATAAAAAAGCAAGCCATGAAAAACTAGGGTCGGTAAATTTGAAGCAGATAAAAATAGTTATTAATATTGGCCCTAGAAAAAGCCCCACTCTTTCCCAGATGTTATTGTACGTTTTATACATGTTATACTCCCCCAATTAATAAAACTATTTCCCCGAACTTATAAGTAGGTTATGGTGCATAAGGGCAATCCAGCACTCCTACCGTGAAATAAACAAATTCCTCAACTGGGGCCTAACAAGGACGGCTTCAATAAGGCCACCAGCCACATGCTGAGGAAGTTCTTCAACACCCAACTAATAAATGCAGGAATGGCCGAGGAAATCCGGGAGCAATGGATGGGACATAAGCTTCCAGGATGCATACTTCCTAGTCGGCCCCAATGGCCTCCGAAAAAGTTACTTGAGACACATATTGACTATTTAAATGTTAAAAGTTCACCAGTTAATTAGTCCATGGATGAATCAGGGAACTGCAAATACTTGCCTGTGGAGATGAAGAAGGAGTTAAAAGAATTAAAGGGTGAGGCTTGAGCGGGTTATTTTTTTTTAAATTAAGGTCTTATGATGTGAATGATTCGTTTTTAATTCATAATAAATTCCATAGATTTATATGTTAAAATAATTTAGGTTAGTTTTAACCTATGTTAAAATTAACCTAACAAAGAAATTATTAACAATTAATAAGTCAATTGTGCAAGTCGATAAAATGGTAAACAACGATTTAATAATACTGGGCATGATTTTTCTTGTACCCAGCCATGGATACCAATTGAAGAAAAATATTCGAGAAACTGTAAATCCTTACTTCAAAATTAATAACAACGTTTTATACCCTGCCCTGGCAAAAATGGAGAAAAAAGGATTAATTGAAGGGAAGGAGATGCCTGGAAAAGGCATTAATAAAAAAGTTTATCACATCACCCAAAAAGGTAGAAAACACTTACTGGAGATAGTAGCTCAGCCTACAGAGCCAGATATTGATAATTTTGAATTTATGGTAAAGGCTGTTTTTTTTGATTACATATCTAAAGAGAAACGTCTGGATGTAATTAAACCATTGTATGAATCAAAAAAACAGGAACTACTGGATACATTGGAGAAAAAACAGAAATATGGTGAAAATCTGTCTCCTATTGCCTTGGCGGTTTTAGAACAGGGGATAAGTGAGATTAAAAATTCTATAGAGTTTTTAGAGAAGTTAATGGAGTTAAATTAACATTTTTCTGTGTATAATTTTTGATATTGAAAAAAAGAACGATGAGAAGGTATTATGGTGAATGAGTTTATAATCGAGGCGAACAATCTCTTTAAATCTTTTGGAGATTTTGTAGCAGTAGATAATCTAAATTTAAAAATAAAAAAAGGTGAAGTATTTGGATTTTTAGGTCCTAATGGAGCTGGAAAAACCACTTCCATAAAGATGATGGTGGGTTTGCTTCGCCCAACTGGTGGTCAAATACTGGTTGATGGCCAAGATATTGCCCATGCAGATAGACTTAAAATTGGAATATGTCCTCAGGATATAGTTTTATGGGAAAGCCTCACATGTAAAGAGAGTTTGAAGTTCATGGGGGAAATGTACGAAGTTCCAAATGATGTATTGAAAATTAGAGTAGAACGCCTATTAGAAGACCTCCTACTAATGGATAAAGCAAACACGCTGGTTTCTAATTTATCGGGAGGTATGAAACGCAGGTTAAATCTAGCTATGGCATTAATACACTCTCCAGATATAGTGGTTTTGGATGAACCTTCAGAAGGACTTGATCCTCAATCAAGGAGGGTTTTGTGGAATTTCATCCGGTCATTGAGGGATAAAGAAGGAAAAACAGTTATTTTAACCACACATTTAATGGATGAAGCAGACGGACTTTCAGATCGCATTGCCATTATTGATCATGGGAAACTGTTACGACTGGATACTCCTAAAAATCTTAAAAACGCGTTTGGTGATGGGGATATAGTGGAGATCCATCTGGCTGATTCTAAAATGAATCAGGAAGTGATTTTTAGACTTAAAACCATGGAAAGTATTGATTCAGTTACTGAAGTTGATGGTAAAATAAATATAAGGACTTTAAATGCCGTTGGAAAACTTCCAGAGATAATGAGTAAAGTTCAGGGCATGAATATCGAGATTGCTGATTTATCATTGCACCCCAATACCTTGGAGGATGTTTTCATTGAATTAACTGGAACCAGTTTGAGGGAATAACATGAAATTCATTAGTGTAGCTATTAAAGATTTTAAAGAACTTATAAGAGACCGCAGAGGTCTTTTCATGATACTGTTCTTTCCAATGTTCTTCATGATTATTTTCGGAATCGTCTATGGGAATATGGGTCAGACTAATGAAACTTATAATCTGGCAGTTGTTAATCTAGATGAAGGTGCAAAGATGCCTTTAACCAATGAGGAGGTTAATTTCGGGGATAATCTCACAGAAATTTTCCGTGATTCTGAATATGAAGATAGTGATGTTAAGTTATTTAATGTTGTAAATACTTCAGAATCTTCTGCAAATAAGCTTATACAGCTTAAAGAAGCTGATGCAATGATTGTAATTCCTAAAAATTTTTCACAAACTATTGTGGATAAAATGGAGGATTCAATTGCTACACAGATAACCGGAACAACATCATCTAATAATAACGACACCCTTAAACTAATTATTAGTGGAGATTCATCCAGTATGGGTTTTGGAGTTTCTCAAGTAGTATTAATAAAAATAATAGGGAAGTATCAGGATAATCTGGTGGCCAATATTCAAAGCCAGACATCAGGATCTTCTGTTGAACCTCTAAAATTGTTTGAAGGAGATGTAGAATCAGTCTCTGGGACAGAATCTTTTTCCCAGTTTGACTTCCTTGCTCCAGGAATGATGTTGTTTGCTATCTTACTTCTAGCCACTACAGTGGCAGCCAGTTTGACCCGGGAAGTGGAAAAAGGTACTTTAGCTCGTTTGAGAATATCCAAAATGCGTTCATTTGACATGTTATTTGGAGCACTTATTCCCTGGTCATTAGTGGCAGCTATTCAGGTTTTAATTCTACTTACAGTTGCTCTGATAATGGGTTTCAACTGGCAAGGAGGTTTAAACTCCATTGTGTTGGCCATGTTTATAGGGGTTATTGGAGGAATTGGTTCTATTGCATTAGGAATGATTATCGCCTCTTTTGCCAAAAATGACACTCAAGCATTTAATTTAGGGATAATGGTTGTGGTACCTACCAGCTTCGTGGTTGGAGCATTTTTCCAGCTTCCCCAAGTAGTCATAGGTGAAATTATGGGTCGATCTTTCCAGATATATGATATACTTCCCTGGACTCATATTTTAAATGCATTAAAATCAGTTTTGATATATGGAAATGGATTGAGTGCCATTACTTATGATCTGGCCTGGAGCGCAGTCCTCACTGCCATAATATTTGTCATAGGTATGGGATTGTTTTCCAGATTTAGATTAAGTGTTGAAAATTAATTTATGACTTAATCCGCTAATTTAATTAGTAAATACAGGTAAATTGTTTATTTAATTAAATTAGCAATTTTTCTTATTAGATTAAATAATCAATACTTTGTTTGGCCCTTGAAAGGTACCTTGAGTTTGAACGGGAAGACATCAAACCGGATGATGCTCTATTCTCAAGGTATAAATCTGGTGGCGATCACATGACTACAATGGCTATCCAGCACTCCTACCGTGAGATAAATAAATTCCTCAACTGGGAACCCAACAAGGACGGTTTTAACAAAGCAACCAGCCACATGCTCTACGGAAGTTCTTCAACACCCAACTGATTAATGCAGGAATGGCTGAGGAAATCCGGGAGCACATGATGGGACACAAGCTTAAGGATAGGGTTCGGGATGCATACTTCCTAGCCGACCCAGATGACCTCCAAAAAAGTTACCTGAGACATATCGACTACTTAAATATTAAAAGTTCTCCTTTAATTTCTCCATAGATGAAATCAAGAATTTACAAAAACAGGTCTTGGAGATGAAGAAGGAGTTAAAGGAGTTGAAGGGTGAGGTCTAGTAGGGGCTTATTTTTTTGAATTATTTCTTCTCAAATGCTCTTACAATAATAATAAATAAGATATTTGTATACCCCAATATAATGAATGGGATAATGGGAGTTAATTAAAATGGAGAAATTTCAGGGAGCTTTGATTAGAGAACAAGGTGTTGAATTTGCAATTGTTATTGTGAAAATGCATGCTTTAAATAGTAATTCAAGGGCACAAGAGACAATAGTTGCTTTTCAAAGATTTTTCCCAGGAAAGCCAGTTATTTTAATGGCACAAGATAGTAGGGGAATACCAAAGTTTTATGGTAGGAGAGACATTGTGAATTTCATGGCTAATGTACCAATTGAAGCGGTTCAATGGCAAGAATTCACTGTCCGTTAGTCAATAACCCTATTTTTATTCGAATATATGGTTGGGATTATTATGGAAAGTCCAAAGGTTTTTGTAAGTCATGCACATGAAGATAAAGAACGTTTTGTTTCGGATTTTGCCCGGAAACTTAATGATAAGGGGATTAAAGTTTGGATTGATGAATGGGAGATGGCACCCGGAGATAGTTTAGTTGATAAAATTTTTGAGGAAGGGATTAAAGATTGTGATTCATTTTTAATTGTTTTATCTAAAAATAGCATTAATAAAAGATGGGTTAAAGAAGAATTAAATTCTGGTGTAGTTAAAAGAATCGAAAAAAATACGAATTTGATTCCAATTATCATAGATGTTGATGTCGAAATTCCGGTTTCTATTAATAATATTTTGAGAGTTGAAGTCAAAGATTTGTCTAATTACGATGATGAGTTGGAAAAAATCTTAATGAAGCTTTATGGAGTTTCAAAAAAACCAGAGTTAGGTCAAATGCCAGATTATGTCGTTGATTATGAAGTTCCAGGTTATACAAAGTTAGATTCAATAGTTATAAAGAACATAGGTGATTTGTTAATTGAAATCGAAAATTTTAACTACATACTTTCTGTTGAGGATCTTTTAAATAGGGCTGAAATCATTTCAATTAGTCAAGATCAAATAGAAGAGTCGTTAAATATATTAAATAATAGTGGTTTGATAGATCTTACTATAACCTCTGGTTCTCTTCAGCATTATTTCCTCCAACTCACTTCAAATGGGTTTATTGCATATGCTGAGAGTTTTATCGAAGATTTTTCCCAGATGAAAGAAAAGGTTGTATCAGCTATTTGTAATGATGAAAAAAGGTTAAACATAGATATTGCAAGTAAGACAGAACTTAAAATTGCAATTGTTGACTTTATTTTAAAAATGTTTGAAGAATTGAATTATCTCGAATTTGCTGGGCACATGGGTGGATTGCAAAGTATTGATGATATAACTCCTACTGGTAAAAGGCATTTCAGAAATATTATTTCATAAGTTTTTTAAGAGAATGGGGGGCTTATTTGGACAATCAAGAAATAAGAAGAAAAATTATAGAATTATTATATGATAATGCCAGTAAAGGTTCTGAAAGAGTAACTAAAGGAATTTTAAAGAAGGAGTTAGGTATTGGATATAATGAACTGAATTTCAACATTAATTATTTGGAAAAAGAGAGATATATTAGTGTTGAAAGGTTTATGGGGGGACATTATGTTGTTGAAATCAGAAGTAGAGGTATTAATTTAGTAGAAAACCCAAAAAAATTCGATTCTTTATTTCCTCTTGTAAATATTACACAAATTTACAATAGTAAAGGAGTCGTTGTGGGATCTAGTCATATTAAATTAAACATTGATGAAAGTGTCAATATAAAAGATAGCTTTAATGAGATTTACAACGAATTAAGGAACCAAAAAAATTCTGATGAGATTATCGAGAAGATTAAAGCTATCGAACACGAATTGAATAATGATACTATCAATAAATCTAAAATTAAGAATTCGATGGATTGGCTCAAAAGAAATGCAAATTGGACAATACCCTCAATAGTCCAAATTATAACATCCGTCTTTTTATGATAAATACAACACTATATATTTGAATTTTATCTAAAAAACAACATCAACATAATATGAAAAACTTAAATAGCAATCATAATTAATACCATATCAGAATAATGATTTATAATGAGTTTTTTAAGGATTTTAAAACAAGTATTAATGTTTATTTGTAAATCGAGATGGGGCTAACTTATGAAAGATAGATTCCCAGAATTTTATAACAAATTAGACTTTGAAGAGCTTTGGAATAGATGTACTTTTGTTTTTGATACTAATATTTTGATTAATTTGTATGGATTTCCTAAAGAAGATTACACTCAATTTTTGAATATTTTAGAAAGTATCTCAGATCGTTTGTGGATGCCTCATCAGATAGGGTGGGAATATCAAAAAAATCGTTATATTGGAATTAATAAAGCAGTGAACTCCCATAATACTCTAAAAAGTTCAGTTAAAGATTTA
>JAUNXM010000246.1 GCA_030539815.1 Methanobacterium sp.
GAGGATATCGGAATCTTAATTTATTCAGATTATCATCCAGTTCGGGGGTTTGAAAAAAATTATACTCGCTTTTCAAAGTCTCCTCATCATAAATGTATTTTCATCCATATCTTTACATGTGATCTTTATAAAATCATTTATATTAATTCATTAACAGTCATGGGGTTTAGGGATATTTTAATCAGTTTAACCAACTATCTTCGCATATTATGAATTTTAAAAGTAGGTGGCGTTTTTGAACCGTTTTTGGGGATATTTAAGTGCAATAATGGTCGCATTACTATTTGGAATCTGGTTTTCTCTGGATAAGATACTACTGGGTTATCTCCATCCCCTGGCACTGGCCTCCCTGATTTATTTACTGGCAAGTGTGTTCCTATTTTTAATCAGAGTTTCACCCATGCATCGTTGTTTACTGGAAATCGTACACCGGAAAAGTAAGGTGGAAATTCATATTTCACCCAGAAACTACCTGACACTATTTCTCACAGCGATATTTGGAACTGTAATTGCCCCTGCATTGTATTTAACTGGTTTGAATCAGATAACTGCGGTTAACGCTGCTCTTTTAACTAACCTTGAAATACTGTTCATAATCCTCCTGGGAATATTCTTCTTAAAGGAAAGGGTTAAGGCCAAGGACCTGATTGGATTTACTTTTTTACTTATTGGAGCCATATTCCTGAGCACCAATAACTTACAGGATCTGACTTTCGACCAGAATTTAGTGGGAAGTCTCCTGGTGGTTTTAGCATGTTTCTTTTGGAGTATGGACACCACTCTGACCAAGTTCCTTAGTAACCAGAGGGACATATTCTTACTTACCAGTCTTAAAACTGGAATTGGGGGCTTAATCTTATTTTTTATAAGTATTTCCCTAGGTTTGAGCTTCACAATTCCCTTAAACATGTTACCCGTGTTGTTGTTCATTGGTTTAGGTTGTATGAGTTTTTCAATAGTTCTCACCTATGTGGCCATACGTGAAATTGGTTCCACTCGCACCGGATCCATATTCTCCACCAGCTCCCTATTTGGGGCATTAGTGGCATTTATTGTTCTTGGAGAACCTTTAGAAGCCACCCAACTGATTTTTGGTGTTTTAATGTTCTTGGGCATACTCATATTATACAAAAATGGGAATAAGGGTAATCAGCAGTGAAGATATTAACTCTAAAAACTAATTTAAACTAGAAATGCATTATTATAGGTGTGAAGAGTGGTTCAGAGAGGTTAACATGTTTGGAGAGATAATCAATATTACCGAATCTTTCATCATTAGCAATGTATCCTGGACAGTTTTTTTAGGTTGCATTTTAGAACAAATCATTGTTCCCATCCCTGCCAGTTTAATAGTGTTAAGCTCCACATTCCTCCTCCTAAAGGGAACTAGCTTTGCATTGCCTGCACTGGGAACCTTACTGGTGAAAATCGTGATCCCTGCATCACTGGGAATTACCCTGGGATCCTTTGTTTACTATACTCTGGCCTATAAACTGGGAACACCCTTCATCGAACGAACCAGTAGATATCTTGGAGTATCAGTTAACGATGTGGTGGAAGTGGAAAAAAAGTTCAAGGATAGCCGATATGATGACATTTTCATGTTTCTGGCCCGCTGTTTTCCAGTAATCCCCAGCATAGCCATCAACCTTTTTTGTGGCCTAATCAAGTACGACCCTAAAAAATACGTTATCACCACATTCTTTGGCTCTGCAGTGCAGATATTTGGCTGGGGGATGCTGGCCTGGTTCTCTGGAAATATCTACCTGATCCTGGAAGATAAAATTGCTAACATTAGTAACATCGTCATGGGAATTATCATTATTGGAGTTATATACTTCATAATCATGAAAAGACGTGGCAAAAATAGGAAAGATAGTCGTTGAATGATTAAATCCATTGTTATGGTTGCTGTTCATTGATATAAATCATTGTTTATTCTTA
>JAUNXM010000247.1 GCA_030539815.1 Methanobacterium sp.
CAAAGGATTGTCGTATCCCGTATATCAATGATTCAAAGAAATTATCGGAGAAGATATTGATGGAATGGTAGATCTAAAATTTGGAGGCTCTATTAATAAACATACTTATGTTGATGGGCTTAGTGATGTTGACACTTTAATCACAATAAATAAATCTGAACTTTCTTCTTTATCCCCTAAGGAAGTATTGAATTATCTAAAATCAAGATTAGAAGGGAATATAAAGAATCTTGAAAATATTGAAGTTGGAAATTTAGCTGTGACCCTTAATTTTTCGAATAAAATTCAAATTCAAATTTTACCAGCAATAAAGCATGGTGAAGGTTTTAAAATTCCTAAAACTACTAAAAATGAATGGTCAAATGTTATTAAACCCAAAAAATTTGCTGAAAAATTGACTGAAGTTAATAAGAATCTTAAAGGAAACTTAGTTCCGGTAATTAAGTTAGTTAAAGGAATCATTTCTAAATTACCGAAAGATCAACAGTTGAAAGGTTACCATGTAGAATCTATTGCAATAGAGGCATTTAAAGGATATGATCCTGATCCAAAAACTCCCAAGGCATTGTTAAAACAATTCTTTAGAGAAGCAAAAGATATTGTTAAAAAGCCTATTAAAGATAGTACTGGGCAGTCTATGCATGTAGATGGGTACTTAAAATCTGAAAATTCAAAAGAACGTTCGGATATTAGTTATGCATTGAATAGAATTTATAAAAAGATGGAAAATGCGGATAGAATTGGATCTGTTTCAGAATGGTCAAAGATTCTTGGAGAATAGTATGTCTAAAAAATTAGCTTTGAAATATTCGTTTATCAAGAATTTTGTCATCGAAAATGGATACAACATGGAAATACAATGGCAAAATGACGTATGTTTTGATGAAATTGATGAAAGCGATTTTTTAAGGGAAATTGCGTGGGTTATTTTATCTTCAGGAATGAAAGAATCGGTCATAAACAATCTTTTTGGAAATATTTCTGAATGTTTTTATAATTGGGTTTCTTCTGATTTAATAGTTAAAAACAAAAATAAATGTTTTAATGATGCATTAAAATATTTTAATAATAAAAATAAAATTTCTGCAATCATATTTGCTGCGGAAAAGATTAATAATATGGGATTTTACCCTTTTAAACAAGAAATTAGTTTTGATCCCTTAAATAAACTTCAGGAACTCCATTATATAGGGCCTGTTACTGTCTATCATTTAGTTAAGAATATTGGTTTGCCTTATGCAAAACCAGATAGGCATCTTAAACGAATCGCTGCAAATGAAGGATATTCAGATGTACAACAGTTCTGCGATGATGTATCAGTACTTACTGGAGATAGTAAACCTGTTGTTGATATTGTATTTTGGAGATTTGCCACGATCACCAACAATTATCTAGACTTTTTTGAAGATTTTGATGAATAATGGGTGGTCAATATGGTTAATAATCTGTCTAAAAGAACAATTCAGATAGTTGGTAGTTGTTTTGAAGATACATCATCTGAAATCAATGAATTTTCACATGAACTTATTAAATATTTAACTCTTAATTTACTTAAGAAAAATGCTACAATTTTAGGCACTGTTGGAGCTGATCCTTCTAATGAGGAGGGAATGCGCTTAATTTATGACTGGGACGTTCTAGAATCTGCATATGAATATGCTGAATCGTTATCATTTTCACCAGAAACAAAAAACATAGTAAAAATTGTTTCTTCAAAAAAATCCGAATCGAAAATCCCTGAAAATAGACGCGAATTATGGGATAAACTCATATCCAATAATGTTATTTCTGTATCAAGAATTAAAGCGGGCAAAGCGTGGAATGCAGGTGGACAGCAACGCCAAGAACAAGAAAAACGTTCTGAAATTTTAATAATTCTTGGAGGGGGTGAAGGTGCTGAAAATTTATATTCATTGTATAACTCTCATGGAAAGACAGTC
>JAUNXM010000057.1:0-2242 GCA_030539815.1 Methanobacterium sp.
AATAAGCTTAATTATCATTCATTAAGGAATAAATTACGGGCATATGGGAGATTTCAGATTATAAATTGAATTTTAACCATTAAAATAATATTCCAGTTTTAATCCTCCTTATTTTTCATCCAACCCCCATTTTTTTCTGAATTTCAATTTCTGATCTGAGGTCATCCAGTGACTTCCATCGCAATAGGGTTTATTCTCAGACTTACCACACCGGCAGAGTGTAACACGGTTACGGGGCTCATAAATAGTACCATCAGATGACTCTACTGGTATTCCTCCTCTCACCCATATGGGACCCTGGCATTTCTTCTGTTCGTCATGGATTAAAACGATTGAGGGTTCGAATTCCTTTTCAAATGGTTTGCCAGTTCTTTTATCCCACAATACCAGCCTACCTGAGGGGCAGATCATGGCTTGTTCAATGGCAGCTTGCCTTGCTTCAGGATTACCGGATTGGGTGATAAGATTACGGATTCCACCTGATCGAAGACAAAACCTGGAGTGATCACAGAATTCATGAACATCAGTTAATTTGAGTTCAGGACCCTCAAATATCTCAGCTTTTTCAACATAAGGTTTTTTACTTGCAGTTTCGGTTCCATCAAACCCTGTTTCGTTATGTGTTCCGTCACAGTATGGTTTTTCCTTGGACTCCCCACATCTACAGAGTGTATAAGTCTCCTGGGAAGGTAACTCCTTTTCAACAGACAAACCCTTGGTATGGCCTGCTTCATCAGTTATTATTGTTTCTTCAAATAGCGGAACCCATCCAGAAACAATATATGGACCGTTTTTAACAATTTTAATCTTCATCTTATCTTTTAACTGATTACCTCTAACCATTGACAGCCCTTCCTTTATGATTTTATATTATTATTTAAATTTGAAAGCATAATTAATTACTGTAATATATTTTATCAATTCACATACCCCGGTGTTTTTAATAGGTGTAAAAAACTAACATCAAAGTAAAACATAATATGCAATTAACAATTGGGGGTTTTAAACCTGGTTATAACCATATATACTTTCATTCCAGTGGTGCTCATTTTAATTATGATAGTTGCCTTTTCTATGCTGTGGCCTCTAGCCATAGGTGCTGCTTACTCCCCTTCTTCTAAAAAAGTGGTTAGGAAAATGCTAGAAATGGCAGAAGTCCGACCTGAAGACCGGGTTTATGACCTAGGATCAGGGGATGGGCGGATAGTTATTGAAGCTGCCCGCCAATACCATGCCCAAGGTGTGGGGGTGGAAGCAGATCCTCTGAGAGTAGCCTGGTCCCGGTTAAAGGTGATGATCACAGGGCTTAATTCCCATGTTACAATCATCTGGGGAAACCTGTTCCACCAAAACCTCAACCAAGCCACGGTAGTTACCCTGTTCCTATGGGGAAGAACCAACGAGAATTTAAAGGAGAAACTTCAAGAAGAACTGGAACCCGGAACCAGGGTGGTTTCTTATGTATGGAAATTTAAGGGATGGGAACCAGTGCAGATTGATAAAAAGGAACAGATATTTCTTTACATAATTGGTGAAAGCGATTACCCCCTCTATTTTTAAGAAAAATTAGGATGGTATCAGTTGAGTTAGAAATGGGGAACCCAACGCAAATGCCAAAAAGACTATGCCCATTCCCATTTTGATTTTTTTGGATATTTTACGGGTGTTCATCAGGGACTGGTCCTTTAATATGGATATTGCAGAAGAAATGAAAACAATTATTGCTACCATGATGATTATAAAGTAAAATAGGTTGAATATTCCAATTAGGTATAGTACTGGGCTGGTTAGGCTGGCAGTGATCATGAAAAAAGCAGCAATTATGGATGAAGTTCTGGTACCGTAGACCAGGGGGAGGGTTGTGGCACCTTCTTCCCTGTCACCCTCCATGTCCTCCATGTCCTTGACAATTTCCCGAGCCATAGTCATTAAAAAAGCGTAAAAACCTAAGTAAATTGAGACAATTATCTGTCCCACAGCTATACCTCCAAAAACAAAACATAAACCGGTTAAAAAGGAGATGCTCAAGTTTCCAATTAAACATTTGGTCTTGAGATCACGGGCATAAAAAACCATTAAAATAGAGCTTAAAAGTGCAACGATTCCCAGTAAAAGGTTGATGGAAAATGCCAGGATTATCCCCACCACGAATAATAGGGTGGAATAGATAAGTGCTGTTTTTAGGGCTATTCTCCCTGAGGGAATTGGTCGTTCTGGTTTGTTGATGGCATCAATTTTATGG
>JAUNXM010000057.1:2252-11194 GCA_030539815.1 Methanobacterium sp.
AATAATCGTTAATACTATTCCCTGCCCCAGTTACAAGGAAAACCACCACTGCTGCCATTAAAACTTCCAAAGTGAATTGTCCACTGATTACTGCCATTAGAAAAATGGCTATGACTGCCATTACTGCATTTCCAGGTCTTAAGATTTCCAGGTAGGGATTCATAATAATACACTCAATCCTAGTATAAAGTATTTAGTTCAGTTATCGATACGATTTTAGTAGATTCAAATAAAGCATAATGAGAAATTTATATTTCTGTTTTAATCTAATTGAATATTTCTAGTAAATAGCCATAAGTAAAGGCTCGTTAATAATTTAAAAGGCTTATTTATGAATTTAAGACTATTATTCTTATTCATTATTTTCATTGTGTTGTACTGATTTCCTGGACATGGCCATTAATTCCCTGCGGCATTTTCCCAGCTCTCTCTTCATCAACATCAGTTTTAGCCACAAATACACAGCTAAAGCCAAAAAAATAAAAACCATTACCATTAAAAATCCGGTTATTATGCTTGCAGCCGTTGCCTGCCACAAGAGGCTGAATCCGTAAACCAGGTAAAAAACTGCACCTATTACTCCTATGATAAGTGCCAGGATTACCACTATTTTCAATGTCTTAAAAAGCTGTTCAATTTCCATACTCTTCCCCGAAGAATATAATACTTGGATTTTCAATGAATTTAATTTATGATTTTTAAGATTTAATTAATGGATTATATTGATGGGTTTATAATTTTATTATGGACTTCGCCAATATAATACTTCAGATAGTACAACTAATATAAACGTTATTTAAATCAATTTATTATTAAAATCAATCCATTAAATGAGGATACATGTCGTTAATAAATATACCCGAACTTTTAGCTCCTGCAGGATCTATTGAATCTTTGAAAGCTGCGGTTAATGCCGGGGCGGATGCAGTTTACATCTCAGGTAAAAGGTTCGGTGCCCGGCAATTTGCCCGGAATTTCAGCCAAGGCGAAATGGAAGATGCCATAGAATATGCTCATTTACGTGGCGTAAAGGTATATGTAACAGTAAACACTTTGGTGAATGAATCTGAACTTCAACTGGTTGCCCGGAATCTTTTAGAAATTTACAGTTCAGGGGCCGATGCAATTATTGTGCAGGATCTGGGGGTGGCCCAGCTGGCCAAAAAGATAGTACCACAACTAAATCTGCATTGCTCTACCCAGATGACCATCCACAACCCCCAGGGGGTTAATTGGGCTGCTGAAAATGGTTTTAAACGGGTGGTTCTGGCCAGGGAGATGGTGGTGGAAGATATTGAAAAAACCGCCCGGCAACTCCCTGGTGAAATAGAACTGGAAGTATTTGCTCACGGAGCAATCTGCTATTCTTATTCGGGCCAGTGCTTCCTTTCATCTTTCATAGGAGGTAGGAGTGGTAATCGAGGGAGGTGCGCCCAACCATGCCGTAAAAAATACCAGTTAATCACTGGAAAGACTGATAATTATGGAAAATACCAGGAAGGCGATGAAATTCCCTTGAAGAATCATTACCTCCTTTCTACCAGAGATCTAGCCATTTATTCCCATCTTGACAGGATATCAGATGCTCCAGTGGATTCTATAAAAATAGAGGGTAGAATGAGGCCCCCTGAGTACGTGGCCAATGTGGTTAAGGTCTACCGGGATGCTCTGGATTCTGTAGCTCAGGGCCAATGGAAGGTGAGGGAAGAAGATGTTTCCAAGCTTAAAATGTCCTTCAACCGGGGTACAACCAGAGGCTGGTTGCTGGGAGCATCTTACCAAGCTATGATGGGTAGGGGCAATCCCGGTAATAGGGGTTTATATCTGGGCAAAGTGGTTAACTACGACAAACATAATGCCTGGACAATTGTAAAAAATATTAGTAGAGTTAATCCTGAAAAAGGGGATGGAATTCTTTTTAAACAGCCAGATAATGGTGGAAAATCAGAGAATTTGTGGGGTACCATTCTTGAACATTCACCCAAAATTAAAAAAAATCATATATCCTTAAAACTTAGGAAAAAGATTGAAGTTGGAAGTAGTGTTTACATAACCCGTAGAAAATCCCTGATTGAGTGGGCTAACCATCTGATGAGTGATCCCCAACTACCACACCCCATTCCCCTGGATCTCCAGATAGACTGGAATAAGGAAAAGGTTCCCATCATTATGGTTACTGCATCACCTCCCTGGCAAGATAATAATATTGAAATTGAATTTGAAGCTGATTTTGCTATGGAAAAAGCAATTAAACGACCATTATCCATGGAAACCATTACCAAGCAGTTGAAAAAAACTGGTGGTACCCCATTCATAATCCGGAAGATATCTCTAAATTATCCCGGGGATTTATTTACACCACTGGGTAATTTGAATCGTTTAAGAAGACAAATTTTGCAAAAAATCCAGAATAAAATCCTAAAAACAAAAAAACCATCTGCAAATGAGATTGAGTTTGCCAGGACCCAATTTTCCATGTTAACAGATGAATTAAATTTGGTGGAATCTGTTATAGAAGATTCTACTTGGAAAAAAGATGAATTGAAAAAAGAACCAATAGATTTGAAAAAATGGCCAATATCGATGAAAAATGAATCAATGGCTATGAAAAAAGATTCCACAATTACATTAAAAGATGATCCTCTTATTAACCAGGAAAATTCGGCTGAAAAGATTTATAGGTCCATTAATCTGGCAATCTACGTGGATGGTATTCCTTCTGTGGAAGCTGCTCTTCAAGCAGGATGCAGAAGGATTTACTTCCAACCAAAATTAGGTTTAATCGCTAAAGACAGATTCTCTCTGGCCTGTTTAAAACATAAACAGAATTATGATGCTTATTTTAAGCAAATTGACCTGTTGATCAGGAGAGCCACCACCCTTTGCCAGGATTATGGATCAGATCTAGTATGGAAATGGCCAGATATTACCAGCAGAATGTTTATTTCTGGTGCAATGGATCTTTTGAATAATTTACCCCAAAAATCCCTCTCGGGAGTGATGTTAGGAGGGACTGATGCCCTCTGGGCTTTGGAAAATAATTCCTACCCACTTAATCTGCATGGTTCAGGAAGTCTGAATATTTGGAACCATTTATCAGCAGAACAATTGCTATCCTCCCTTAAATCGTCTTTAAAGAGCATTACCTTATCACCAGAACTGTCACAGAGTGAGTTAAAAAAGGTAGCTTTGAGTACCCGTGATAGTTTACCCCATTGTGAACTTGAATTCCTGGTTCAGGGAAATCTAGAGGCCCTGGTAAGTGAAGATTGTCTCCTTCAAGTGATAGGTGATATGCCGGTTGAAAAATATAATGATCCCCATCAATTTTTGGGAATAAAGGATTTGAAATCCCGGATATTCCCCGTAGAAATTGATGAAGAATGCAGGACCCATATTGCAAATTCTGTGGAATTATGCCTTCTCGACCACCTTCCCTCACTCCACGAAATGGGTTTGAGCCAGTTAGTTATTGATTCCCGGAATAAACCAGCGGACTATGCCTTAACCATGTTTACAACCTACCAGAAGGCATTAGAATTAACCTCAAATCAGGTCCCCCATTTAAGAAAAAAATTGAATTCCCTTAAAAACCAGGTAAAAAAAGTATCCAATGGCGGAATAACCAGCGGTAACTTTTTAAGGGGTTTAAATAATGATTATTAACCATAATTATGATTAAACCTAAATTTTAAATCATTTTTATCTGAATTTCTAAAATTCCTTTATTTAAAACCCTTTATTAAAAAATGGCCATTTCACAAAGGCAAATTCAGCCATTGGAATACACCCATCATTTTTAATGAGATGTAGACCAGTAAGGCTGCGAATAAATATTTCAGTTTTTTTCCAGGTAGTTTATGAGCTGCTTTAACTCCTAGCCGCGCCATTGGAATACTGGTTACAGCCAATGCAAGGAATTGTAATATGTTAACGTATCCAAGGGAATAGGGAGGTAAACCCGTGGCGTTAATACCGGTTAAGATGTAGGTTACAATTCCCCCAATGGATGCGAATACAATGAATGCAGTAGATGTTCCAATAGCCTTGTGTATGGGGAATTTTAGGAGAAGGTTGAGTAATGGTACCATGACCACCCCACCACCAATACCCAGAAGTCCTGAGGAAAAACCTCCCATAAAACCCCATAAAAGGTATGACTGTTTGGTGTTAGATGGTGTTTCCTTAATTTCAGGATAATTGGATCCCAGCATCCACAGGGCACTTCCCAGTGCCAGTATTCCAAATATGAAACTTAGTATGTTGGCCGGAGTGTAACTGGAAATTCCTGCACCTACCACTCCACCAATTATTCCTGTTAATCCCAGGAGGATTGCAGGACCTACTAGAACTGCACCCCTGCGCCAGTGCCCCCACGCCCCGCTCATGGCTGTGGGCAGTATTACAGTGAGACTGGTGGCAAATGCCATCCTAAGTGCAGTGTCTGGATCGAGGCCTATGGCTGTGAGAAGGAAGTACTGGACCGGTACCATTATAAAGCCTCCCCCTACCCCAAGGAGACCAGAAGCAAATCCCACAAAAGCCCCAGTGGACAGAAGAATTAATATGTATACGATTAAATCCATTAAAACCCTTTCCTCAGAGGTAAACGTTCCCCCCGGTTATAATTATAGTCATGTTATCTTTTTTGTTGCTTTTAAAATTTTTATTCACACCAGAATATTGTTAAAATGTTAATAAATAATAATAATTTTAATGAAATTAATAGTTAGTAAATTATGATCATCACCCCAATTATTTATTCCCCATGATTTTAAACAATTTAAACAATCATTATATCCGGAAGGACATAGTAAAGAGTTAGTCAAGTACAAATATCAGGTTAATTAATAGTAGTCATTTAAGTAAGTGTAAAAGTACGGTGGTATATTGGATTTACGTGATATCAAAGGCATAGGTGATAAGTTAGCCTCCAGGATCATTAATCATTTCGGTAGTCAAGAGGAATTCCTCCAGGCTGCAGGCAACTATGATGTTTACCGCCTGGCAAGTATGGAAGGGGTTAGCCAACGCCGTGCAGTGGAGATCATAAATGCGGTTCTGGGAAATCCCACCGAAGAATTTCTGAAAACTGAAAGAGCCGTTCAAATCTATGAAGAAATAGTTCAGTCCATAGTAAAGTATGCCAACACAGAATATGCTAGAAATCGAGTTCTACTCATGGGTCCTGGTAAAAACATAGACCAGATTCAGGAAAACCTTAACACAGTTATGGCTGCTAAAGAAAAAGTAGCTCACCTCCCCCGTGATGATCTTAAAGCCCTGTTTAGAAATGTAAATCCCAGTAGCATTTCCAAGCCAAGGTATAATACTTCAAAAGCAATACTGGTGGAATCTAATGAAGATTACTCCAGTTTAATAAATCGCCAGCTGAACCAACACATCCCCATACTCAATATCCAGGAAGTGGGGAGTCTGGATGAATTTGAACTGGTGGTGTACATCTACCGCGAAGGTATCCTGGAACTGGATAACACCGCTAATCTGGTCATGGTCAACAGTGATGCCGAAGACTGGGAGATCATACCGGAAATAGTTTTATCTTATTATCATGAAAATCAGACTCTTCTGGAGAATATTCTCAAAATCAGGGACATACTGGAATATCCATCTGTTCTAGGAGATGTTTTAAGGATAATGGGTTCAATGGAAACTTCACCCCTTGATGAGAAAATATTCGACAACACCGTGAAACAGGCCAAGGACCAGGCTGATCGAAAATTGGAGGAAGCCATTAAAAAGGTTGATCTCTCGGGTGAAGAAGTTTTAGACCTTTTGAATAAGGGCATGTCACCAAAGATTCAGGAAATCTTTGATGAAATCCTTAAAGATGCGGTTAAAAAGATTAAAGAAGATACTGGGATTAGTTTTGACCCTTTCATTCAAAAATATCCTCTGGAAATAGATGAACAGGAACTGGAAAGAGTTAAAAAGCAGGAAATTGGGAAAAAAGAGGTTAAAGCCTTTGAAGAGAGAGTTAAAGTGGCTTCTCAACTGCATCTTCTTAAGAGTGACGTGGAGAGAGAGATACAGGAAGTGCTGGAATTTGATTACCAGTTCACCCTGGGATGTTTCGCCTTTTATAATGATCTACACCCGCCTCAGATAAGTGATGGTTTCAGCTTCAAAAAAGGATTGCACCTGAATTTAGCCCTGGATAATCCCTCCAAAGTACAAAGGATCAATTATTCCCTGGAATCCCCCGATAATGTGGTTCTCTTAACCGGAGCCAACAGTGGAGGTAAAACCACCCTCCTGGAAACTCTGGCTCAGATCAGCATCATGACCCAGATGGGATTACCAGTGTGCGCCAGGGAAGCCCGGGTGAAATTGATTGATGAACTCTACTTTTTCAGTAAAAAACGTTCACTGGATGCCGGGGCTTTCGAATCATTCCTGAGCACTTTCATACCCATTGTGGTACGGGAAGAGGATAAATTAATTCTCCTGGATGAACTGGAAGCCATAACTGAACTGGAAGCTGCAGTGAAAATTATTTCCAGCTTTATAGATTTCATACAAGATTCAAAATCTTTTGCAATCATTGTAACCCACATGGCCCGGGAAATACTAAAAAACACCGATGTAAGGGTGGATGGTATTGAAGCCCAGGGATTGGATGATGAATATAACCTGATTGTGGATCGAACCCCCCGAATGAACTATTTCGCCAGGAGCACCCCCGAACTGATCTTGAGAATGGTTTACCAAAGATCAGAGGGTAAGTTAAAAGATATCTATGGTAAAATGCTGGAAAGATTCTAATTTTTTTATTGAAGAATGCTTTACGAAACAGGGTTAACTCATGAGGATATTTGACTAAAAAGGGATTTATCTAACTAGAAAGGAAATTACTTAACTAAATATTAATTTTTGAATAATAAAGAATAATTAAATTACTTAAATATAAACTCCTGATCCCACCAGATAAGTTTGATTTTGGTACTCAGCCCGTTTTATATAAGTTATTTTAAGTGAAGGTGATTTCTCCCCAGGTTTGGGCCACATATATTCCACCCATCCATTTCCATTTTGAGCGGCTTTAATGAAGAGCTGGCCAATGGGTTTTCCTTCTGAATCAACCAGATCAGTCATGTTTTTACCCTCACCACTGGGGTCTGGTGGGTAAACAACACGGATACCATCTAATCTCCATACAAAAACATAACTATCATTGTGAACCCATGATGCGCTGCGAAGTTCCGGAAATGCATTTTCACCATTTCCTTCGATGAGTTGAACTGCCTGGTCCACCATGGTGACCAGTTCAGTTTTTTGTTCATTTTCGGATTGCCCTTGGTAAAAGAAGCCTGCTGCAACTACTAAAAACACGGAAAGAACAACCACTATTGTAGTTTTATTCATGTGACAAACCCCCACTTACTACTCATTTAAGTCACCCGGTAACTATTATGTCTGTCAATTTTGATTTAAATCTTTAATTCAATATATTTTTCTCTAATATTTTTATTCTTCTAATCATATAAGTTGAGTTAAATTTTTTATGTTAGTGATGGTACTGGATTATCATTTATCCGTGATACCACCCCCCGTATTTGCGTAGAGTTTTAGATTGATTAGTTCATATTTTTTTCAAAGATGATCTTCAAGTTGTTGGTTAGTTCTGCCTCCAACCCACCCTTTATTATTAGTGATATTTCTGATTCACTGGTCAAAATGAAGTTCAGCTCCACTGAAGATTCATAGACTTCAAAAGGAGGATCAGTATTAACTGCTGCCATTACACCATTACTTAATGCCAAAATAGACTCTTTAAGTCTTTTTCCAAGTTCGAAAAACTTCATATCTTTTGGTCCGGGTCTCTGGTTTTATTGGTTTTAATGATATGAATATGTTTTGTACTGATTTTGAGGATATGGTAGAACCTAATTTTAATTCACCCAATATGGGAATGTTCAACTTTATTTGCGTCCCAGTTTCTCCTGAAGCAAGGGCCTTTAAAGTTAGATCTATACGTTTAATTTTAATTCCAGATGTTTCCATCACTTGCTGTGTTTCCACCAAAGCTTCTTTTACACTACCCATAATGTTATCAACAGACATTCCAGGTAATTCTAAAATTTTAGCCTTCTCTTCAGCATAGGATTGCACCATTTCATCCCCCTAATCATGTTTCATTGATTATAAATTTATAAACACTCCAGATATATAAAATGTTATTAATAGCATGTTTAATATTACTAAGATTGGGGAGAATTTCCTAAAATATTTTTATTGCTACATGTAATGGAATCATGTATTGTAATGTGAATCTAATTATATTATAAAATAAGTTGAATTCAACCAGATAATCAAGTGAATTTAGAATTAAATAATTAATAAATTACTCTCCTTTATGTTAAATAGGAAAAAATAATAAACTTAAAAAATCATTACATAAATCAATGAAGATAATGGGAATAGATTTAGCAGGAAAGGATGATAATCCCACAGGAATGTGCATCTTAAACCCGGATGATGTTAGAGATAATAATGGAATAGATAGGACCCATTCCAACTGTGAGATCTATACTCAGGCACTGTATACCAATGAAGAAATATTGGAAAATATCCAGGAAGTGAACCCACCATCATTGTTATTGATGCACCGTTATCTTTACCTGAAGGACGTTGCTGTCTGGAAAAAGATTGTGAATGTGCAGTCGGGGGTCATTTTCGTCAATCGGAACTAGAAATCCGTTGTTATGGTCCGGTTCTTCCTTTAACCTTCACCGGGATGAAAATGTTAACTATTAGGGGAGTTGGTTTGGCCCGCAATCTTTCGAGTAAATACTTAATAAAGGAAACCCATCCCCGCACTGCTGGAAAGATGCTTGGATTTCACCATTTTGAAACGGATATTGGGGAATATTTAAGCATTCCTCCAGAAACAAATGAACACGAAATAGATGCTATCTTAG
>JAUNXM010000248.1 GCA_030539815.1 Methanobacterium sp.
AAGAGCATGGTTATTAAATAATGGTGATATATTAAAGCTTCAAAAGATACTCAATCATAGTAATCTAGAAATGGTCAAGAATTATGTTAATATATTTACAAGTGATCTAGAAAATGATTTTGATAAATATAATCCTTTAGAAAATGTAAATAGAAAAACTATAAAAATGAAGAAATAAAAAAGAGGTATTAATTTACCTCTTTATTTTATATTAAAATACTTTATCATCAATTACATTTGCTAAATAATCTATTGAGCTACATTTTTCTTTTGACCACTTATTATTACATATAATTTCTGTTAGCTTTAAAGCTTCATTTTCATTATATCCAACATCTTTAAGCATATCATAAGTATCTGTTGCAAACATAATAACAGGAATTTTTGTACTTTTTTTTTCGATTTCTGAATTGTATTTATAAATAATTTCATCTTTATTTTTCATTATTCTTAACTCCTTTTTCTATTTATTAAAAAATCCGTTTACTACTTTCATATCTTCAGCGTCTATAGGCGATACATCAACCTTTAAAGATTTAAGTAATTTATCAGCTTGTTTAGTGTCTATATTAGGTAATTTAAAGCCATTTGCTCTATTACTATATTTATCTCTTTGAGTACCGTATTTCAATCTTCTACGCTCTAACTCATTTTTAATTGCTTTAGTTTCTTTTACTTTTATTATTTCAGCTATTTCACCCAATTTATATACTTTCCATGCGTCCTCTGATTGGTTGAAATCGAAATTTTCATCGATAGCAATTGATATATTGCTTTCCATATTAAATGATGTGTTATCCTTTAGGAGAGTATCTGTTTCATTTTCATCAAGATAATTTTTAATTGTTCCAGTAGTCCATAAATCATATACTGCACCCCAAAACTGATTAACATCTATCTGCTCCATTGCTTCAATATTACATTTCTCTATCGGAATAATCCAAAATCTTCTGGATCCTGTCTTATCTTTCAAAAAGTCCATAGGATTTACAGTAGCACAAAATGTAGTTATACGTGGGTGCTTTTCGTGACATTTTGCATATGAAACTCTATATACATCTACATCATTAGTTAAAAATCTTTTCATACTTTCTTGGTCTTTTTTTGACATTCCATCAAATTCGCTTAATTCAACTAATACATAGCCTGTATTTTGCCATACGCTATCTTTATTCTTTGGGTCAATATCTGCTTCACCTTTAAACCATTCATTATTAGCAATTAGTTTTTTGAAAAATGTTGACTTTCTAGCACCTTGTTTCCCCTGAAATACGAGTACACCTTGAGACTTATAACCACTTTTTATAGTATTTTGTGACATTGTAACTAAGTTCATAAGCCATGTTTTGAAATATAGAAAATAAGTATCTCTTTTAGATATAAATTCATTGTTTATTACAATACAATTAAACATATCCTCTATAAGTTTGTGATTACTATTTTTATTTTTTTTTAGATAATCAGTAAATGGGTTATATGTATGCTGCCTTGATACTTTTAATATAGCATCACATACAATATCTTTATTTACATTTAAACCATTATTAATACATAATGTTTGTATATCAATAATTAGTTCGTCGCCAGTGCTTTTTAAATGCCCTGTAGCCTCTGCCTCATTGCTTACAAGGTTGTACTTTAAAAATATATCATTACGTTTTAATATTTGTTCTACGTTACGCCATGTCTTTTTAGGTACTATTATTTTTTCCTCATTTTTTATCTTAATGTCAAAATCTCTCCAGTACCTAGATTGTTTATAATCCCATTTATCACTTATTGCTATTTTTAAATCATTTTTATTATGGCCCGATTCAATCCAATCAGTAACATCAAATCCTTTAGGATAGCTTGACCAATTTTGAGGATATACAACATTATATTCAGATACATAATTTTTTAATTCATAAAATAAATTGTTTTTGTAGTTTTC
>JAUNXM010000249.1 GCA_030539815.1 Methanobacterium sp.
AGCTGCAATAATATCATCAGAATAATTTTTTTGAGTTTCATGATAAACAATACTGTCAGCTACATAAAGACCTAAAAAATTATTTTCAGTCATGCGATTGGTATATTCTATATCCTCGGCCCAAACAAAAAATTCTTTCAAAGGTAATCCCACTTCTTCAATCACTTCTCTTTTTATCAGTAAAGACAACCAGGAAGCAGCCCTTATAACTAAAACATTACTATTTTCGAATTTATTGAAAGGGATTTCCTTCACTAAAGGCTGTACTTGGGGAATGTTCATGACATGAACATTTCCATCACGCCATAAAACTTTACTACATAAAAAACCAATATTCTTCACTAATACAGTTTTCTCCAATAACTTATTTAATGAGTTTTTTTTAGGTACGGAATCATTATCTAAAACCCATATCCATTTATAACCTTCATTATATGCTTCCCTAATTCCATCATGAAATCCCCCAGCACTTCCACTATTGGAAAAATTTCTTAAATAATAGAATTTAATTACATTTCCATCTTGATTCTTTACATTGGAAGAAGTTTTCCAAATTTCATTAGTATTTAAAGGAGGAAGCTCCGAGATATAACCTTCATTTTTTAGTAAGTTTGGGGTTCCATCATTTGAAGCGTTATCTATTAAATAAATGGCATCTAGGGAATCACACTGTTGTAAATAGGATAAACATTTAGATAATGGTTTTTTCCTGTTATAAGTAGCAATTACAGCACAAACATTAGAATCTTTATTCATTAATGTTTCACCTTAACCTATTTCACTTCGGTTATCACAATTATTCCATAGCATGCTGTAAGTCTCAGTTACAACAGTTGAATCACTATTAAAATTTTAGTGATTCATTTATTTATACAATTCTTTTAATAGATGAGCATAATTTACTCCAGAATTTCTAATACGAGTTATTCTAAGCAAAAAACTCCCAATCATGAAGTATATCAGAAATACTGAAAATATTGTCTTTTGATAAAAAGTTCCATATTCTTTTACGGTCGATGTTGTATTTTTTAAGCTCAACCCCCAAAAATAGAACCATTTTGAATTGTCTTTCTTAATACTTCTCCAGCCTTTGTGATATATGATGGATTTGGGAACGTAAACCGCTTTCCAAGAATTTTTACTCGCTCTCCAAGATAGTTCCGCATCTTCATAAGAAGTAATGTAACTCTCTCTGAGCAAACCAATTGATTCTAACATTTCACGTTTGTAAAAAGCTCCTGCTCCTTTAGCACCCATTATATTAATTTTTTTGTCAAATTGATGTTTATCAATTTTTCCATGACCTCGATCTATAATCCGTCCCCAACTGATAATATGGCCAGTAGAATCAATTATTTTATGATCATATGCATTTAATAATTTAGGGGAGTAGATTCCCACTCTTTCTTGGTTTTCTGCAGCTTTAGTTAATTCGTTCAGGAAATTTTCATCTGCAATCGTATCATTATTCAACAATAAAATAAAATCAGGATTAAACACGCGTAGAGCAAATCTAATACCTATATTGTTTCCTTTGGCATATCCATAATTTTTAGAATTTTTTAAAAGGATCAAATTTCTAATGGTTTTTTCAGATTCTAAATATGGATTAACATGGTGAAAATCTTTTTCTTCATATTCAAACATTTTAATATCAATATTTCTTTCAGATTTCAGAGTATTATTGGAGTTAGAGCAAAATTTCTTTATTTCTTCAATTGAATCATCTTTTGAATCATTGTCAACCACAATAACCTCATAATTATGATAATTAATCTGATATAAAGATTCTAAACATTCAATAGTATCTTCCCAACCATTCCAGTTTAGGATTATTATTGTTATTTCTGGGTTCATAATACAACCAGCATGAAAATTATCTTATAACTTCATTAAAAAGGTTACTAATAAATTTTTAATAAGAGGAAGCCT
>JAUNXM010000250.1 GCA_030539815.1 Methanobacterium sp.
TATTTCTAATTTTTCCATGTTTTTCGGGATAAATATCTCCTTTAACCGAGTTTTTACGGAGGTCTTCCAGCATGGTGTTAATGGGTGTTTCCACTGGACACTCCACTGTACACAGGCCGCATAAAGTGCATTTATAAAGCCCTGATTCGTAACAAAGTTTCTTATCATGAATATAATTACTTAAAACAATCCCTCTGCCACCTAAATGTCGTTGATATCCGAATTCGGGCCCGAGAGTGGTGTATACTGGGCAGTTCACAATGCAAGCCCCGCATCCAATGCACCAAAGACATTCCTTATGTTCCTGGAGAGCCTTGGTACGTCCGTTGTCTAAAAATATTACAACCACTCGTTTAGCTCCGTACATGTCTTTTAATATGATCTGTTCAATATCTGCAGTCTTGGAAGGGGATGATATAACATTCATATAGGCCGGGACTGTTTTCCCAGTGGCGTAGATTGTTTCTAGCTTTACCACTGACACAGCATCTTCCAGGGTGGGTACTACCTTATCGATACCCACCAGGATGATGTGCAGGTCCATCATGGTTAGAAGGCTGATGTTCCCTTCGTTGTGAACCATTAGCAGTGATCCGTCCTGGGCGGCAACTGAGTTGGCCCCGGTGATCCCTACCTTACACTTGGACATTTGATCCAAAATATCCTCTTTCACTACACTCATAATGGCTTTTGCTTCGGCTTTAACTTCTTTATTAAACTTTTCTGACACGATTTCTGCTATTTTCTGCATATTGAGATGGCATGCTGGTCCAATGGGGTGGGTGGGATGACTCCTGGAAAATTGTACAATTCTATCTCCCAGATCAGTTTCCAGAACTTTAACATCCTTATTTTCCAGATATTCTGTTAATTCTATCTCCCCGGCTGTGTTAGATTTTGATTTAGCCACCAAATCCTCCTTATCCACCATTTGATAAATGGCTTCTAGGGCTTCATAGCTATCTTTAGCCATGACAACTTCAACCCCATTATTTTCAAGGGTTTTGCATGCCTTTTCCAGGAGCTGGGGTAGATGTTCAACAGAATGTTTTCGAATATTTTTAACCCTTTCCTTTAAATTAACAGTACTTTCATCCATTAGGAGTTCTGCTCTTCGCTGGTCCAGTATATTGAAGGACCGGTTCATGATTTTCTTGGCATCATCATTCATGGCTCAGCCTCCTTAACAGGAACTGGGACAGATCCATGATGTTAATTTCGTTAACAACAGAATTTTCCTGGGCGAACTCCAGGTTCGAAATACAGAACGGACAACACGTAATTAAACATCGTGCCAGGGTATCTTTAGCTTCATCCAAGCGTATTCTACCTATTTCCTTTGATAATTCAGGGAATGCGGATCTAACACCACCACCAGCCCCACAGCAGCGAGATTTTTCATGATTGTGTTTCATTTCCACTAGTTTTGCATTATGACTTATAACTTGGCGCGGAATTCTATATTCACCCATATGCCTTCCTAAATGGCAAGGGTCATGATAAGTAACCTTCTCTTGTGTTTCCTCAGGTTTGATTTTACCCTCTTTAATCAATTCATGGAATAACTGTGAAGTGTGAATAACATCAACTTTTTCACCAAAAATTTCAGGGTAATCCTGTTTAAATGTGCGGTAACAACCTGCACAGGAGACCAAAACTTTCTCACCTTTAAGATCATTTAGTGTGTCACGCATGACCTGGAGGGCATCATCATAAAAACCAGTGCGAAGAAGTACGGAACCGCAACACCCTTCATTATCCAGAATTTTGTAATCAATTCCTGCTATTTTTAACAATTGTTCCGTGGCTTCTGGGATTTTTTTCAACTTTTCCCGGGACAAACAACCTCTAAAGTAAATCATGATGTCACCCGTTGTAATTTAATAAAGGCACTATTTTAATATCTGTAATTAGTCATTTATCTGCAATTA
>JAUNXM010000251.1 GCA_030539815.1 Methanobacterium sp.
CACTTGGGGGGTACTTATGCGTAAAGATTCCCCCTTGGCCAATCAAGAAACCATCGCGCCTGAAGATTTGTGGGACAAACCGCTAATTTTATCGCGGCAAGTGGTGGATAACAATTCTCTGGAACCCTGGCTGAAGAAAAACATATCAGAACTAAACATTGTGGCCACCTACAATCTGGTTTACAATGCCTCTTTACTGGTGGATGAGGGACTTGGGTATAGCCTTACTCTGGATAAATTAATTAATACTTCAGGAAACAGCAATCTTACTTTTATTCCTTTAAATCCAGCTGGCGAAATTGACCTTAAAATTGTCTGGAAAAAATATCAGGTTTTCTCCAAAGCGGCGGAGAAATTTCTGACGGAAATCAAGAAAATAAAGTAATTTCCCAAAACAGTAATTTCATTGAGAACTTTTTATATAATGAAAAAGAGAACTTTCCCATTAAAAAAGAGTGAATGATACATTCTTCCCAAGCCAGACCTGTTTGTCTGCAAGAATATAATCATTCACTCTATTTTTTTAGCCATTTTTCTCGATATAATCTTACTAAAAATAAGATTCCACGTACACACAACTCTAGGCACATGGCAATCCATACCCCCACAAGTCCATATGTCTTTGACAACATCACTGCCAAGGGCAGTCGCACAAACCAAATACTGGAAAAATTCATAATCGTTGGAATCAAGGTGTCTCCCGCCCCTCTCAAAGCTCCACTAACCACAATGGATGCTCCATACAAAGGTTCTGCAAACGCCTCTATTCGAAGAATTTTTATTCCCAAATTCTGGATCTCCGGATCCGGAGTCAGAATCCCCATCATCTGTCCAGCCAGAAAGAACATGCAGGTTCCGGTAATAGTCATCATACCAATCCCAAGGAGCACCGATATATTTGCAAATTTATGGAGATAATCGATACGCTTTGCTCCCAGGCTTTGTCCCACCAGTGTAGTTGCCGCATCTCCGATTCCATATCCTGGCATATAACACAAACTTTCTGCTGTAATAGCAAAAGAATTCGCAGCAATCGCGATGGTGCCAAGGGGTGCCACCACATAAGTAGTCACAATCATTGCGCCACACATCAAGACTCGCTCGCATCCTATGGGCAAAGCTATTTTCACTGCTTTTTGAACCGTCACTTTCTCAATATTCCAGGAACCACTTTTTCGAAAACTCAATATTGATTTTTTACCCAGCAGAAAAAGCATCATACCTGCACAGGCACATACTTCTGCCAAAGCTGTTCCAAGGGCTGCCCCTGATACTCCCAGATTGGCTCCCGGAAACAAGATTTCCCCTCCCAAAACATTTATATTTCGTGTAGGGAAAATCAAAAGTGCATTGAAAATAACATCCAGCACGCACATCATTCCATTTAAAAGACTTGGCACCCGCATATTTCCGCTGCACTGAATCATTCCAGCCGCCAGGCAATTCAGCTGATATGCCGGTATTGACAGGATGAATATTTGAAAATACCGTTTTGCATTTTCCTGAATCTCTGGATTAGCTCTCAGCCATACAGGCAAGAAAGGACTGATGAGCAATCCCACTGTTACCAAAATAGCGCTAAGGATCAACACCAGTAAAAACGCCTGTTTTAGCACACTGCGTGCTTCTTCATCCTTTTTTGCTCCCACAAGCTGTGCTACCTGCACAGAAAAACCAGCCGCTGCCGCCGAACACAGTCCACCAAACAACCAGGTACTACTGGATACCAGACCTATGGATGCAGCTCCTCCGGAGCCCAGCCTTCCCACCATAGATGCATCAATATACTGCATCAAAATTGCCGTAACCTGAGCCATAATCGCTGGAGCAGACAGCCGCAGCACCAACTGTATCTGCTGTCCTAATGACATGGTATGTCCGTCTTTCATTAGGGTGAGAAGATATTCACTTTTATTGTTTTGCTTGTTG
>JAUNXM010000058.1 GCA_030539815.1 Methanobacterium sp.
TAAAATTCTTCACTAAAATTCTTCTTTAGTAAAATAAAAAATTGAGAGATAAAGTGTAATTCAACTCTTATTTCCGATGATTATTTTCAATAATAATCATTTAAATAATAATCATTATTATTTATTATTATTTTTCAATAATACTCTCTTCAATGGCCATTCCAAAGTGCCGTGCATTAGGATCTAAGTAGATCATTATTTTATCCCCCACCTTTAAATCAGCCACTGAAATGGGTTTACCATCCTCGCTAACCAGCCGAATGGTTTCAGCGTTTTGGAGGAGGGTGCGAATTACAACTCCTTCGTAATCTGCTTCCACTAGCATCAAGGGACGTTTTTCAATTTTAACCCGTCCAACTATGGCTATTTTGCTGTTACCTTCCTGGTCAACAGTTAAAACTTCGTCCCCGGTTTCCAGTTCTGAAAGGTACTTGGTCTTGTTACCAGGGGTCATGACGTAGGCGTGCACCGGACCAGCGTTAACCCGGAAGGGTCGTGAAGCAACATATTCACTTTCCATGGACTCGCTGTGCACCAGGAACAGTCCTTGTGAGTAGGATCCCACCAGCATACCCTCGCCTATCTGCATCATGGAACAAGTGTCAACACAAACCCGGTCACCAATACCCACTGGTTCCACCCTGGTGATGGTGGCTGGTTTCAACTGGTAACTTTCACTCATAATTTTTTCCATTAATCCAGCCACATTCTTTATCTGACTGACTTCCTGGGGGCAGAGGAGCACACCATCGGTTCCGTGTTCCATGGTTTCCAGGGCTAGTTTAGCCTCATCGAGGTTTGCAACTGCCGCAATAATCTTAACCTTTTCTCCCTGCAGTCCAGCGATAATATTCTCCAAGGGGATGACTTTCCAGTCACGCCCCATTAGGATCAGGTAATCGGTATCTTTACCCAGTACTGCAGCCAGTTCTTCGTGTTTTTTAGTTAGGATCTCCACGTAGGCTGCAACCTTTTTACCCCTTCTTTTCAACCTTTTAACAGCTACCAGGTCTTTGGATTCTCTGAGATCATCAGGTATGATAAGAGTTCCATCTCCTTCGCTGTTACGACCAACCAGGACCACATCGGAACCTTCCAGGTCAGAGATGAGTTTTAGGTTACCCAGTTTGCGAATCTTTTCCACATCGGTAAAATCAACAATGTGATCTATTCCGGATTCCAGTGCAGCGGTAATAAATTCTTTTTTTTTATTCCATACATTCCCTTCGGCCATTATCCACGCAAATTTCATAATTTTAACCTTCTAAATGGATTAAAAATCTTATATAAATTAATTAAAGTTGTTTTTATTAGTTATTGGGTTTCTATTTTCCATTAAGGATCTTCAGGGCTCCTTCAACATCCAAGTCGTTGTGAACAATCTCAGCTATGGCCCTGGTTGTTTTCTGGGGTGATCTGGCCTGGAAGATATTCCTACCTATGGCTACACCTGCTCCGCCTGTATCCACCGCGTTTTTAACCATTTCCAAAAGTTCCCGGTCAGTTTCCACCCTGGGTCCTCCAGCTATAAGCACGGGGCATCCGTCGATAACTTCTTTGAAGGTATCTGGATCTCCGGTGTAATTGGTTTTGATGATGTCCGCTCCCAGCTCGGCACCGGCACGGGCAGCCAGTTTAACCACTTCGGCATCGTGTTCATTGTCGATTTTTTTGCCCCTAGGATACATCATGGCAATTAGTGGCATTCCCCAATCATCACATATCTCGGAAATACTACCCAAGTGCATTAACATCTCGGGTTCCATCTCGGACCCAACGTTTACGTGCACTGATACTGCGTCTGCTCCCATCTGGATGGCTTTCTCCACGGAGGTTACCAGTACTTTATGATCCGGGTCTGGTCCCAGGGCAGTGCTGGCTGATAAATGAATAATCAGTCCGATATCTCGTCCATATCCGCGGTGTCCTGTGCCTACCATTCCCTTATGCATAATTACCGCGTTGGCTCCGCCACTAGCTACTTCATCAATGGTTTCTGCCATTTTTATTATTCCCTCCACGGGTCCGATGGAAACACCGTGATCCATGGGTACAATAACACATCTCCCTGTTTTTCGGTTGATTATCCTTTCAATCCTGATTTTCTTTCCTATCATAAATACCCTCCATTTTATAGTTTAGGAGACCAGAGTTTAAGTTCTTTTAATCGCGGTGGGATGCCATCATCCCCACAGGACTCCAGCCACCCCTTTTCAGATCTGATTTTCTCTGAACTGGTTGAGGAGTGAATGAAGTCTAAAAGACCTCTATTTCTAATTATGGTATCCCGAGGTTTTAAAGTTGATGACCAAATGAAGAAAACTTTGAAGGTGGTGTCGGGATGGTAACCCCCTCCCAGATCCACCGAGAGAACATCACAACCACCCACCTCATCCACTTTTTTGGCTACTTCTTCCAGGGTTTGGTGTAGGCGCACATCACTCTGCATAAATCGAATGGGAGTTTTAACTTCTCTATTCAATTCTTCTAGCTTATCCTTAGACTCGGATCCTTTATCCAGAGCTATTATTTTCCCATTGGGTGCCAACTGGGATATTATACGGGTGGAATTGCCGGTATGACAACCTAACTCCACTACCACATCATCTTCTTTAATGATATCTCTTAGAACTTGTCTATAAACTTTAATATCATATACTACATTGATCATTGTTAATCAGTCCTTTTTTTATGATAATCAATGAATTGCTATCTAAAAATTAATATATGGCGATTACTATATTATCTTTAGATAGACAATTACCACAAATATCCATAGATAAATATGGGGTTTAATATTTGGGGCACTGTGAAACCTTTAACTAAGTCATAGGTGGGGATGTGTTATGGCTTCTGAAGAAGTAAATGAATTGGAAAAAAGCGTTGATGAACTGAATCAACAACGGCTTGATCTGGAAAATGAGATCAACAACTTAAATCTCCTGAAGATTGAAAAATTAAGATCCATCAATGATGAACTTAAAAATAAGATTGAATGGATGGATAAAGAGAGAATAAAGGCTACTAAAGAAAGGGATAATCTTCTGCGTAAAGTCAGACATTCCAATGAAAAAAGCTGGAAGAATGCCCTGAAAATGATTGTTTTTTTAGGATTTTTGGATCTGGTGGTGATACCAGTCATAATTATCCTGCTGTCCATACCACTGCAATGGATATTTGTATCCCTGGGCCTGGTTACTTTCCTTGGTATAATGCTTATTGTAAATTACATGTCGGGAACATCACCATTTAACACCGGTGAAATCAGGAAGGCCATAACCGTATCACTATTAACTGTGTACCTGGCATTCGTCCCCTTAATGGCCTTGGGCATGGTAACATCTCCATTGGGAAACTCACAAATCATTGTTACCAATTTCACTTGGTTAATGGGGGCAGTGATTGTGGTTTATTTCAGTACTAGGTCATTGGAAGAGTATATTATGGGTAAAAAAGAAGGTTAAAAGGATAATATTTTTTATTTTTTGTCTTAAGGTACTATTTTAAGTTTTTTTCTTAAGGGAATTATTATACTATTTGTAACAGACGTGATCTAATCAAGGTTGATCTAGTCTTTTATTTCTACCTTTTGGACACGTTACCCGCAACATAACCTGTTGAAAAAGCCTGTTGCAGGTTATAACCTCCCCTACCTCCGCAACCTGCTATTATCTCCCCAGCAAAATATAATCCAGTAATCAGTTTTGATTCCATGGTCTGGGGGTTTATTTCCTTTTTCGTCACACCACCACAGGTCACTAAGGCCTTATTAAGGGGAAGATGTCCATTTATAGTTAAGGGAAGGGCTTTCAATGTTTCCTGCAGGTATAATCTCTCTTTTTTATTGATCTGGTTCAACTTTTTCTGAGGATCAACTGAAATGATTTTCAAGATGGGGCTAATGGTGCTGTTGGGGAGGTGATATTTCAAATAATTTTTTATACTCTTTTTACTGTTATTCTGGAAATCACTCATCAGTTGCTCTTTTAATGCATCCGGTTTGATTTCTGGTAAAAAATCAATGTATAACTTCAGATCCCCATGTTTATCCATGAGTTCCACAATATTCTGGCTCTTGTCCAGAATAACTGGTCCGGAAACTCCAAAATGCGTTAGGAGAAGGTTACCACGTGCTAAAGTTATTTTTTTAGCCCCATAACCTAAACTTAATCCCACATTTTCTAGAGTAACTCCCCTTAATTGATGCACCCATTCCTCTCGCACCCGAAGTGGAACACCCCCTGGTTTTAGTTCGGTGATATGGTGGCCTAATAACTCTGCAATCTCCAACCCGTCACCTGTGGAACCGGTGAATTTGTAGGTAACTCCTCCAGTGGCCATAATTACTTTATGGGCTTTAATTAAATCCTCATCTGCTGAAGATAATTTGAAAATTTTGGATATCTTGTGCAATTGTTTTAAACGATAATTATACTGAACTTTAACTCCAAATTCGTCCAATACTGTTTCTAATAAATTCACCACTGATTTCGCCTTTTCGGTTATGGGGAATACTCGCCCTTCTTCTTCCACTTTTAATTCAAGTCCATTGGTTTTAAAGAATTCCATTAAATCATGGTTGGAAAACTCAGTAAAAGCATCACGGTAAAATGTGCCTCTTTTACCAAATTTTTCCATGAAAATTCTTAGACTCGCAGTATTGGTAATATTACATCTCCCATTACCTGTTAAAAGAAGTTTATGACCTATTTTTTTATTTCTTTCCAGTAAAATTACTTTATTCCCCTGTTGTGCCCCTCTAATAGCAGCCATACATCCTGCAGGCCCCCCTCCAATGACTGCAATATCGTAGATTTTCATTATATCATTTCCAGTTATTCCTGTGTGGAATATTCAATAAAGCATAATTACCAGTCATTAACTTATGTAAGATCCATCTATTAAGAAACATAATAGTAATTAAATCTTTAATTTTTGATTATATGGTTAATTTAAATTAATTATGATTAATTTTTGATTATGTGGGTTAAAAATGGGGAAAAAAGATTATGTTTTTTTAGAAATTTATAAAAGGTTGGATTATGGGGCCAACCTTCTCCTATCCCTGGGGAAGAGAACTGTTTCCCGGATGTTATTCATCCCGGTGATACACATGGTGAATCTTTCTGCTCCCAGGCCCCAGCCTGCATGTGGTGGCATACCATACTGGAATGCTGCCAGGTAGTGCTGGAATGAATCAGGGTTCAGACCTTGATTTTTGATTCGTTCAACCAGGAGGTCGTGCTGGTGTACCCTGGTTGCCCCTGAAGATATCTCCAGGTCCCGGTACATCAGGTCAAAGGCGTAACTTTTTTCTGGTTCATCCTCGTGGGGTTGAACATAAAAAGGTTTAATATCACTGGGCCAGTTGGTTATGAAATAGTAACCTTCCATTACTTCTCCCAGTGCCTTTTCAGCGGCACGTGAAAGGTCTTCACCGTGACTGAGGGCTACTCCTTTGGAGTTTACAATATCAATGACTTCGTCGTATTCTAAACGGGGGAATGGTAGTTCGGGCACTTCCAGTTCCACACCCAGATCTTCCAGTTCTGCTTGGCAGTTTTCATTAACATCGTTAATGGCATTATGTACCAGTTTTTCCAGGAGATTCATGGCATCTTCCTGATTGGCGAAGGCCAGTTCCGCGTCAATGGAGATAACTTCGTTCAGGTGACGGAGGGTGTCGTGTTCTTCCGCCCGGAATATGGGTGCAATCTCATAGACTTTGTCCAGTCCTGTTCCCATCATCATCTGCTTGTAGAGTTGTGGGCTTTGACCCAGGAAGGCTTCCCTCTCAAAGTAGGTTATGGGGAATAGTTCTGTACCACCTTCAGTGGCGGATCCCACCAATTTAGGGGTGTTAACTTCCATGAAACCTTTTTCTTCAAGGTAAACCCGCACGGAGTGTAGCATTGCACTTTTTATTTTGAATATGGCACTGATGCTGTGTTTTCGCAGGTCGAGGTATCGGGAGTCCAGCCTGGTGTCAATTTCTGCCCTTACTTTTTCGGTTGGATCCATGGGTAATGGCTGTTTAGACTCGTTTAAAACCTTCAATTCCATGGGTATGATTTCCACACCACCTGGTGCTTTTGGTGATCCCTGCACAATTCCTTTAACTGCAATCACTGATTCTTTTTTGAACTTACGGATCTCCTCCAATAATTCGGGGGTGATCTTTTTACTGGGGGCGGTAATCTGGGTGATGCCGTTCCGGTCACGAAGAAGTACAAATATAATACCTCCCAAGTCACGGATTTCATGAACCCAACCCATTAGAGTGACTGATTCGGCTTCCATCTCTTCGTCAAGTTCCTGTGAGTAATGTGTTCTTTTCCAATTTCCTAATGAATCTGACAAACTAATTCACCTCTAAATATTATATAATTATCAGGAGAGTTCTTTTTTAAAAAACCCTCTTATTTGAATAAATCACTTATTTTGATAAATCATATATCAAGAATATGGGAATAAAATCTTTCAAAAAGCTTTCCATTCAAATTCTGTTTTAGATATTAATTGAAGAAAACCATTCAAGGTACCAGAAAAGATTAACTTAAATTTCTTTTCTACCTTTTTGTACCAAAATTGATAATCTCATATTCAATCTTGTATCCTCTACTATTACTTAGATTTTATTCTTTCACTTGGTTTTTATTTTTCCTTAACTATATCCTTTAAAGTCATATTATATATTTAACCATTCATTGTACTAATTATGACTCCGATTAAGGGGGAGGAATTGATTAAACCATAATAAATTCACTTTTGGTCAAGACGCCTTTTAAATGATTCTGCGTGCGCATATAAACCTTCATATTCAGCTAAAGGAATGACCACATCTTTAAGGCTGTTCAAACCATCTCTGGAAAGTCTTTGTACAGTTGGTTTTTTAAGGAAGGAGCCTGTGGAAAGTCCAGAGTACATCCTGGCGCATAAAGCTGTGGGTAGAACATGGTTAGTCCCGGAACCATAATCACCAGCAGCCACAGGGGTTAAATCTCCCAAGAAAATACTACCCGCATTGCTGATCCCCTTGACCAGTTCTTCAGGGTCATGGGTCATGATGATCAGGTGTTCTGGTGCGTATTCATTGGAAAAGTTAATTGCTTCATCCAGTGTATCCACCAGGATAATTGCCCCGTTTTCATCAAGTGATTCTTTAATGATTTTTTTTCTCTTCATTTTTGGTAATTCTTCAGTGATGACGTGGTAACCAGTACTGATGCTGATTGTGGATCGTGTTCGGCCTGTGCCAGAAGATCCAGAGCAATGTAATCTGGATTTCCAGTTTCATCGGCCACGATCAATACTTCAGAAGGACCTGCCGGGAAATCAATATCCACTTGACCGTAGACCATCTTCTTAGCCGCAGTCACGAAGATATTTCCAGGTCCAACTATTTTATCCACTGAGGGTATGGTTTCTGTTCCGAAGGCCATGGCAGCTACTGCTTGAGCACCTCCTACCCGGTAAATTTTATGGGCACCAGATAGATAGGCAGCAGCCAGTACAACATCTTCCACTTTTCCATCAGGACCCGGTGGTGTGCAACAGATGATCTCCTTTACCCCGGCTACCTTTGCGGGGATAACTGTCATGAGAATGCTCGAGGGATAAACTGCCCTCCCCCCGGGTATGTAACATCCCACCCTTTCCAAAGGACGGACAATTTGGCCGGCGTTTATGCCCTTATCCACTTCCATGGACCATTCCCGGGGTAATTGGGCCTGATGAAATTTATAAATATTGGATGATGCCTTTTTAAGGCTGTGGATTAAATCAGGGTCAATTCTACTTAGACTCTCTTCCAGGTCTTCTGGTGGGATTAAAAAATCTTTCAAATAAACTCCATCAAATTTTTCAGTGTAATGGCGGATTTTTTCATCCCCATTTTCCTTAACATCATTAACGATGTTCGTTACAATGTCTATAACTGAATTGGAGTCTATTGGTGACCGTTGTAAAATTTCCTTTATGTTAGTATCTTCAAGCTTTATGGGTTTCATTTTTTTAACCAATTTATTGAATAAATTATAAGTGAAAGGGGTTATTGTTATAAACTGATATTATTGTTTAATAGATCAGTCAAAACCTTTATTTGTAATCATAGGTAAACATTATTTTACCCACTATGCCCCGCATTTTGTTTAATACTACATACCTTATGCTTATGGTTTATCTGGGTATAGCTTTTGGTAAAAAGTTATATATGCCTGTTGGTTGAATCTTAATTACTTAATTGTAGGTGTCTGGTAGATATGTACAAAGATGAGCTTATACAGTTACACCAATTTTTGGTATACGTTCTAAAGCATCTGGATCATGAGTACGAGGTGAAGGATGAATGTAAGGATTATTTGTGCCTTAACATTAGCCCTCATCACATACACCGCACTAAAGCCGAACATAAATATGCTATTTTTGTTTTGTCAAATTCTATTTCTGAAATCATTGCTGCAAATAACGGAGGAACTTCTTCTAACATTTCCAATGGACTATCAGAACTAGTCAAACGGTCGCGGAAAGAACTCATAAGATTCCAGAATGAAGATACTTTAGCTGTCCAAAAAATCAAGATGTGAACTAAGAATAGAATCCCCTCTGGCTGGTGATTATTAATGAGTGCTTTATTAAAGATGGTATGCTTGATTGATGGTGAGCATTACCTCCCGGTTACAAAATCCGCATTACAAACACTGGATAACATTGAACACATTGAAGTGGTGGCCGCAGTTTTCATTGGAGGAACAGAAAAACTTCGAGATTCCACTCCAGAATCAATCGGTGAAAAAATGGGTGTTCAAGTATATTTCGGCCCTGATCACCATAAAATTCCTTATGACCTCATTGTTGAGGTTGCAGTTAAACACCAGGCAGATGTGGTTATGGATCTTTCTGATGAACCAGTTGTTGATTATTCTCAACGTTTTAAAATTGCTTCTTTGGTCTTAGAACAGGGAATTCTCTATGAAGGTCCTGATTTTTCATTCCAGCCATTGGATGAATATAACGTTCTTCAAAAACCATCCCTAAAAATATTAGGGACAGGTAAACGTATCGGTAAAACTGCAGTTTCAGCGTATGCTGCCCGGTTAATTCATAAAGAGAACTATAATCCTTGTGTGGTGGCTATGGGGCGGGGTGGTCCTGAAGAACCAGAGATTGTTCGTGGGGATGAGATTGAAATCACACCCCAGTACTTAATGGAACAGTCGGATAAGGGAATTCACGCAGCCAGTGACCACTGGGAAGATGCCCTCATGAGTCGTATACTCACCATAGGATGCCGCCGATGCGGTGGAGGAATGGTGGGGCAAGTGTTCATTACCAATATGAAACAAGGAGCCCAGATGGCCAATGAAGTTGAATCTGAGTTTGTGATTATGGAAGGTAGTGGAGCAGCCATACCACCCATTAAAACCGACAGTCACATTGTGCTGGTGGGAGCCAATCAACCCATGATCAACATTGAACGATTTTTCGGTCCTTACCGGATTAAACTAGCCGATCTGGTGGTTATCACCATGTGTGAAGAGCCAATGGCCAGCCCGCATAAAGTGGAACGCATTGAAAAAATCATAAAAGATGTCAACCCTGAAGCCATGGTTATACCCACGGTATTCCGTCCCAAACCATTGGAATCCGTGGAGGGTAAAAGGGTACTCTTTGCAACAACCGCTCCTGATTCAGTTAAGGATGTTCTGATAAAACACTTGGAAGAAGAACATGGTTGCAAAGTAGTGGGAACCACACCACACTTATCTAACCGACCATTACTCCAGAAAGATATTGAAAAATATATTGATGAAGTGGATGTCATGCTCACTGAACTCAAGGCTGCAGCAGTGGATGTAGCCACCAAGGATGCCCTTAAAGCTGGTTTGGAAGTGGTCTACTGTGACAACATACCTTTGGTAATAAGGGAAGGTGATGACTTGGATCCTGTCATACTCACAGTGGTTGATAAAGCCATCCAGGATCATAATGATAAATAAAGGCCATTTCTATTTAAAAATCATGATTTAGTTTAAGATTATGGGAAACTTTTGGTAACGGAAACGCATATTTTCAGTGATTTAATAATATTTTTTTCATTTTTTTATCATCAATAATTAGTTGAAATGGGTGAATTTTGTGGAATCTCCTTCATATGATACTATTAGTTTTGATAAACTTAAAAAACAACTTTCTTTCAATTTCGCTGAGAATAAGGCAATAATGGAACTCAAGATTAAACCCGATGCCTTTATACCTGTATTATTCTCCCTCAAATTTGGTGGGGACTGGAGTTTTAAAACCCCACATTTGGAAGCCATAGCCGTGAAAGAGAAAATAACCCGTTACAATGAGCAGAAAGGTGAAGGATACACATTGGAAAGAGTTACTCTCTTTGTAAATCCCAGTTTAATCTCCAGTGAGGGTAAAGTGTTGCGATTGGAGAAGTGTGGTAATAAAAATGAGCGTGAACTGGTGGAAAGACCTTTCAGGGTGAAAATTGATGCTGAAGATATAATACTGGCAGAACTCAACCCGGAGATCATGGAGATAAATCTTAAACGGATTAAAGGACCATTGAGTTATTCTGGATCTGCGGCTTACGGTGTTTCCCATGAAATAGAGCACCTAGCAGGTTGTGAACGGACTGGGAAGTTCCTATGGGAGTTCCAGTATAAGGTGGAAGTTTAGGTTTTCCTGTTTAGTTTCTCGGTAGGTTTTATCTGTATGGTTTCTTTGGTAGGTTTTATTTGTTGGTTTCTTCGGGTTTAGTTTAGTTTCTCGCTGTAAGTTGTTTACCAGCTTATTTCCTTAACCCGATTTGGTTTCTTAATTTAGATTATCCCGGGTATAAATTTTTACCGAAGCTTTCCCTCTTCTCTATCTTCCCATCTTCACTATGAATGAATACTTCAACGTTGTATCTTTTCCCCTCTTCTTCAGCAAATTCAATTGCCTTTTCTTTGGTGTCAAAATTTCCAGATGCCTTTACAGCCCCATCTCTTTTAACATCCCAACCCCCTTTTCTACCAGTCATTACATGGATATTAGCTGCCATCTTTTATCACCTCTGATATTAATATTTATAATAATTAATATAACAATACAACTAACTTTAAATACAAATCCTACTTTAACTTAGATACTTGTTATAATTTATTAA
>JAUNXM010000252.1 GCA_030539815.1 Methanobacterium sp.
ATTCACGCCTCAATGATTCAAAAAGATTCACATATCAATGATTCAAAAAGTATGTATTCAAATAATGAATTTATTGAATTAGATTTAAAAATCATAATAATTTAAGGTGGGATTCAGTATAAGTAATTCAAGATTCAGGTATTATTTAGCAGTGGCCGGGGGTAGATTAGCATCATTCATCCTTCAGAAAATCCTTAAAAGCAGTGCCAGTGCCATGCCCGGTAAAGTGGCCATGACCATCTACCCCGATATCCTGAAGGTGTTGGATGAGCGCTGTCAGAACAAGATCATCATCACCGGTACCAATGGTAAGACCACTACCAATAATCTCCTAACCCATATCCTAACCCAGGAATACCCTTCAGTTCTATCCAATCTAAGAGGTGCTAACATGCCCCAGGGGCTGGTAAGTGCCTTTTTACATGACCGTGAAAAGCATTATGATTGGGGTGTTTTTGAAGTGGATGAAGGTTCTTTTGCAAGGGTAACCCAGTATCTTAAACCGGACTACGTTCTGGTGACCAATTTCTTCCGTGACCAGCTTGATCGTTACGGTGAGATTGAAAAGGCATTCCAAGACATATTAGAATCCCTGAAACCATTGGATACAACTTTAATACTTAATGCCGATGATCCACTGGTTTCCAACTTCCGAAAACTCCATAAAAAGAATGTATACTATGGAGTGGCCCGTAACCAGTACAGCACCCAAGAGCAGGGTATTGTAGAATCAAGATTCTGCCCCGCCTGTAGCAGTTACCTTGACTACGAGTATTATAATTATGGGCAGCTAGGTGGTTACCAGTGCCCAGATTGTGGTTTTTCCAATCCTTCACACGATTACCAGATAACAGAGATTGATTACCAGGATCATCAATACCATTACCAGTTTAAAGATAAAAATCAGGATATGCAGGACATAACCTTTGCCTACGAAGGGATTTACAATGCATATAATTGCTGCGCGGCAATGTCCACTGCCCTGGAAGTTGGACTGCCATTAGAGAATGTTTCCAGTTCCATTGAAGAATTTGAATATCATCTGGGCCGAATGGAAAATTTCCAGTTCCCTGAAAAAATCGTTAAAATCGCTCTGGTAAAAAACCCCATCGGGCTCAGTGAAACCATAAGCAGTGTTTCCCTGGATGAAAGGAATAAATCAATGCTTTTCGTGCTCAACGACAATCCTGCCGATGGTAAAGATGTGTCCTGGATATGGGATGCCGAAGTAGAGAAGATGGCTAATGTGAAAAATATCACGAAAATCTACTGTTCAGGCCGCAGAGCTGAAGATATTGCACTAAGATTGAAATACGCCGGAGTACCCGTGGAATTAATGGAAGTGGATGATGATATGGATAGTGCCATAGGAAAGGTTTTAAATGAAGAAGTGGAAATTGTTTACCTTTTACCAACATATACTGCTGTTTTCCAGGCACGTGAACTAGTACTAGCACGTTTAGAAGGTTCCAGTAAGAAATTATCCCATTTCCGTGAATTTTTAAAGAATCTCAAGCTTCCCGGGCGATAGATCTAATAAATCGAACAATAAATTGAAATTCATTATAGGGGAAAAATAAAATATTTAAAATACATTTTTTCCTGAAAATACTCAAAAATACATTATTCAAGAATAATATCAAAATTTAAAAATTAAATCTGGTAATATGAACATGGAACTGAAAATATATCATATGTACCCTGATCTTTTGAATCTCTACGGAGATCTGGGTAATGTAACTTGCCTTGCCCAGCGATGCCAGTGGAGAGGAATCCACGTTGAAGTGGTGGGGTTCAGCATGAATCAGGAATTACCCCTGGCTGATGGTGATCTTTTCTTTATTGGAGGAGGATCGGATCGGGGACAGAACATTGTATACTCTCACCTTTTAAAGTTCACCAATGAAATGGGAGATCTGATTGA
>JAUNXM010000059.1:0-5000 GCA_030539815.1 Methanobacterium sp.
ATTTTTCTGACAATTTACTCATTTTTTATTATTTTCTAAATAAAATAACCTTTTTTTTGGTCTTCAAAAAACTGGTTTTATTCCTAAATCAATCTTTTTTTTATCTATCTTTCTCTCTCTCTATTTTTCTCTCAATTATTGTATTAGAAAAAACTGGTTTTGTCGATAAAAACAGAATCGTGACTAAAGAGGGGAAATAAAATATAAAAAGGAGGAATAAATGGATCTAAAGAAATCCACTCGAGATTAACTCTAAAAAAATGGATTAATTTCTTTTTTAATGGTTTAAAGTAGTCTAAGGAGTAGGGTTTCTTCCTTCACAGATTCCATATGATCAATGAGTTGCAGTGCTTCCCGCATATTTTTCTCAGTAGCGTGATGGGTTACCATGAAGATGGGCACTGCTTCCCCTTCATCAGCCTTTTTCTGACTTACCGATTCAATACTTATATCCAGATCACTTAAAACACCAGATATGGAGTGTAAAACTCCGGGCTGGTCCAGGGCAGTTATCCTCATATAATATTTGGATTCCACCTCACAGATATCTTTGATTCTCTCAATCCTGGTTTCTTTCGGCCCGTAAGATACTGGTCTTTCCATATCCTGAATTATATCGATGCAATCGGCTACCACTGCACTGGCAGTGGGCATCATACCGGCTCCAGCCCCGTACATTAAAACTGGTCCCACCACATCACCCACCATGTACACTGCGTTATAGACATCGTTAACCGCTGCTAGCAGATGGGTTTGGGGTACCAGGGTGGGATGCACCCTTATCTCCAGTTCACCATCATCTATCTGGGCAATGGCCAGTAGTTTAATAACGCTTTCCAGTTCTTCCTTGGCGAAAAGAATATCATCAGGGGTGATCCGGGTTATTCCCTCCACATGGAACTTTTCCTGTTCCACATAGGTTCCGAAACCAAGAATGCCCAGTATTATTAGTTTCTGGGCAGTATCATGTCCCTCAATATCAAAAGTTGGGTCTGCCTCAGCATAACCCATTTCCTGGGCTTCTTTCAGGACGGTGTCAAAATCAAGACCTTCATCAGCCATCTTGGTCAGGATGTAGTTGGCAGTTCCATTGATGATCCCGTAGATGGTTTGGATGTTGTTGGCAGCCAGGCCATGGTTGAGGGGTGCCAGTAAGGGTATACCCCCACCTACACTAGCCTCAAAAGACACCCTTACATCATTTTTTTGGGCGCTTTCAATGATTTCATGCCAGTGCTTGGCTAACAATGCCTTGTTGGCGGTTACTACGTGTTTACCATTTTCCATGGCCCTTAAAATGAAATTCAGTGCTGGCTGGTATCCGCCAACCAGTTCAATGATAATGTCAATCTCCTCATCTTCCAGGATGTCATCCACATTGGTGGATAACACCCCGGGCTTGACTTCCACACCACGATCAGTGGTTATGTCCAGATCAACTATTCGTTTGAGATTAACCTTTTTATTAACTTTATTTTCTAACAATGCAAGGTTCTGGTTTAAAGTAGCTACCACGCCGCTTCCGATGGTTCCAAAACCTATAAGTCCAATATTGACAGTTTTTTCCATCCTAAAATACTTCCTTATCTTTTTTTTAAAGATTTTATTAAATTTTTTAATTATTCAACCTAATAATCCCTTTAGATATTTCATTAAATCCATCATTCAAATTTTCATCTATTAAATACATAAATTACTTAATCTGAATTCATAATCTTTGCTTAGGATCTATAAATCCTTATTTTAAATCTTAATTTAACCTATTCAAGTGCTTTAATTTAATATATTCGCCCAATGATTCCCTGGTAGTCCCTACAATTAGGCGATAATGAGTTTTTTTACCAATGACTTTTTCCAGTTTTCCCCGGGCCACTATACGTTCACCTTCCCGGGCCTGGCCCGAATAGGTGTGGGTGTAGGATGCCACTTCCTTGAGGTTGACCTCGGGACCATCCAGTATTTTCACGTCTTCCACCTGGTAAACTGCAGGGTTGTCAAAGGCAGCTAAAGCATCAGAAACTGTGGCTTCGATTTCAATGGTACCACAGGGTTCATAAGTCTCATCACCGAATTTCCCGGTGATTTCGTCCCATTCCCTGGTGGCCAGGATATCAAAGAGCGTTCCATCCACCACTCCCCGGTTATTCTTACGATCCTCATACCAGCGGAACTCATCATAACTCAGAGTAGAATCTTTAATCCGCTTGGCATAGAGTTTAGCCCAGTAACCATCTTCAATAGCTTTTAGTGGGCTATTTGGATCATTCTTCATGATCTCGAAGGTTTTCATAGCTTTTCTATGGTTTTTAAGGCCGTAAACCACGAAGTCAATATCTGAAACCAGGGGGTCGTATAAGTTGGGTAATATTGATCCAGAAATGCCAAGATGGTTCAAACTGATACCGGCTTCTTCCTGGAATGTTTCTGCAACTTTAATCACCTTTAACAGGAGATCATTGGGTGAATTGCTTTCAATTATCTCCTTAAGGCGATTAACTGGGCTCAGTATCTTTTCCACCCTACTGGTGGGGGCACCCATCATTTTAACCCTGGTAACTCCGCAGTCAAAAAGATAATCAGGATAATGCTCCTCTAAAAAATTGTAAGCCTCTTGGGAATCTACCTTAGTGTACCTGGAGCCATTAAGGGATCTTTCCCCTTCTGGGTCAGGTATGTAACGCAGAAATGATTGTATTCTGTCATCAGGGTGCAGGTAGGTGGTGGTGGCCAAGAAAAGATCATCCTTGGTATAGATAAAGTCTCGGACTCGGGCTCGCATGAATTAATTTAGTGCCGGGCACATTATTAAATATGATAGTAAAAAGATTGCACCCTGGCCAGGACCTCAAGGGATCACTTCTCCAGTTGAGGGATAGTGAAGGTTTAAGATCCGGCGTGGTTCTGTCTATGGTGGGTAGTTTAGATGGGGCAGTTCTCAGAATGGCTGATGGCAATAAAAAAGCCATTAAGGGACCACTTGAAATAGTTTCCGCCACAGGGACCATAGCTGTCAATGGTGTTCACCTGCATCTGGCAGTGGCCGATAGTCAGGGCACAGTAACCGGGGGACACCTCCTGGGGGGCTGTCCAGTGCATACCACAGCAGAGATATGCATAGCATGTTTAGATATGGTTTTTAAACGAGTATATGATTCTGCAACAGGTTATCGTGAACTGGAAATTTTCCCCCTGTAGAAAAAAGTATTTCCTCAGTATAAAATGGATTACATCTTTTTACAGAGATTACCGGATTGAGCGGGAAGATGATTCCACAGTAGAATATGGGAGTTAGAATTCTTTAGGTGCACATACTCATAAATGATCAGGACCTATATAATTATAACAACTCAAGATAGTTATTTCCACCTTGTGGTATGTATTTCCACCTTGAGATAGGTACTCCAATAAAAAATATTAACTCTACAACTAAGTGTACTCAACTGGTACCTAAATATCAACCAGGGGATCTATTACCCAAAAAATACGGACCGGATTTTATGATGAAACAGAAAACACTCCAACCAGGCATGCTCTATGATGGAAGTCAGATAAAGCCTATGTGGGCATTCCAGGAGTTGGGAATAAAGGGTTCTAGTATCGTAACCTGGATCGGGCCCATGGACATTCATGCAGATGAATTAATTGATTACGAGGATGTGGGGCTGGAGATACGTTCGGCAGAGATGGTACATTTCATAATCGAACACTTCGATGTGCAACCTGCCGATATTAGACTCTGCTACCACCGTCAGAGAATCCTGGTGATGATGGTCAAGGATCTCCTGGAGCTAATGGGTATTAAATGCCGCCGCAAGGGTGATGACCTCTACGTAGGTCAGGGAAAGCTCAGTGTGTCCATTGCATCCTGTTCAGTGAGCAGTATGAAGATCCACTTCGCTATGAACCTCACCTCAAGGGGAACACCTGTGGATTTGGAAACTTCTGGTTTAACCGAGTGCACACCCGGTTTGGCACGTGAAGAAATACCTGCTCTGGCAGAAAAGATATGCACACTGTATGTTGGTGAGATGTCCGATATTGAGCAAGATATTGCTAAAACAAGGGTGTTTTAAGGGAATCACTAACAACGTCAAATATTAACTTGAGTCAATTAATTATTTCAAAATCATAATTTCATATTTAATATTACACTCAATAACTGAATTGAAAATCAGAAGAAACTAGGATTAATTCTATTTGAAGGTTTTAAATTATAAAATTATTAATTAAAAGTTTATTAGAAGGTTATAAAATGAAAATTGTCATCAATGGTATACACGCTAACTTAAGATTCGCATCAGCCCACATGATCCCATGCCACCAGTTCTGTGGGGGGATACACGGACACTCCTACCATGTGGATGTCACTGTGGAAGGAGAACGCTGCGGTGATTTCGGGTTTGTGGCTGACTTTAAAACAGTCAAGGGCCTGGTAAGGAAAATGTGCAAAGAACTGGATCACAAACTTCTCATACCTGAAAAAAGTAAAGAACTAGTTTTTAAAACTAAAGACCCGGTGGAGTTCTCCATAGGGGCCAAAGAATACAAAATCCCCCGGGAAGACTGTTGTCTCCTGCCCTTGCCCTCCACCTCTGCCGAGGAACTGGCCGAGTACCTGGCTGGTAAATTATTCCAAGCCCTCCTAAAGGAGGGGGATATTGAGAGTGTTTCAGTATGTGTAAATGAAGGAATAGGGCAGGGTGCTTACTTCACAAAAACAGCAGATTAAATGGGGGTTCAAAAATCAAAACCAGAATATCAGAAATTTTCTCCAGCATACAGGGTGAGGGAAAACTCATTGGCCGCAGACAAATCTTTGTACGGTTCACCGGATGCAACCTGAATTGCAACTACTGTGACACTCCCCTAAGTCGTGACCCTGATTATGGTGAAGAACTGGACATAGACACCTTACACCAAAAAATTCAGGAACTCTTAACCCCTGATTTTCATTCAATTTCTTTCACTGGGGGAGAACCATTACTGCACGCTGATTTTAT
>JAUNXM010000059.1:7500-11128 GCA_030539815.1 Methanobacterium sp.
TGGGAGGGCTGCCCATCGTAGACGCAGACCATAAAATAGCAGGAATAGTCTCAGAAAGAGACTTCGTACTCCTGATGGCCGGAGTTCTCACCGATGAAAAGGTGGAAGACTACATGCACAACAGTGTTATAACCACCACCCCGGGAACCCGTATTGAAGGAGCGTCCAAAATAATGGTCCGTAACAAGTTACGCAGAATCCCGGTGGTAGGGGAAGAACGTAAAACACCCCACCCTGAAGATGAGAAGATCGTGGGGATCGTCACCGCCACCGACATACTGGAATTTTTAGGAAAAAACAGTGCCTTCGAGCACATGATAACCAACAGTGGTGAAGCCATCCTGAACACTACCATCACCGAGATCATGGAATCGGAAGTGGTCACCGCCAACATTAACACCCGCCTGGGTGATGTCTGTGATCTGATGGAAGAAAAAGGTATTGGTGGACTCCCCGTAGTTCAAAACGGAGAATTACAGGGCATAATAACTGAAAGTGATATATTAAGGGCCGTGAGTTCCTAACACGGCTTTAAAATTTTTTAGGGGACGAGTTGCATGATGAAAATCGAGGATGTAATGAACGAGGAAGTAATATTAGCCGAGGAAAACGAACAAATAAGCCATGCCCGAAACCTCATGCTCAAACACGGCTACAGCCGTATTTTAGTGGTGGACCCTGAAGGTAAACCAGTGGGCATCCTGACTGAGAAAGATCTCACCCGAAAAATGAGATCCAACGGACCAAAATGGAAAAGGAGAACCATTGACAAAATCAGCATCCGCAGGGTTATGACGCCCAACCCAGTAACCATCACCCCCTTCCGTGAAGTCAGGGAAGCAGTGGAGCTCATGATAAAAAATGACATCAGTTCCATACCAGTAACCGATGAAGAAGAAGTGGTGGGAATAATAACCAAAAGTGAACTCATGGATTTCTACCGCCAGAAATACACCGGCAAATGGAAAGTATCCGACCTCATGACCAGTGAAGTGGTAACTGTAAACGAAAATCACAGCATAGGACATGTAATCAGCATAATGGAGGACCAGAAAATCGGTAAAGTTATTGTGATGAGGGACAACGAGCCGGTGGGAATAATAACCTCTGCCAATATATCCTTTGCTAATGTGGAAGACCCTGAAACCGGGGTGAGCGTGGAAAAAATAGCATTCCTACGTAAAATCGACGGTCAGGAGAAAAGAAACGTTCGTGAGGTGTCCATGGTAACTGCAGGGGACATAATGACCAACCATCTCATAAAAATTGATAAAAATCAAGATGCAGGTAGTGCAGCTGCCATGATGACTAAAAAAGAAGTTAGTGGGCTGCCAGTTGTGAATGGTAATGAACTGGTGGGAATAATAACCAAAACGGATATAATCCGGGGAATCCAGTAAAACCGGGGGAATCCAAGATGCATGTTAAAGACATAATGGCCAAAGATGCAGTAGTGGTAGACAAAGACCAGAATATTCATGACGCACTGAAATTAATGAAAAAAAATAAGATATCCAGGCTACCGGTAATAAACACCAACCAGAACCACCAGAAAGAACTGTTAGGTATCATAACCGAGAAAGACATAGCTCTTCGCCTGGGATCATCCAAATACGGAAACTTGGCACCATCTCACTTCCATGTCTCCACCGTAATGACACCCCAACCCTTAACCGCTACAGGCAACCAGACACTGGGTGATGCAGCTGAAATACTACTGGAAAACGGCATCGGGGGATTAACAGTTATGGACGGCACCCAGATCGCAGGAATGATCACCAAAACCGACTTCCTGCACACCTGCCATGGCCGACCATTCACCGAGATCACCGTTAAAGAGAGAATGCAAACCAACGTGATCACTATCGGACCACAGGATCGGCTGGTGCACGCCCGCAGGATCATCATCGATGAGGGTATCGGCCGATTGCCAGTAATGGAGGATGGCCAGCTCCAGGGAATGTTAACTGCCCAGGACATAGCCCTTGCGATGATGTCCTTCCGTAAAGTGGTACCAGACAAATACAAACCAGCCAGGATACGCAACCTACTGGTGGAAGACGTGATGGTGCAGAATGTGAAAACCATCACTCCCGAAACCACAGTATCTGAAACTGCACAGATCCTCCTGGATGAAAACTTCAGTGGCCTGCCAGTGGTGGAAGATGATGGAATGGTCGGGATAATCACCAAAACCGACTTCCTGAAACTGATTGTGGAACTGGAAAAAGGGTGAAAACCATTTAGGGAGAATTTTCAAATAATTCTCCTATTTTTAACTTTTTTTACAATAACTATGTTAAATTCATTTAAATCAATCAAATTCCTTTAAATCATAACCCTTTAAAACTGAGACTAATATATTTTAAACTTAAAAAAAATCATTTTTAACCTATTCGCATGAGAGAAAAAAACACCCCACCCCTGGTCACTGATGAAGAAGTTTCCCAGCTCCTGGACATACCCATTACCAGAATGGAGGATGCCTACCGTAAAGGTATTATAAAAAAATACCAGAAACATGGTCTGGATGCCATTCAGTTCCGAAAAGGATTGGGAAAAATGGAAGCCGGGACCATGGTAATAAAAGGGGAGGTTACGGAAGTTATAAGGGGATTCCCCAAGATCAGGAGAACCCTGATGCTCCAACCTGCCCTGGAAAAACATTTCCCCCGTGAAGTGGCGGTGGAGGAGAAGATGAACGGATACAACGTCCGTATAGCCCGGGTTAACGGGAAGATAGTGGCCTTCACCAGGGGTGGTTACATCTGCCCCTACACCAGCCGGAAAGCCAATCAGATACTAGATCTAGATGAATTCTTCCAGGATCACCCGAACATGGTTATTTGTGGGGAGATGGTGGGCACTCTAAACCCTTATGTATCCCACTACTATCCGGAGGTGGGGAAACTGGGATTTCGCATCTTTGATCTTCGAAAAAAACTCACCAACATTCCACTACCCGTTCTGGAAAAAAGGGAACTACTGGCTGACTATCAACTGGAACCAGTGCGACTACTGGGAATATTCCCGGTGAAAGAAGCACCCGGGAAGATAATGGAGATCACCAGGGAATTGGGGGAAACTGATCGGGAGGGGGTGGTGATGAAAGATCCCCAGATGGAACTGGAACCACTGAAGTACACCTCATCCCAGGCCCAGGCAGCAGAACTGGAGTACGCATTGAGTTTTCCCTTCGACCTGGCACAAGCCTTCCTCTTCAGCCGCATCATTCGGGAAGGATTTCAGGCCCATGAATCCAAGGAAACCGGGGAAGAACTGCGCGAAAGAGCATTGAGGATGGGGGAAGCGGTGCTGTACCCCATGCTGAAAACCATTAGCAAGGTGGAGCAGGGGGAACTGGCAGCCGAGGACTTGTTAATAGAGGTGGAAAACCTGGATGAAGCCGAAGAATTCATTCGTCACCTAAGGGACTTAAAGGTCATGGCCACCCTGGCCGAGGTAAAAGATGGTAAAGCAGTTATAAGGAGAATACACCAATCCACCAATGACCGTATAAACAACTACCTGGACGGAGGATTGTATTAAGTATAGCTATAACAAAATCTAATGAATCTAATCCAGTAACACAATTTTAAACTCAATTTTCTTGGTCTTAACTTAACTC
>JAUNXM010000253.1 GCA_030539815.1 Methanobacterium sp.
CAATAGAATTTACGAATGTTGATACCCTTCAAGAAATGCCTATGAATAATTATGATGTTGTTTTAGGTTTTTCAGATATGAGTCAAGATTCTCAAACTGTTTTGAATGATATGGATATGGATGATGTTTCAGCAAATATCCAATTCTTCATGGCATCCCTGAAATTAAAAAAGAATGGTGTTGGATTTTCTATTGTAAACCCCGAACTTAGTTTAAATTGGGGTGATAAATCTGTTTTTACTAATCTAGAAAAATATGATTTGCACATTGATTCTATTATACGTTTAGCTGCGGAAATTTTTCCTGAAAATGATTCTAATAAAACATTGCTCATTATAAAAAGAATAAAGCCAGAAAAGATTTTTATAGGTGAATTAAACAACAACTCCCAAGATATATTGCTTGAAAACCTTAAAAATAGAAAATCTGGTAAAATTCCTCAACATGGAATGTTAATTGACCTTGAATCTTTTAATTCTTTTCCTAATTTTTTAGCAACAAATGAAAGTGAATATCTTGCAAGTATCACCGGACTGAAACCATTAAAATTCAAAGAAATTGTAAAAGATGTTTTAACTCATAGTGATTTCTCTGAAACTGATGAAGATTTTAATTATCTATTTTTACCAATTAACTATAACAATAAAGCTGTGATATCATCACAAAATTTTAAATTTAAAGCTGAAAATTATTTACAAATATTTATTGACCCTGAAATGGCTTTAGCAGATTATGTGGCTCGTTTTTATAACACTCCACTCGGAAAGAAAATTAGAGAATCTGTAAGTGAAATTAGTTCCAGGCCTAAACTTTCCATGAAGCAATTACTTGAAGTAGATGTTTATTTACCAGATCGAGATAATCAGATTGAACTAGTCCGTGTTGATTCATTAATAACTGAACTAACCACACGGGCGAAGTCTTATAAACTCAAATTATGGAATTCCCCTTTAATGGCTGCTGATATTCAAAAGGAAATCAATGACATGGATGATGGTAAGTCTGAAGAAAAATTCGAACAATGGATTGAAAGTTTACCTTACCCCCTTGCGTCTATTCTTTGGTGCAGCATAACCAACCCACAATATGAACGTAAAGTGAAGTATCTTCTGCATTTCTTTGAAGCATTTAGTGAATTTAACATGAGCCTTCTTTTAAGTGGCCTCTCATCCGATGAAAAATTCTTCCAATTAGAGGTTAAACGCTGCTTTAAAGATGATCCTAGATTCAGAAACTGGTACTTTAAACCAACATTTGGTAACTGGTATAAATTTGGTAGTTGTCTTTCTAAGACTGTAAGAAGACTTTTAGAAGAGAACAAAACCAAGTGTTTAGATGTTTTTGGCAATCCAGATCCAGACTTTTTACTCCGAATAGCCCATAAAGATCTTATTACCATCTCAGAAGAAGTAGCAAACTACAGAAATCAATGGGAAGGACATGGTCCTGTAGTTTCAGAGAAAGAATACCAAAACCGTTACAAGATCTTACGAAGTGTTCTATCCCGGGTTTATCAAATACTCTCTGATGCATATGAAAATACCTTTTTAATTCTCCCTTTACAGAGTTCTTTCCAAGATGGAGTTCACAATTATAGTATCCGGCAATATATGAGTACTCGTGCTCCTTTTAAACCAGGTAATATTGAAACTGTTAAACTCATGGATAAAAGTAAGATTTATCTGGTTCATGAAAACCAACGCAAACCTGTTGAATTACTCCCATTTGTAATAAACCTAGACGGAACTTGTTACTTCTACAATGGCCGTGATTATGAATCTGGACAAGCCCGTTATGTTTCTTATCATTATCATAAAAAACCTGAAATTCATCTTCCAATGGATGGATTCAATCAAGTTATCTCATTATTAAAACCTTAAATTAGGGTGGGTGAAATGTTAAGAGAATTATTAGAAACA
>JAUNXM010000060.1 GCA_030539815.1 Methanobacterium sp.
AGATATAAGGATAGAGTTGAGACATGATCATTTGAGTTGCAGCAGTACAGAAGTGCTCCTGGGCCACAGTTATTATATTGGTCTGCCATAGGCGACCAATTTCATGTTGTGATGATTCAAAAACATGTATGTAAATATCTTTAATATCAGTACCTTCCTCCACCGCTTTAATTATCATTCTGCCTGCTTCATCCCGCTGAAGATTTAACAGGGCATCCATGTAATTTTTTGCAAGTTCATAGAAAGTTCCAGATTCCTCTTCAAATACAGTCATGATTCCCCCATTTTTAATTTTTATACTCATAATAATTTATGTTACTAACTATATTTGTTTTATGGAGATAAAACATTTTTACTTTCATTAAATGCAAGAACACTAATAAAAACTGATAAAAACTTTCCAAGACCAATGATTTATCAGTAGCAAGTATTATTGGTTTCCTGGTTTATTTTAATTTTATAAGAATAGATGAAAATAACTGTAAAATAAGTTTAATGACTTTAATTTGATATATGAGTATTGAGAAGATTTGAAAGTAAATAATTTATAGAAAAATGCATTAATTGATATATTTAAATATTGATGTGTATATTAGAAAAAAATATTTTTAATGAAAAATAAGCCGGATTTTCATCCGGGATTATTTTACTATCTTTTATCCTTTATTAAGGTGTATTAGTCTACAACTTCAGCAAAGGCGAAGTTTCTGCGAACAGAATTGATTCTTATTTTAACTTCTTCACCTTCTTTTGCACCTGAAACAAAAACCACAAAACCTTCAATACGGGCAATTCCGTCTCCGTCCCTACCGGTATCTTCTATGTGTACATCGTATTCTCCACCTTCATTTATAGGAGACGAATTTCCTCTATCATTACTGTTATTACTTCCAAACAAACTTATCACTTCCAATTTTTGCCTCTTGGGCAGTTGACTATTGGTTTTTAAAGCATATATAGTATTTTATAAATTATTTTTTTTAGAAAAATTTTTCCCATCGATTGTTCAAATTTTTATAAATTAATTTCCCTGTTTTGGGATAGGGTAATAGTAGTTCAGTGAAAAGGGTGATACATTTGGAGTAATTATACATTTTATAAATAATACATTAGCTGTGATTTTTCAGAGAAAAAAAATATATCAAAGGTATTAAACATCATCAAAGTTCCTAATTAAGGGCTATGTTTAGTTAATCACCTGAAAACAAGTGTTAATCAGTTTTTTGGTTTCCTGGTAGGCTTGGTTGTAGCTTGCCCATTCTGGCATCTCATAAACAAGAGTACGAATGCCAGAAGAGGCTAAAGGTTTGGAAACTGTTAATGTAGAAGATCCATGCTCAGAATTAGCTGTTGCACGGTAGTATGTGAATTCTGGGAGGTTTTTCTCAATTACTTCCCCCAGGGCCACAGAAGGTGAGTCCATTTTGGGGGTGGCCACAAAGTATCCTCTACCATATCCAGGGGCATGATCATGACATATAATAACCACATCTACATTGGATTTTTTAATATCTGAAATTACGTAGTTTGCTACCAGTTCTTCACCATTAGCACGGCCAGTTACATAATTTTCCGGGTTGTTGGTTACGTTAACGGTGTAATGGACAATGGCTTGGTTTGACGATAAACTGTAGTGATCAACTACATCGGAAACTGCTTTAATGGAAAGCTTCTCCCGAGGATGCATGCCAGTAATGACTGCGATGGTTTTCTTACTGGCAGTGGCATTGGAGGTGGCATTTGAAGAAATTATGATCTCTTTACTCACTGATCCGCGGTAATCACTGGCAATTAACGAAGGATCTGAAGCAGAGACTTCATTGAAATGGGGTAAAAAAATGATGAATCCCGCGGCCATTATGGTTAAAATAGCAATGACTGATAATGTTCCGTAAAATTTTTTCCTACTCATTCGGGGTTGGTGCTCCAAATATTCTGAGTAGATCAGTTTACCTCCACAATGGCAACGATCAAAGTCATCTGCTGATTCATCATCATCCAGCTGGTAATAGCCACCACAATTCTGGCATATTAAGTAAGGCATATAAATCAATTAATTATTTTAAATAATAAGTCATTTAAGCTTTTTCATGAAACTACATGTATTACACATGTTTTCGATTAATTCATGACATCATTTATGTCCAATATTCTTTGTTACAAGTTGAAGGTTCATTTTTTATGTAAGCTAGTTTATATATTAATGGCAAGAAAAGGGATATGAATTACCAAATCTCCAATGCACACCTATAATTTACCCCTTATTTATGGGAGGTTATCTTCATTAAACCTGATAAACCTATTTCCAAGAAAGATACTGTTTTTAGCCCAGAATATATAAAAAATGCACTCACTGATGCTAGTTACATCCCTGACGATAATATTATAACCATTCTGTTCCTTTCACTTGAACTGGGAAAACCCATATTGATTGAGGGACCTCCAGGAACCGGTAAAACTGAGCTGGCCAAGGCTATTGCCCGGGCTTTGGGCAGAGATTTTTTCAGGGTCCAGTGTTACGAGGGGATAACCTTCGAACAGATGGTGGGGGAGTGGAATTACCAGAAACAATTATTGCACTTGGAAATGTCCCGCCTGAAAGAAACAGACCAGGATGTGTTTGGTGCAGAGTTTTTCATTAAAAGACCATTATTACAGTCATTTATTAACCATCAACCATCGGTAATGCTTATTGATGAAATAGATAAAGCTGATGAAGAAGTTGAAAGTTTCCTACTCCAAGCACTGGGAGAAAAAGAGATTACAGTTAATGATTTAGGGACATTCACGCTAAAAAATGATCTTCTGGTGGTGTTAACTTCTAATTCCCAGAGGATCTTGCTGGATGAAACCCGTGATCGGTGTCTTTTTTTGTACATTGATTATCCAACTGCTGAAAGGGAAGTTGAGATTGTAGAGGCACTGTTACCCGATGCTCCCCATGAACTGGTGGAAAGAGTAGTTGGACTCATCCAGAAGATTAGAAACTTGGATCTCGTGAAAATACCCTCTATAAGGGCTACTGTTGACTGGGTTCAAACACTGCTGGTAACCAATGATGGACCTGAAATCAACGATAAATCCCTAGAAAAAACCTTTAGAGTGGTTTTAAAGACAGAAGAAGACCGAGAAAAAGTCAAAACCCGCATATTTAAATAATATTTCCTATTAAACCATATTTAGTGCATATAAATTAACCTACAATCCCTAAATTAACCTACAATCCCGTTACTTAGAATTCAATTTCAGTAAATAAGATTTAATTACGTTAGATGGTAGTAATTACAGTTAAATATCAAGAATTACAGTTTGACACGTTTTATTATGTTTAGTTGAATTAATAATTTGATGTTGTGATGAGTAATGGATAAAATTGTAACCTTCTCTGGTTTATTACGGGAAAAGGGCATACCAGTCAGTATCAGAAGTACTTACACCGGTAAGGAGGTTTTAAAACTTTTTGCCGAAGATGATCCTCTTTTTAAAGATGCCATGGCCGCAGTGTATGTTAAGGAACAAAAACAAAGGGAATCTTTTAATCAAACCTTTGATGAGTTCTTTGGTGGAGTTACTCCTGATTCAGATGAGGGAGATACTGAAGATGGCACATCAGTATCTTCCAAAAAGAATGTTTGGTCCACTAAAAGCACCCAGAAATGGACCATAACCAATCAGGAAGAAGATAATTCTGATTTTAATGCTCCGGAGATAAGTAGCAGGGAAGTTAATTATCATCCGCCATTGAATGATTATGATCAAGAACCCAGTGAATCAGAACTGCTTAGCCGGGATATCAACACCTTAACTTCTTTTGAACCGGAGCTTTTCCTGTTATGCCAGAAGATGGGTAAAAAGATTGCCATGGTCAGAAGCAGACGTCAACGTCAGGCCCGGATCATGCGCCCTGATGTCCGCCGAACCATACGTAAAAACCTTCAAAATGGTGGTGCACTTATTGATCTGGTTAAAAGTAAACCCCGTATAACCAAGAACCACCATTTCTTCCTTAATGATGTGAGTGGTTCCTGTGATTGGATCAGTAACTGGTTCTTCTGCCTAGTATACGCTGCCCAGAACTCCTTCCGGAGAGTGCGGGTATTTGACTTTGATCACCGAGTTGCTGAAACCTCCATTGCCATGACTGAACCCAGTATGATGGATGCCTTCATCAAAGTACGTGATATCCGTCAGAAAAATCTTATGATCCACGGTACCAGTAACATGTTCCAGGCCTTTGAATCATTCCTGGAAAAGGTTCAACTCAATCGACGCTCCACACTGATGATTCTCACTGATTGCCGGGATTGGGCAGGCCCCAAGGTTGATGGTGTTCCTGAAAGCGCACGACTAGTGGAGGAAATGAGTAGAAAGTGTCGGAAAGTGATGATTTTCAATCCTGAGGACCGTAAGAAATGGGACGTGGTGGATAGCTGTGTTTCCCATTACCGGGATGCCGGAGCTGAGGTTCACGAGGTAAGGAATCTCAACCAGCTGGCTCTTCTGGTGAGGGATATTTAAATTTTTATGATAATTAAATTGAACAAATTTTACTCTTGTAATATCTGGGAATAACTCTGAAACTTTTTTCACCACATTCTGGGCATTTTACTGGTTCAAGTAGTTCCGGGTATACTTTGTCTTCCCCATGACCGCATACTCCCCTGAATTTTCTAATCTTCCATTCCAGTGGAGTTTCAGCAGGAATAGGGTAGCGATGTTTGCATTTGGTGTTTCGGCAAACAACACACCATTCATCAATATTTTTAATATCTTCCATGCTACACCGAAAATTTTGATCTAAGGGTAGATTCATTAACAATAAAAATATTCAGGACTACATGGTAATTTGTGGATATTAACGTAAATATTTTACCATTTTCTTAATATCTCGACCACCGTGGATTTCCTTCTGAAGATCAAGCTCTACATAGGCTTTTTTGCCCCTGCTATAACTAGAAGATATGATAAGTTGGTTACCAATTAGTTTATACCCATCAACCGGAGTGTGTCCGACGATCATGGCTCGGCAGCCAATATTTTCCAGGAATTGGTCCACATCTTTTTTACGGTAATCACCATGGCGGTGCCAGAGAAGTTCATAAAGAGGTAAATTATTGGAATATCCATTTATAGTAATGTTCATCATTTCATTTAGGGAATTTATGTTCTTTGGCGGACCGGCATGACTGATAAAAACTTTATTTACCGTTTTAACAGCTAATGGAAGTTTTTTGAAAAAATTAATGTATTTTTTTAGTTTTTCCTCCCATTCCTCTCCGAATTTCCTCTTTAAAAGTTCATTAAAATTTTGGGTTTGGTTGACTCCCCCCTTGTAAAGTCTGAGTTTAGTGATGGTGGCCCATTCATGATTTCCTAGGAGTAGGTGAAAGTTTTCAAATTTCTTGCAGTATCCCATAATTTCTTCCAGTATTTCCAGGGACTTATCGCTCCTGTGGCCCATGGCGTGGATTAAATCACCAGTTAAAATCAAATGGTTTTCTTTAGTTAATTGATCCTCCCATATTCCCATAATCTTATGGAAATCTCTCATGTTTCCGTGTAGGTCCCCGGCAACTAATGCAAGACCTTGACATGGCAATTTTATCACATCCACTCCATGAATATCCATGTTAATATTTTATTGGTTTTAGGTAATTAAATATCCCCAAATAGATCCAGCTGTAAATAATTGAAAAATAAGTCATAATAAGTTATTTAAAAAAATTAATCCAGATGAATTTCAAATATTAATATTCAAAAAATATTGCAATAATTTAAAGAAAAAAATGTGAAAAGAAAACTTGATTTATTTAAGAACTACTACGTCCAAAAAAACTTTCCAGTGTAACAACTTTATCTTTTCCCAGTTCCCTTGGAGGTTCCAATGCCTTAAATTCCATATTCTGTTCTTCCAGTAATTCCCGGGCATCATCGGTAATGGAGGGTGCAACCAGTACACCTCTTACTTCTTCTTTATGGTCAGTGAAACAATCCACATAACGTCTTAACTGTTTAACAGCGTTAATACCTGCCTTTCTACTTTTCAATTCCAGTATGGTAATATTACCCTGTTTATCCTTGCCCAGTATGTCTATGAACCCCTGAGGCGTATGGTATTCCCTTGAAGTAGGCCTGAAACCTTTTTCTATAACTTCAGGATCCTTAAATATAAGGTCACCCATATCCGCCTCGTATCCCGCCAGTTCAAGACTTTCTAAGTCCTCCCCAATGAAATATGAGGCCAAGTGTGTGTTTAATATTTCCACCTCCAGTGTTTCATGGGGATTTCTTCTTACCCCTTTTATCTTCACCATTCCCTGGTGAATATCTGCTGCAACCTTGGTTTTAGGTGGTTGCCAGTTAACTGGTTCCAGGTTACGGTCCTGGTGAATTATAAATGAGCCATCTGATTTGATCATGATAATCCTGTCACCTAATTCCAGGCGACTAACCGCCCTTCCATTATAATAAACACGGCAAGAAGCCATGATGGTGATTACTGCCCTTTTTGATAATCCTTCATTAATAATTGCCAGTACTCGTTGAGTATCTGGGTTTTTTTCTTCCACCAGTTTCATGATATGAGTTTCAGAGCTTATATTAAAAATATTTCACTGTTATCATAATATAAGCACTATAATTAATAATTAGCATATTTAAATTATTTTTCAGATAAAAATAAGAAGAATAACTAATCACAAACACAATTTGGATGATCATTTATACCTAAAATAGAAATTGAATTGATTTGCGGAAAATCACCATTGAATTTATAAAAATTGAGCTATATAATAAGATTAGATCAGGTAAAGATTCGTGAGTAACAATTGAGATGATAAATGATTAATAAAAATTATCTTAGTAAAAAAAATTATCCAGATTTATTTAATATAAGGGAGACCAATGGTGGGTTTAAATATAAGGAAGACCGATGGAGGGAAAAATTTCATTATCGAAACTGAACTCTCTTCTGGACACTTGGAAGAAGCTCTGGACTTTTTACGAGATTATTATCTTTTACCACAGCCCAAACTATTCAAAGACGTTTCCAGAACTTCAAAAATGAATAGGAAAGGTTTAAACTACACTGCAAGTAATGTTCAGGAAGGTTGGGAGGTTCGAATTGAAATCCAGGCTGGAAATCCATTCCAAGTGAACGCAACCCCCCTGACAGCTCCGCCTGATTTTGATATATCTCACCAGGTTGACCTTCTGGAGGAGGAGCTTTTCATCGCAATACAGGCCTTTGAGGATGCTATTCGCCAGGCCACTCTATACTTTGCCTGGGTTGAGGGAGATGATATCTTGCCAGAAGCACCCCCTACTCGACGTAAAAAAGCTTCTTTTCGTATTTTTGGCAGTAACATGATAATTGTTTACCTCCTGTTCTTTGGAATTAACATTGTTCTTTTTATCTTGCTGGAAACATTTCTGGCAATTATAGCCATTCTAGCCGTCCAATTAATGATTGTGCTCTCATCAGACCGCATACTGCTAAGGACCAGTGACTGGATCATCACTCCCGAAAATCCCCGGGTGCATATCCTGGAGTACCAGTTACCACTGGCAGAGTTCCAGAAATTCCAGGAAAAATTCGATAAAGATATTATAATTAAAATGAAGGATGAAATTTACCAGAAAAGCCTGGCATTGGGTTTGGAACCGACCTGTGAGCTGGGAGAGGAAGTATTTAAGGAATATGGTTTTCACTGTCAGTCTGATTTGAAGGTTTCACGCGAAATTGATGTTTACAGTATTGTAAAAGAAGCTGCTCGCAAATTTAACATCAGCATGCCCCAAGTGGCACTGAGTAATACCATGATCCCCAATGCCGCTGCCACTGGCCCCAGCCCTAACCGGGGTTTGGTGTTGATCACCACTGGATTACTTGTTCAACTGGAGGAGGATGAAATATTATCCGTGGTAGGTCATGAAATGGGCCATTTGTCTGGCCGGGATCCAATAATCCTTTTCAGTTTAATTTCAGCCGAGTTTTTACTTAGATTCACAATTTTATTCCCCTTGGTGGTAATATCTCCTCTGGTTTACTTGATTGTGGCCCTAGGGTTTATTTTCTTTGTAGCCAAATTCTTTGAAACCAGGGCCGATCTTTTATCAGCTATGAAAATAGGGCAACCCCAAGTCTTAGCCAGTGCACTGCGTAAGATCGGTTACCAGCGTTTGCATGCCGAAAGGATTTCACCAACCAGAATTCCCTCCTGGTTAAATTTTGATCCCCATCCTCCCATCTACTTCCGTATCGACCGCCTGGAAGGTATGAAAACCCCGGTGAAAGTTAAAAATCCATTATTCAAATCTGCACAAGACGTGATCAATGGCTTTAAACGTGCTCTAGGCTTATAATTAGATTTTAGACAAGATATACGGAAAATAGGGGTGAGTAACCATGCAAGTTGATATTGACCATCTGGAAGAATCAGATAAAGGATGGGATGTGCGGGTTAAGGCTATTCTCAACAGTGAAGAATTTTCACAATTAAACACTGCTTCAATTAATGATATTGAAGATTTCAAGGTGGACATCCATGGTTCAGTTATTTATTTTAATTCTTTTTTGAGCATTGCCGAACCATGGGAAGACGAACCTCTGGAAGAACTGGTCAAAGCCATTAAACTTGAAGTTGAGTATTGGGTGCTGAGATTATTGAATAAAAATCCACCATAATTAGCTTATGAAATGATCAAAAAAAAGAAATAATTAACATAAAAAATCCTTTAAAATAATTTTAAAGCCCTTAAAATCAAGCGAACAACTTCAAAAATACTCACAATAACCAGAACCACCATGGCTAATATCAAAGCAAATTTAAGAGTTAATGCAACCCAATAATGGCTTAATATGAATGGGAATATTGTGTATAAATAGTAAACTACAGTAAATCCCAAGATGTTCAGGATTATTTGGATTATGCTTCTAAACCAACCCGGATGATAGATTAAGAATAGTATGTTACCAATTATGGTGGCAACAATAGATATGTTAAATATCCACAGAACATCCTGGAATGAAGGGGCTATGAAGGTCAAATTCCAGGAAAGAAGATTGTTCACAATATATAAGAAAATTATGTTGACAATAATGGCACCTATAAATTCCGATGTTTTAGCTTCCTTTTCTTTCAAAAGATTTTTCAGAAAATCGTTCACATTCTCTAAACCGGATGATTCTTTCAAAAAATCACTTCCACGCTGGATATTCAATATTAGTTGTTATTATTAAATTTGGTTGGACGATATTAAATAGTTTTCAGGGATCATTAAATATTTTTTTCAACACAATCAGGATAGTATCTGTTTCATTTCTAATATTATACATTAGTTTTTTTATTCCGGACAATATAGGAGATTAATGCCCCACCTACACTGAATAATGCGAATAACGAGAATGAAAGTCGCAATCCTTCCAGGAATAGGGAGTAATTTGAAGGTCCGATTTCAACGTTACCCATGACTCCAGTTAGAATCAACAGGAAGATCCCCATACTCATGGTTTGACCGATGAAAACCATTGTGGAAAGGGTGGCTGAGCCAACTCCATAGTACCTGGTGGATAAGGATCTTAAAAAATTCTGATTGGTAGGAACCGAGAACAAAGCCAATCCCACACCCACCAATAATAATCCAGTAACGATTATGATTAGATGAGTATCCCCACCCAATAAGGCAAGTAAGGATAGACCAGTGGCACAGACTAGGGCCCCTATAATAATAACTCCTTGATTGACTTTTTTATCAGTCCAGCGCCCGATTAATGGTGATAGAATTGCAACAGCTAGTGGTTGCACTGCCAGGATAAGAGCTGTGGTTAAGGTATCCAGTCCACGTAGATCCTGAAGATATAAACTTAGAAGGGTCCACATTGCAGAGGTGGCCACAGTAACCAAAAGTAGAGCCAGGCCAGAAAAACTGGTCAATTTATTCTTGAAAATTCCCAGGGGAATGATGGGATTATTAGAGTATTTAACCAATTTAAAAAAGATGAAAAATCCAAATAAACCAGTTAAAAGTATGATTTTCCCTAATAAATCATTGAATGCTGAAACACCGTACATCAAGGCGGATAAGAATAGGAAGTAGATAATTGATCCGGTGATGTCAAATTTTTCTCCTGAAGATCCCTTCCACTCCCCCTTGAATCTGGTGATTATGAGGGCCAGTGAAAATAATCCGATGGGGACATTTATGAAGAATATGCTTTTCCATCCACAGATTTGAGTCAGGAACCCCCCTAGTAGGGGGCCCATAAATAAGCCTAGATAAACTGCAGCAAGATTTATTCCCAGAACCTGGCCCCTTTTTTCCAGGGGAAAAATAGAGATCAAAAGGGCTATTCCTGTTGCAAATATCATTGCACAACCTACTCCCTGCAAGAAACTGATAAAAACTAAAATAATTCCGGAAATAGAGAAAATTGCCAGAAATGATGCCAGGGTATAAACTAAAAACCCAGCAGTGAAAACTTTTTTACGACCATAGATATCAGCCAGTCTTCCGAAGGGAATGACCAGAGCGGCGTTGGCCAGGGTAAACGCTGTGGGTATCCATCCCAGAATAAGTATGCTAACTGAGAGTTCATTCTGGATTAGGGGGAGGGCCAGGCTGAGTGAAGATCCCATAAAGGGTATTAAAAATGATCCAATAACCACCAGAACCAGTGCACATCTTTTAACAGACCCATATTTCCCAGACAGTAAATTTTCCTTTGGAATTGAAGTCATAGGTATCATTCCCAAACCAATGGGCACTATATTATGTGAAAAATTGTTCAAACACTTAAATATAATATATACATTATAGAATATATGGTTTAGATGATTTAATAGGTGTTTATAATATCATTCCGGTTATTATATGAAAATTTAGGTAATCCCATGTTTCCAAGTATAGATGTCTGGAATTGGAAGAACAAATTATTTATTGGTACCAACTAAGGTATTCAACGGATTATACTACAATTATTGATTGATAAAGTAGAACTAAGTCAAATAACAAAAACTAAAGT
>JAUNXM010000254.1 GCA_030539815.1 Methanobacterium sp.
GGCCCAGTAGAATATCCAGATAAATACAAAGAACAGTGCCAGTACAAATAACAGTGGGGCCACTATCCTGCTCACCGCCACTATGGAGGTGATGGTGGTTACCAGTTCGGTGGCATGGGTGGGTCCCAGGGTGTTAATACTGGATAGTTTAACAGTTTTAGCACCAACCTGAACTGGTTCCAAATCATTTAAAGCATTCTTAACACATTCTGCTGTTTTAGCCACTATAATGTCACGGTCTCTTGTTCCCAGGGGGTTGTGACCTCCAGAGAGGGTGTTGACAAAGTGGGTGTCGGTGGTCATTACCTCGGTATGGTCCAGTCCCAGTTTTTCTACTGCAGTGATTATTTCATCCCGGAATCCAATAACCATGTTGTTAGCATCCAGGAGTATATAAGCAGTTTTCTGGCCGTTAACATCCAGGATCATCACTTTAACCCCACTTTGACCAACACCACTCCTTTTACCTAACTCAGGGATGGTGTCGTTGGCACATCCCATTTTAAGTTCACTTTCAGATGGTTTTTCCAGTTTCTCCACTGCACTTAAAAGGTGGAAAACTTCAGGGTTTCCAGGGAGCACTCGGCCTGATTCTCCCTTGAAGGAGTTGTGGCAGTCTACCAGGATAACATTTTCCGCTTTGGTATGACCCTGTGCTGCTTTAATAATGGCCAATCCCACTCCAAAATCAATATCATCAAAGCCTAATGGTGCGAAAGTGGCCAGTAGTAATAAATTATTTCCAAAGTATTGAGCGCCTAGCTTAGCATCCTCATACTCTACCCTGATGAACTGGCTGGCCTGGTCGGAGTATTCTATATTCTCCAGTGTTTTTTCCACCAGATCTTTGATTTTACAGATTTCCCTGGAACTCACCGGGTTAAAGTCATGGGTTGAAGGGCCGTGGCTGACCATGGTAAAGGGTTCCAGGCTTTTAGCCAGGACCGTGGGCATATTCCCACCGCCAATGTTTCCAACTGGCCCCGGGTGGACGCAGGGGGATATGAACAATCCTTTCACCCCATTTTTACCCTTGAAACTAACCAGTCCCACCAGGGTGTCTATTGGTTCACCCATATCCTCGAAGAGAGTTTCCATGGCCCTTGAACCTTCAGTGTACTGGGCTATGAATAGTGATAATAATTCCAGACCTCCCACTCCCAGGTTACGTTTAATGGGAGATTCAATCACCAGTATAAAGGAGTAAATGGCCATCATCAGTATTAGTCCGGCGATGAGCCCCTTAAGGGCCACGGCTATGATGCTGAATGATCCGATATTAGTGCCAATGGTGGTTAAAAATACAATGACCACCACCATGCTCAGGATGAGAACTGGTTGTATTGCGGAGATTAAAATTGACCTTATGGCCCCAATATTGGAGGTTCCCCATATAACGAAAGTTCTCAGGCCAAAGGCCAGTGCACAGCCCAAGATCAGGGCATCAATAATATAACTGTAAACTGTAAAAGTGGATACCAGGCTTCCCACAATGTAAACCAGGGCCACCACTACCATGTTCAGGAGGGATACAAACATGGATTGTTTCATCTTCATGTGCCGCCCTTCCATGGCATTGATCAGGGGTTGGGTTATTGCCCCGTCCATGATGGAAGTCAGTCCAAAGATCAGGAACCCTGCCGATCCACCGTATACTATGCTGTCGAAAAGGGATGATAAAGGTTCAAGGTAAGCAGCTATAGCCCCGGTAAGGAAGCTGAGAAAGGTCATGGTTAAAATTGATATTCTGCTGGGTGGAAGGGTTACCATGTACTTGGAAAGATCAGTAATGTTATCGACAGCGGACATATTACACCTCATGGATACAAAGGAAATAAATTAAATGCTTAAGATTAATCTGGATATGGACGTATTGACTTAAATATAAAC
>JAUNXM010000255.1:0-1616 GCA_030539815.1 Methanobacterium sp.
ATGTTCATGTTTTAGCACCTTTTACTGGTGGTGAAACAGATTATATCCTTGAAGGTGTGCACGTGGAAAGATTCCACTATTTCTATCCCCGTAGATTTGAGAAGCTTTCAGGAAGGGCGGGGATGATTGATAATGTTAAGGAAGGGTTTCTGGTTAAAATTCAGGTTTTAACCTTTCTGTTTTTCAATGTTTTTTATTCGTTGCGAATACTTAAAAATATGGATGTTATTCATGTGCAGTGGCCTATTCCCAATGGATTAGGTGCATTGTTTCTTAAAAAATTTTATGGAATTCCTTACATAACCACAATACACGGAGAAGAAGTTCATCTTTCCAAACGTTACCATATGCTGTTTGCTCTGCGCTGGTTGGTAAATAACTCCTCTAAAACTATCACCAACAGTAATGCTACCCGGAACTTCTGTCTGGAAGCAGGACTTGACGAAGAAAAGATTGATGTGATACCATTCGGAGTTGACACAGATTTTTTCAGACCACTCGATGTTTATAAAGATGAAAATATATTCCAAATATTATCTGTTGGTTATTTAATTGAAAGAAAAGGTTTTGAGTACCTTATTCGTGCAATGCCTCATGTTTTAGAAAAACATGAAAATGTGCAATTGAAAATAGTTGGATCCGGACCATTGGAATCTAAATTGAAATCTTTAATCTATGAACTGGACCTGACAGGTAAGGTGGAAATTGTTAAGAATGTTTCTGATGAAAAGTTACTCATGTTGTACAATTCAGCGGATCTATTTATTTTACCATCCATTGTGGATTCGCAGGGGAATACTGAAGGTCTAGGGGTGGTTTTATTGGAAGCTATGGCTTGTGGGGTCCCGGTTATAGGGTCTGATGTTGGGGGGATATCGGATATTATTGAAGATGGGAAAAATGGGGTTTTAGTTGAACAGAAAATTAAAAGTAAACTTTCTAGTAATATTTCTCTCCTCCTAAGTGATAATGAACTAAGAAATAGTCTAGTTATTAATGGTCAAAGTGATGTAAAAGCTAAATTTTCTTGGAAGAAGATTTCTGACCGATATATAAAGGAGTTTCAATTAATCTAGATATTATTATGGTAAGATTACTCAATATTTTTAATTGAGTGTCATTCAATAAATACCAAAAATTTTGAATTTATGATGATTATAATATCCAATCTAGGGGATTGAAATGTTTTCAATTGTGTGTGTTTACAACGATCAATATATCTTGTCTGAATATTTATTAAAAAGTCTCAATATACAAATTAACAGATATGAACTGATATTAATCGATAATACTAATAAAAAATTTAAATCTGCTGCTGAAGCATTGAATTATGGTGGTCAAAAGGCCAGTAATGATTATATTATGTTTGTGCATCAGGATATGGATATGAGTTCTCCCACATGGTTGAAGGATGCTGAGAATTATTTAAATTCTTATGAAAAACTTGGAGTTGCAGGAGTTGCCGGGCGATCAAAAAAATATTGGTGGCCAATAACTAATATTAAAGATGGTATTCCTCCACATTTAATATCACCTTATCCTATTAACGTTCCTACTAAAGTGGAAACATTAGATGAGTGCTTAATGATTATACCTAAAAAAATATTCGATAATCT
>JAUNXM010000255.1:1626-1859 GCA_030539815.1 Methanobacterium sp.
TTATATGGTGTTGATTATTGTTTAACAGTGGAAAAATTAGGTTATGAAGTTTACGTACTCCCATTATATGCATATCATAGATCTAAAGGATATTCGCTATCAGAAAAATATTATAATACACTTAATAATCTGTTGAAAAAGCATAGAAATCATAAATTAATTTTAACTACTGTTGAGGATTGGATAACATTTCTTCCTTTAAATTTTCAAAGAAGGCTTCCTCTTATTAAAAA
>JAUNXM010000061.1 GCA_030539815.1 Methanobacterium sp.
ATACCCTTTTCTGTGGGATATAGGTAGGATAATTTTCCATTTATCTTTCTTTCAACCAGCCCCCTACCCTCCAGCTTGTCTATGAAGCGGGTGGTGGTGGATGGTTTTATGTTCATGATCTGGGAGAGTTCTTTCTGGGAAAGACCCGCCTGGTAGTTGATGTTCATTAAGGTCAGGGCGTGTGAAGGTGATAGTCCGGTTTTCAGGAATTCCTCCTCTGCCATTTTGTTAAGAATCCGGTTAAGTTTGTTACTAGTGAAGTACAGGCAGTTACACATGGTGGGGCACTGGTTTTTTTCATTCATGATTGGGAGACACCTCAAAGTTCAATATGTTCCTCCTTTTTAATTAAGATTATTAGTAAAAATTATATATTATTGCTTGTACATACAAATTATGGGGTCAATTAAGTTTAAGATAAATTGAAGGGGATGAAAAAAAGATAATATTAAACACAAAAATTCATGGAAAATCAGGATTAAAAAATAATTTACAAGTAAGAAGTGTACAAAAAGATGAAGGGGATATGTGGATGGAATTCGAGGATTTGATTAAGAAACGATACAGTGTACGCAGTTACCAGTCCCGGCCAGTGGAAGATGAAAAACTACAAAAAGTACTTGATGCTGCACGTTTGGCGCCAACTGCGGCCAATAAACAGCCTTTCCAGTTGATTGTGGTTAAAACTGAAAGTATGAAGGATGAATTGAAGCGAGTTTACCCTGCCGATTGGTTTATCCAGGCACCTCTGGTTATATGTGCCTGTGCTGTTAAATCAGAGTCATGGACCCGTCGAGACGGCCGTAACTACGTGGATGTGGACACCACCATTGCCATGGACCACTTAATACTGGCCGCCAGTAACCAGGGATTGGGTACCTGCTGGATAGCAGCTTTTGATGCTGATGCCGCCAGAGAAGTACTTAAAATACCGGATAATATGGAACCGCTCTTGTTCACTCCACTGGGATATCCTGCCGATGAAATAGGGACTAAGATCCGGAAGGGCCTTGATGAACTGGTGCGTTACCAGAATGGTGACGAATGAGGTCCTTCATGATAATTAAGACACCGTTTACTGAGATAATTGGAATAAGCAATCATTAAAATTTACAGGATGAAAATTTACAGGAGTTTTTGAATATGAAAAAATCTTTGGGAGCCAAGACCATAACCTATCCTACCCCAGTCTTTGTGGTGGGAGCATATGATTCGGAAGGAAAACCTAACGTGATGACTGCATCATGGGGTGGGATCTGCTGTTCTGTTCCACCTTGCATAACCATCTCTTTAAGGGAGGCCACTTACACCTACCATAGCATCATGGATAGCAAGGCCTTCACCATCAGCATCCCTTCCGAGGATCAGGTGAAGGAAGCAGATTACTTTGGAATGGCCTCTGGTAAAGATGTGGATAAATTCCAGGCCACTGGACTCACCTCTACTCAGAGTGAAGTGGTGAATGCACCCTACGTGGATGAGTTTCCCTTCGTTCTAGAATGTGAATTACTACAATCCGTAAAGATTGGGCTGCACACTCAGTTTATAGGGGAAATAAAAGATATAAAAGTGGATGAATCTTTGATCTCCGATGATGAGTCTTTAATTAAAAAAATAAAACCATTAATTTACAGTCCAGATAACCAATCCTACTACGGTGTGGGGCAACTGGTGGGAAAGGCCTTTTCTGCGGGAAGACAATTCAAATAAAAGAGGATATCTGTTAACCAGAGATGACTTCAAAGCAGGATTATAATGGGTGATAAGGGATAGTGATGATAGCCAGAATATTAATGAATTAAAGAAAATAATGGCTTAGATTAAAAAATAGAGGCTTAAATTTTTCAGTTTCCCTGAACTTCGCCCATGAACCTTTCCTTTATTTCTTCAGGTTCCATGGGGATTACTGGTACGCTTGCGTTACCTGCTTTCACTTTCACATGTACGAAAATAGGGCCTTCCATCCTTAGAACTGGAGTGAAATCAATTTCTTCTAGGGATTCTTGGTAGAGGGCAGTGTTTTTAAATCCCACTCCCTCTGCCACCATTTTAAGGTCTGTGGAGGATGAGTAGGTGCATTGATTACCGGTGCTGCCGTAGCATTCATTGTCCAGCGCCACCAGCACCAGATTCTCGGGAGACTGATTGTAAATGGTCACCAGGCTGCCTAGGTTCATGAGTAGGGATCCGTCTCCATCAAAAACAATTACCTTCCTTTTCTGAGCCAGGGCCAGACCCAGGCCAATGGATGAAGCCATGCCCATTGATCCCAGCATATAAAAATGTTTAGAGGAGTCTTTAACATGATAAAGCTCTCTGGAAGGGAATCCAATATTGCAGATAACTAGCTCGTCTTCCAATTGTTTGGTGATCTGTTCCAGGGCTTTTATTCTTTCCATTTTCCTGCATCTCCAATTATTGTATCATAATCTATTATTAGAGAAATATAATAAATTATTTTTAGTTATATTTAATGTTAAATTTTATTCAAACTTTACCAGAAACTAATCTCCAGTAATATTCCCAGAGGAGATCCACCTAAATCGGCCAGTAACCATGATTCTGGTATGAGTTTAAGTGCTTCTTCCGGTGTTTTGGGGTTGATGTAAGCGATTTCCAGGGTGTCCAGTATTCCAGTGGTAGCTTCTCCCATTGGGATCTGGGCTCCCATGAACTCCCCATCTGTTCCCCGGTGACTGATGATCATGAGTATGGGGAACTGGTAAAGTTTAAAAAGAGAGGCCAGAACATTTACTGAGTTTCCCAACCCAGAGTTCTGCATGAGGATCGCTGGTTTCTTACCCCCCATATAGGCCCCGGCTGCTATGCCGAATCCTTCTTCTTCCCGGGTTACAGGAACATGGGTCATGTCCGGGTCACAGTCCACCAGTTCCATGATTTTTCCCAGGTTCACACAGGGCACACTCACCACAAAATCGATTCCTGCTTTTTTCAGCCCATTAAAAACTGCCTGGCTACTGTCCATGGATTATGTCTCCTTTTTCCAATCATGACTTGTTTGCAATCTTTTAAACCTTTAATCCTGGAAATTATTCTCCCAGGACATCCTCCACATTTACATCTACCTTGCCCGCTATTTCCCTGAGCTGCTGTAGAAGGGTTTCATCAAGAGTTATGCCTTCTTTCTGGTGGCGTTTCACATTCATGACTTCAAAGTCCCCGGGTATCATTACTTGGGGTGTTGTTTTAATTTCAGCTATTAAATCATCTACATCATGTTTAAAGTCATCTACATCCACGAATTTAGAGGGGTCAATGGCGGTGATGAGATCTCCCTTGGTGCAGGGAACCTCTGGGTTGGCGGTTCCGGTAACTGCTTTGCCGAATGAGGCATTAACCAGGGGTCCGGCCATTATTTCGATCATGAATGAAAGGGCATATCCTTTATGGGCTCCGAAGGGTAGTATGGAACCCTTAAGTGCTTCAGCAGGGTCGGTGGTTGGATTTCCATCGGCATCCAGGGCCATGTTCTCTGGTATGGATTCTCCCCTGCGTTTGGCTTCCAGTAGTTTTCCGCGGGCTGAGGCTGAAGTGGCCATGTCCACGGATACATAATGGCTTCCGGAGGGTATTCCTATGGCCAAGGGGTTGGTTCCTAGTATGGGTTCTTTACCCCCAATTGGAGCCACAGCAGGTTCAGTGTTGGCAGTTATGATGCCAATAAGATCTTCCATGATGGCCATATCTGAGTAGTAACCAGCCACTCCAAAATGGTTGGAGTTGTGAATGCCCACCATACCGATCCCGGTTTCTTTAGCCTTTCGGATGGCCATTTCCATGCACTGGTAGGTTACCACATGTCCAAATCCATGATTACCGTTTACCATGGCAGTGGCTGCACTTTCTTTTTCCACAGTAATCTCGGTTTGGGGTTTGATGGTGCCAACTTCAAGTCCCTTAATGTACTGAGGGAATCTGCCAATTCCGTGTGATGAGAAACCCTTGAGATCCGCGTCCAGAGTCACTTCAGCGACTATAGATGCTTCTTCTGCTGGTACGTCTAACTGGGTTAGGATCTCAATGATCAATGATAATTCCTGTTCTGGAGTAATGTTCATGTCTTCACCTTCCTATAAATTATTAAATATCCCTTAATCCATCAAAACATTCATTAATAAAATTAGATTTTTTATAAAATTGAATATTACCGAGAAGATTCAATCATTTAAAGTTCTATCCATCCTCCATGGAAGGTTTGAACTTCAACCTTCTCTGCAGGGTCTTCTGAAACTTTTCCAATAATCTGTACTGGGAAATGCTCCCCTATGATCTTCATGGCTTCAGTGGCATTCTCCCTTGGTAGAATAACTGCAAATCCAATTCCCATATTGAAAACCCGATACATTTCATCAACTTCCACTTTATGGGATGCAATGAACTTGAATAATGGATGGGGTTCTGGTAAATCATCAATACGGTAACTAATTCCTTTTTTTAGTCGTTTAAGGTTGGTGAACCCTCCTCCGGTTATATGGGCCAGGCCGTGAACTTCTACTTTTTCCAGTAACTGGTTAATTGCCTGTACATAAATGCGGGTGGGTTCCAGTAATGCTTCACCCACAGTAACCTCTTTATTGGTGGGTAGGAGATCATCCACCTTGAGACCAGCTTCTTCAAAGCAAACCCGGCGTGCCAGGCTTAAACCGTTGCTGTGAATTCCGCTGCTGTGAATTCCTAGAATAACATCGCCTTCACCTATTTTATCCCCGGCCACTATTCCATCCAAGTCCACCAGTCCAATACCCGTGGCAGCCAGGTCAAAATTCTTCACAATTCCAGGCAAGGAAGCGGTTTCCCCTCCGATCATGGCTACATTGGCTTGACGGCATCCTTCGGCTAGCCCTTCCCCTATCTGTCTGGCTGCTTCCGGGTCAGGTTTTTCAACGGCCAGGTAGTCTACCATGGCCAGGGGACGTGCTCCCACGCAGATAAGGTCGTTGACCACCATGGCCACACAGTCAATACCCACGGTATTGTACTGTTCCATCATCTCCGCCACCAGGATCTTGCTTCCCACTCCATCGGTACTCATGGCCAGTGCCTGGTTTCCCAAGCGAACTAGAGCTGCGAAGTGACCGCTTTCAGTTATAACATCCTGATACTGGAGGGTTTTTTTTAGTTTTTGAGTTAGGGCGCTGACAGTGACCTCTTCCAGGTCGATGTCTACCCCTGATTCTGAATAGGTTACCATGAAAAATCACCTGAATAAGACTACAATTAAAAGTCAATTTAATATATGGTTTGGTCTGGGACCTAATAAAAGTTATAGAAATATAGTCACAAAAAAAATATGAAAATGTGGGTAAATTACCCACTATTCCTGCCCCAATAAACATACTGGAGTTAATTTTCACTGGATTCGCACTGTTTCCAGGTTCATGGGAGTCTTGGTCTCGATTTTGTAACTCCGATAGATGCTGCTGGCCAGATCCAGGGTTTTATAGTTATCTCCGTGGCAGATCAGGATTTTCTCTGGTTTGGGACTTATTCGGCGGACGTAGTCCATTAGTTGTCTGCGGTCAGAGTGTCCACTGAACCCTTCAATGGTTTTGATTCCCATCTTAACGTTGTAAACATTTGTTTTACCCTCTTCTTTGATGGGTATTTCTTTCCAGCCTTTCTGCAATCTGCGTCCCAGTGAACCTTCAGCCTGGTATCCTACAAAGACCAGTGAATTCCTTTCATCTCCACATAACCATTTGAAGTATTCCACTGAGTTTCCACCAGTTAACATACCTGATGTGGAGAGTATGATGGATGGTTCGCCTTCCACAATATCTTTTCGTTCATCTACACCGTTAACCTTATGGAAAACATCGGAAATGAATGGATTACGTCCCATATGGAATATTTGATCTCGAAGATCTTTGCTGAGGTATTCGGGTCTGGCGGTGTGGATGGCAGTGGCCTCCCAGATCATACCATCAATGTATACTGGGACTTCGTCAATGATTCCGTGACGTATGTACTCATCCAGAACGATCATAACCTCTTGAGCCCGTCCTACGGCAAAAACAGGGATTAAAACTTTACCCTTACGTTCCAGGGTTTGGTAAATGGTTTTAACAATATCTTTTTCTGCATCGTTTCGGGTGGGTTGCACATCCTCGTGCCCACCGTAGGTACTCTCCATTACCATTGATTCTATACGTGGGAATTTGGATACCGCTGGCTCCAGGAGTCTGCTACGCTCATATTTAAAGTCTCCAGTGTAGACAAAGTTGTGTTGACCATCTCCAATGTGCATGTGGGTGATGGCTGAGCCCAGAATGTGCCCGGCATTGTGCAGGGTGAGACGTATGTCTGGTGCTATGTCAGTAACTTCCCCATAATCCAGAGTTATAGTATGTTTGATGCTCTTTTTAACGTGTTTAACGTTAAATGGGAGTGGGCTATCTTCTCTATGGGCTATATCGATATGATCCATCTGTAAAAGGGTCATAAGGTCCCGGGTGGGTGTGGTACAGTATACAGGACCTTCATAGCCGTAATGGTAAAGGTAAGGTAAGAATCCGGAGTGGTCCAAATGTGCATGGGATATTATAACTGCGTCAAGGTCGTCTAAAACAAATTCAGGGACGTTAAGATAAGGATAGGAGCTTTTATCATCTTTACCTGCAACGTTAACTCCGCAATCCAGAAGTATTTTACTGTTGGATGTTTGCATGAATAATGAGGAACGTCCCACTTCGCGAAAACCTCCCAGGGCAGTTAAACGAACCCATTCATTTTCCATTGATACTGGTCGGTGGATACGATTTCCCAATTGTTGCAGGATCTTTTTTCGCTCTTTACTGTTCTTTCTAAGTGTCCGCCTGATTCTTTGGATAATTTCAGAAGAAATAGGGGGTGTACGTAATATTTTAGGTGCCCATCCTATTTGTTTAACAATTTCGCGAGAAGTTGCTCCGTATTTACCAATTACAAGCCCGGGCTTCCTTGCTTCGATTATGACTTCGCAGGTCACGTCGTCGAAGGAGATGTTGGTGATCTTGGCTTCGTCCGGGACTATGCTGTGGATGCGGTTAATGGACTCCTCTGGCTCGGTGAGCACTGATTTGTGAGAACGGATAATAATACGTTTTCGAATGTCTTTGGCCAGGTCACGGATGAGATCACCATTTTCAGTGATTATCTCTGGATTTTTAGTGTAAATCACTACTTCCGGGCCTTCAAATTCCACTTTTGCCACTTGAACTCGGCTGGGTAATCTTTGTACTATTGTGTTTTTAATTTCTTGAATCTCTGAACCCATAACATCACTTCTAGAAAAATAGAAAATAGTTAGAGCCACAGTGGCTCTGGTTAAGTTAATTTGTTAATAAAAAATTAGTTAAAGTTCTTTTATTTTACGGTTGACCTCTTCTTCGGATAATTTTTTAAATCCTTCTTCCTCGGTAATGGTAGCTACCAAGATTGAATTGCCAGAGTAAGCATCTCTTTCCATGGCAGATTTAATGGCCCTTATGGCCACATCTACACCTTCTTCCACGTAGAGATCTTCACTGTAGCGATCTTCTAAAACACCGTAGGCTACTGGAGAACCAGATCCAGTGGATATCATGAGATCCTTAATTACCCCTCCCGTTGGATCCAGGGAGTATAGGGCGGGGCCCTTATCATCCACTCCCCCCAGGAGTGTTTGGACATAGAATGGATAACCCCTTGATGAGTGTAAGATATTGGAGGTGAGGGTGGCTGCGGCTTCTACGTTGATTCTTTTACCATTTCGGAGTCTGAAGAGTGCCACTTCTGCCCGGATGTACTTCATCAGGCTTTGGGCATCGGAAACTGCACCGGCAATGGTTGTTCCAATATGATCATCTATTTTGAAGATCTTGTCGGCTACTTTGTGGGCTATGAGGTTGCCCATGGTAGCTCTGGTTTCGGTAGCAAAAACAACTCCGTCTTTACAGGTTAAACCAACAGTTGTAGTGCCTTTAAGTCGATTTTCATTATTCATAGAATACACCTCAAAAAAATATAAGATAAAAAATAGCTTTCTAGATGCTACTTTAAGATTCATGGTATATAAATATTGCTTAATCGAGCTGGTTAAATTCAATGAAATTACCAGTTTTCTGTCCTTCTTTTATATGCCCTGTCTATATAAGTGTTTTCCCTAATTTTTTATAGTTTATAAGCTGTCAATTGAATATTCTCTTTTTATCATTAATCAGGGAAGAATTCCGCCGGGAGGTTTATAATGACTAAGCTCAACTCATGTGTCAAGAATTGATAATAGGTGTCATTACATTCCACTCCGATATTATTGCCTTATTTTGGAACACTCATCTAATCAATATTATTCACCCTATTTCTCATTAATCACTACTTTCCTGTAATCCAACTGGTTCTGACACTACCTTCCCCATTAATTTTATACCTCCCTGGAGTTCCAATATATAAATATGAAAGGTAAGGTAATTGGTGACATTCTGGTTTTAAAGAATCATGTGGAAAACCCCCAGGAACTCCTGAACATTCCGGGTGTTAAACGGGTAGTGCGTCTGGGTAGGATAAGGGGTCCCCAGAGAAAGCCGGATGTGGAGATGATTTTAGGTGAAGGTACTGAAACCATTCACCGGGAAAACCATTGCCAGTATAAACTGGATGTGGCCCGGATAATGTGGTCCAAGGGAAATACCACTGAAAGGAAGAGAATGGGTCAATTGGTAAGGTCCGGGGAAACTGTAGTGGATTTGTTTGCCGGTATAGGTTATTTTACCATGCCTATGGCCGTGCATGGTGATCCGGGGAAGATATATGCTGTGGAGATTAACCCGGTGGCCCATGGTTACCTTTCGGAAAATATAAAACTTAACCAGGTTCAGGATGTGGTTGAGCCTATTTTAGGTAACTGTCGCGACGTTGCACCTCGAAATATAGCTGATCGTGTTTTAATGGGATATATAGGGAATACTGAAGAGTACTTAGATGTGGCAATGGAAGTAATCAGAGATGAAGGGATTATACATTATCATGAATCTGTTCCGGATAAACTAAAATATATACGACCTGCTGATAGGATTAGGGAAGCAGCCAATGATTTTAAGGTGGATATATTAAACCAGAGGGTTATAAAGAAATATTCTCCCGGGGTGTACCATATGGTGGTTGATGCCCAGGTATATAAAAATTGAACAGAAAAAATCTAATTATGAGAAATTATTCATAAGAAAAGTGATGGCGAAATAGTTCCTTAAAATACAAAAAAATATAAAACGGGAAAATATGTATCAGGAGACATTATTGTTCTAAACTGAATCAGTGATTCTATACTGGGATGTTATTACAAACGAAACATTATATTTGGCCCTAACGGTAGGGGCTAGGGGGATGGTGATATGGAAGTTTTTGAGGCCATAAGTCAGAGAAGAAGCATCAGGCGGTTTAAAGAAGAAGATGTGGATGAATCCCTAATTGAGAAGATCGTTCAATCGGGGGTTTGGGCACCTTCTGCAGGTAACTTGCAGAGCTGGGAGTTGATTTTGGTTAAAAATCCCCAAACAAGGGAAAAACTCTCGGAAGCAGCATACCTGCGAGATTTCATAGCTAAAGCACCGTTGGTTATGGTCCCTTGTGTTAACCTGATTGTTTCTGGTGGAGTTTATGGAACAAGGGGCGTGAAGCTTTACTCCCTACAAGATGTTTCGTGCGCAATAGAGAACATGCTGCTAATGGCCCATGCATTGGGTTTGGGTACCTGCTGGGTGGGGGCTTTTGATGAACAACTAGTTATTGATTTATTGGAAATACCAGATAATATAAGGCCGGTGGCACTTATTCCTCTGGGTTATCCTGATGAAAAACCATATCCTCCTCCAAGGCGTGATCTGGATGATTTCATTCATTTTGAAAGATATTAATTTTCAAATTAAAATAATGTTTTTAAAGTAATCCCGTGTTTATCAGGGGTTTTAGATACTTGGGTTTAATCTAAAAATGAACCGTTGGATTAAATTTACATCATATCTTAAATTATAAATATGATGAAAGTTAATATTGATACTATCTAACAATATTGTCATCAATATTGTACTTTTTATTTTTTAGGAGGGCGGGGTTATGTCAGCAGCAAAGATTTTAGTGGTGGAGGATGAGGGGCTTACTGCAATGGAGCTCCAGAGAAAACTAAAAACATGGGGGTATGAAGTTCCATCATTTGCTTTTTCACGTAAGGATGCAGTTCGAAAAGCAAAAGAAATTAAACCGGATCTAATTTTAATGGATGTCATGCTCAAAGGCCAGGGCGATGGAATAGATGCTGCCCTAGAGATCAAAAACATTAGAGATATTCCCATCATTTATTTAACTGCCTACGGTGATGTAAAAACTCGCAAAAGGGCTGAATTCACCAACCCCAATGCCTACATAATCAAGCCATTTGAAGAAAATGAATTACAGGATAAAATTGAAAATGCATTATCTGAACATAAAATTGAAAAAAAATTATATGAAATTGGTCAACGCCTGGATAACAAATTAACAGACTCTGGAGTTATAGTTATTGATTCCAGTGCGGTAGTAAAATATTTCAATTCTTATGCTT
>JAUNXM010000062.1 GCA_030539815.1 Methanobacterium sp.
AGCTATGCCGTCAATGACAAGAGAAATGATAACAAAATAGTAGATTATTATAAAGAAAAGGATATTAAAAAACGAATGGGGATATTTATCGATATAATTGGCTTTGATAAATTCTCTAAAGCTATCATAGGTTAAGAAATGAATAGTAGTTAAAGAGGTTTATAAACTGAAAACTCTCTTATTAAAGCACGGCCTCTTCAGTTTTTTAAGCAAGGCTGGGAATGTTTTTTGCAAGTTAAGGATGTCTTTCAGAATATTAAATCTCTCTTAATTTATTATAGGAGAAATATAATATGGATTCATTTTCGGAAAGCATGCAGGAATACAAGAAACAGTTGGATAAGGGCAAGATTCAGTATGCTTACCGGGGATTGATGCAGTATATCATGGATCTGAGAGTGTATCTTAAAAATAAATTCCCTGAATATTCTGTATCTGGCATATATTATGGTTACATGGATATGACTTATTTCTCTTTCTCCCCTGATTCATTAAAGAACAGGAAACTTAAAATAGCCATTGTATTTCTTCATGAAACCTTTCAGTTTGAAGTATGGTTAGCAGGAGCCAATAAAATGGTCCAAAACAGATACTGGGAACTGGTAAAAGAAGGTACTTGGCATGGATACCATATTCCATCTAAACCCCAAGAAGTAGACTCCATCATGGAGCACGTTTTAGTAGAAAATCCCAATTTCTCAGATTTAAATAAATTAACCCAGCAGATAGAAAGGGGTTCATTGGAATTCATAACTGATGTTTCCAACTTCCTATCTAAACATGATTTAAAATAGACTCAATAGGTTCTTAATTATTTACAGTAAATAGAATTTATTGAAGAGCTTAAGGTGGGTAATTCTTTCATTACACTTTAATCTTCAAATAATTTTAATTATGTACCATAAACTTTTAAAAAAATATAAATAGGGTTATAACCCTGCTCTTTCAACGATCACGTCTGCTACATCTTTGGCTGATTTAAATGGAAAATCATCACCAGTCAACACTTTTCCTGCGTCTCCGGCTTTTAGTTCCACATCCCCTGATTTACACGTAGTTTCTGCCCCTTCAGGAAATGCATTTAAGAGTGCTTCAGGTGTTTCCAATGGAAATTTAGCCCCTGTCAATGCTCCAACAATTTGTGCATGTATTTCTTGTTTTACTCCCATTTTTATCATCTCCAATGATTTAACTAATTTCATCTATAACTATCGTTAAATATAAATATATACTAAACCGTCATTAAAATATACTAAGTATAGTTCAATACACAAACATCAGTTATAGAATTAAAGAGAAACTTCATTCTGGAAACTAAAATAATGAAGAAAGTGTGAATCAAATGAAAAGTTCTAAAATCTCCGATACTTCGGCCAAATTAGAGGCAATTCACCAGGATATCAAAAAATTAATGGAAAAATCCAATCAGGAATATTTAGATATGATGGTTTCCAATTTAAGGAAGGATTTTCTTGATTCCATAGCTACTTACCTAACTGATGATATTCAAAGTGGATTGGAACAGGGAATGGTTGACCTCTGTCCCATGAGAAACTCTTGTAAATCAGTATTCACTGATTTTTTAGAGGATAATTCAAAAAATATCCGAAATTGGAATGTTTCAGATGAGATTATAACTGGCAAAAGGGACGAATTGAGTCAGATTCGGAAAGAAGTATCCTTTGATAATTGTGAGATCTGTTTCAGTGAAGTTAACTCGCTTTTTGAAAAACAACTAAATCTTATAGACTCTCTACAGATATACAATTCCAATAATAAAAAAAAGATTGAAATATCTGCTATGGATGAGGAAATCCTGGTCAAAAATATATTAGAACCGTTATCCAATAAGCAGAGGCTTCAAATATTAAAATCAGTGGTATCTGAAACCCGTTCTTTCTCAGCACTATCTGAAATCACCGGCCTCCGTGGAGGTAACTTGTTATTCCACATTCAAAAACTCCTGAAAAGTGAGCTTATCCTCCAGAGACACGAAAGAGGATACTACATGATCACTAAGAAAGGATTCAATTTAATATTACTACTTGCTGAGATTCAAGAATCCATGTTAGATGGGTAGGAACTGTCATCGGACATATCCAATTGCTTTTAATACTTGTATTTCTCAGTCTAACACTCTTGGTACAATCCGAGTTTATTTAATTGATTAAATGGTTATTTGTATTGCTCTTTAAATGTTATTCTAAATTCAGTTCCCTTATCTTTATTTAATTCAATTTTCCCATCTATTTGTGTGGTTAAATTATTCACTAACTGCAAACCCAGTGTCGAAGTATTCCTAAAGTCAATATCATCTGGAAATCCCACTCCCGTGTCTGAAACTACCAGAACGAATTCATCACCCTCTTCATGGAACTCTATATTGATTTCACCCTTAGTATCACCCACAAATCCGTGTTTCATGGAATTAGTTACCAATTCATTTACAATAAGGCCCAGGGGCACGGTGGTGTTAATATCCACCATTAAATTTTCCACATTCAGGTTCATCTTAACCCGGCCTAAGTTGGTGATGCAACTATGGAACAGATCTTTAGATAAAGTCTGAATATAATCTCCAAAGTCGATCCGTTTAAGGTCAGGGGATTGATAAAGACGTTCGTGGATGAGGGCCATTGAGCGCGCCCGATTCTGACTTTCCCTGAAGATATCCAGGGCTTCCTTGTCCTTTATATACTGGGATTGAAGATTAAGTAGGCTGGATATTACCATGAGATTATTCTTAACCCTGTGATGTATCTCTTTTAAAAGAACTTCTTTTTCGGTTAATGATTTTTTAAGTTTTTCCTCAACCATTTTACGTTCAGTAACGTCCTGAACTGTTCCGTAAACATGTACATTACTTTTTTTGGTGGGGGGAGTTACTCTGATCACAATGGCCACGTGCCTGGTTTTTCCATCATTGCGAACCACTCTGTGATGTATTTCCCTGCCAAAGATTAATCTACGCTCCTTTAAGGATGATTCTATTAGTTCTCCTATTGATCCAGCATCGTCTGGATGTACATATTTCCGTAAATAGTCATCCAGTGAAATTTGATAACTACCTTCCTTTTCAGCAGTGGTACCCAAAATAGAGTAGAATCTATCATTAAAGGTGAAAGTTTTATTTGATATATCTAATTCCCAGTTAGCCAACTTAGCCAGGTCCATGGCATTTTCAAGTTGGATTTGGCTTAATTTCAACGCGTTTTCAGCTTCTTGTCGTTCAGTTATGTCAATACAGAAGACGTTAATGCCTATGATTCCCTTATCTGATTGTATGGGGTTGTATATGTTTTCCCAGTAATTACGGCTGAGGCTTTCTTCCCCGTATTCCTCAACGATTATGAAATTTTCCCCTGAAAGCACCCGGTCAAAGTTCACCTTGGCTTTTTCACGGTCTTCGGGATATGATATGTAGTCCAGCATGCTTTTACCAATTTCAATATCAGCGTCCCAGATATTTTTCATGGTCTGGCTGTGGGCCTGGTTGAAGAAGATGTATTGATAGTTTTGGTCCAGTGAAAAGGCAATGATGTTTTCCGGACCTTCAAATATGGAGTTAAGAATAGCTCCGGAGTGTTCAAGGTTTATATTAGCTTTTTCAACCTGGTTATTGTCTTTAATTTCATTCACTCCTTACATTTTTATTTACTAATTTGAATTATAAAACCAATTCTTCCAAATAGTTAATTTTCCTAATTTTAAATTTCCAGGTTTCTAAATAAAATAATATATTATTAATTAATTTTTTGGAATAAAACGATTTGGATATTCCGAAAGAAAATCTGATTTTTATGATTTAAAGGTTTAAATGATTAGAAATGAGATCTAAACTAGTGGAAATGCTTTAATTATGGTATTGTGATTGATCAATGATTCGCATTGATATATTTAAATTAATCCAATATCAATCTTGATTTTTAATCCTGTTTTTATTATAATCTTCCAAACTTTTAAACTCATGGTTTTTTGTATATTGGGTAATTACTAACAATCATCCAGTGGGTATTTCCAGAATTTCAGGTCTCCACATGATTCCGCTCACCGGGTAAACGTAACCTTCAATTCCCACTGATAATGGAATATAAATCCCAATAACATCTCGCTTAATGTTTAAATCCAATCAAATTCAACTTATTTTAAATTAATATTTTCCTTCTTCCAGAGCTCAATACAATCTTCTATGGTCAAAGAAACAAATCCCTCTACAATTTCTTCTTCCAGTTTCGTTTTCTGGATAGAATCCCTTAAAGGACCGTATATATTAGCGGCTTTAATTTCGATTCCCCTTAACATCATTTCTTCATATAACTCCTCTAACATCTCGGCGCTGGAGTGATCAATGAAGGATGTAGCCTCAAAGTCCAAGATTAATAGTTTAGTATCTTTATAATCATGTTCAATTAGTTCTAAAATTTTATTCTTTATATCCTCAGTATTTAGAAATATTTGAGAACCGTCTACCCGAACTATAAGCACTTTAGGAATTATTTCTGCTTCCGGACGCCTCCTGATATCTAAGAACTGGTCTTTACCAGGCATTTTTCCTAAAACTGCAACATGGGGATTGTACATCTTATTCACCAACCCCACCACCGATAATATTACCCCAATGACAATGGCTTCCAGTGCACCGAAGAAAAGTACAAATATCAGGGTTACCAGGGCAATGAGGAATTCAATTTTACTGAAATGGTATATGCTCCGAAAGTGAGGAATATCTACCAGATTCTTAATTACAAAGAGTACAATTGCCGCCAGAATGGCCTCAGGCAAATTGGTGAAGATACCGGTAAAAAATATCAGAACCAACATGATAATTAATCCCGAGACAATACTGGCCAGCTGACTTTTGGCTCCACTTTCATCATTCACCGCAGTTCGAGATAGGGAACCAGCCACGGGTAAACCCTGGAAAAAACCCACTGCAATATTGGACATGCCCAAAGCCAGAAGTTCTTGATTTTTATCAATTTTGTACCTGTTTTTAGCAGCATATTCCGTGGCAAATAGGTACCCCTCAATGAAACTTATCAGGAATACGGTGGAGGCAAGTGTTACTAGAATATTAACATCTAAAAGTGTCGGATCTGGAATTATGAGTGCGGGTAATCCCTGGGGAATGTGACCAACCACCTCCACGCCCAGCGATGTTAAATTGGCTATAGTAACCAGTATTATTGATCCTAAAACCAGAAACAGAGTGTTGGGAAGTTTGGGGAATTTCTTACCTGCAAAATATAAGAAAAGCAGTCCTCCCACACCTAATAACAGGGTAGGAAAGTTAGTCTGATGGATGTGCATTACCAGGAAATACAATCGTTCAAAAAAGTTACCACTTCCACCGGCTATACCAAACAATTTAGGGAGTTGTCCTGATATTATGAATAATGATATGCCTGCTAAAAAACCGGTTAAAACTGGTTTGGATATGAATTTAACTATGAATCCTAATTTCAAACCCCATGATAAGAGTGCCAGGACTCCAGATATAACTGCCACCAGGGATGCTATAAGGGCGTACTGGGTTGCATTGGGAATCATCAAAGCCCCTAGGGTGGATCCTACCAGTATGGAGATGGTGGAAAGAGGGCCCACAGATAACTGACGTGAAGTTCCAAAGATGGCGTAAACCAGCAAGGCAACCATTGCCGAATATAAACCAACCTCTGGGGGTAGATTAGCCAGTGATACGAATGCTATGGATTCGGGAATTACAAATGCACCAACAGTAACTCCGGCAATAATATCCGGGCGTAACCAATCCCTGTTGTAGTCTTGAGTCCATTTAGTTATGGGCAAAAACCTTGAAATCCTCATAAATGTCCATCCATGAAAAATTCATTTTTTAACTACATCTAAATGATTTCCCTGTTGATTTTTATAGAAATGGACCTAATTAAATATAAATCCGGATTGTAAATAGGTGGTGTTGGATATAACATGTTCTTGGATCTAACATGTTCTTTATTTCCCCTGAATTATTTTTTTATTCCATGGAAATAATAAATCTGTTTAATGTGAATTTCGGATTCCTGATTCTTTAGTTTTTTTTGAAATATTAGTTTTAATCTTCAACCCGGGGTTCATGATGGCGGAATAAATACCTAAAAAAATATTTAACCTATTGTTCATTTAATTTATAATAATAAATAATAACAGAATTAGCGGCGTTTAAGGAGGTGAGATAATGGTTTTGGGAATAAATGACCCCTGGATATATGGTGCCTATATTGGGTGTATTCTGGTGACTCTTTTATGTGTTGTTTACGGTATCATCAACTGGAATAAAGGCGGCGACGATGAAGAAGAACAGATAAAAGAAGAAATAGAATGGCATGAGAAAGAAAAGGAAATGGAAGAAAAAGAACTGGGTCTTTGGGATGAATACGATGAATAAATCTGTTTAGACCTAATAAAAGTATAGGTTGTGGATTAAATGAATGATTTATTGATATTAAGTATTGTAGTTTTAATATACTTGGTTTTAACTGGCTATGTGGGTTATGTGGCCTGGAGGCGAACCAAAACTGCCGATGATTATCTGGTGGCAGGAAGGGAAACCCATCCATTTATCATGGCTTTAAGTTACGGTGCTACCTTCATAAGCACTGCAGCCATTGTAGGTTTTGGGGGTACTGCTGGAGTATATGGAATGGGACTGTTATGGCTCACCTTCCTGAACATCCTGGTGGGTATTTTCATAGCTTTTGTATTCTTTGGAAAACGAACCCGGAAAATGGGACACAATTTAGGAGCACTCACTTTCCCGGAATTCTTATCACGACGTTTTGATAGTAAATTTATACAGTATTTCAGTGGGCTGGTCATATTTTTTGGAATGACACTGTACGCATCGGTGGTTCTAATTGGTATGGCCCGATTCGCTGAAACAACCCTAAGTATAGATTATAATATTGCTCTGGTTGTACTGGCAGTTATCGTGGCTTTGTACGTTATTTTTGGAGGAATAAGGGGTGTTATGTACACCGATGCCTTGCAAGGTACCATAATGTTCGTGGGGATGTTCATTCTTCTGGTGGCCACCTACTGGATGTTAGGTGGGGTAACCGATGCCAACCAGGCCCTTACTAACCTGGTTAATATAGTGCCAGCAAAGGCAACAGCCACGGCCACGGCCACTGGATTCACGGGATGGACATCTATGCCTGCTTTGGGAAGCCCATTCTGGTGGACTCTGGTGAGTACACTGATCCTGGGAGTGGGAATAGGAGTTCTATCCCAACCACAATTGGTTGTACGTTTTATGACCGTCAAATCCAACCGAGAACTTAACCGGGCTGTATTGGTTGGTGGAATTTTCATCCTTTTAATGACTGGAACTGCTTTCATAGTAGGGGCTTTATCCAACGTCTATTTCTATGACACAGTTGGTAAGTTAGCCATACAAGTTGTAAATGGTAATGCCGACTCAATTATCCCAGCATTCATCACTGCAGCCATGCCCTTATGGTTTGCATACATATTCATGATTGCTCTTCTTTCGGCAGCCATGTCCACCCTCAGTGCCCAGGTTCATACCCAGGGAACTGCACTGGGCCGGGATATTTACGAAACTGTGACCAACAAAAAAGGAGGGGCATCGGTAATGATCGCCAGGTTGGGAATTGCCATAGCCATGATCATTGCAGTTATAATGGGATTCATCCTACCAGCTAACATCATAGCAGTGGGAACATCCATGTGGTTTTCAATAACTGCAGCAGCATTTCTTTCCATGTACGTATTTGCCCTCTTCTGGAAAGGATGCACCAAAGCGGGTGCAATATCAGGTTTACTGGTGGGAACCATCCTCAGCCTGTTCTGGCTGGTATTTGAGTACAAAAAATCAGCAGAAGCCCTGGGAATTGCAAAAGCTCTAACTGGTCAGGCTGTTCTTACAACTTCAGTTCCATGGCCCACAGTTGACCCTATTGTTATCGCATTACCAGTTGCATTGGTAGTTACTATAGTGGTAAGTCTTTTGACCAAAAAACCCAGCAAAGAACACATGGAAAAATGTTTCAAAGGTGTGTGAAGTTTGGAGTTTAAAATAAACTCCTATCTTTTTTTTATTTAAAGTCCACAAATCAAGTTATTTTTCTAGAAAATTAATCATTTTTAACTATTTAATGAGGTTATTTTTCTAAGAGGTTATTTTTCTATAATTACCGGAATAATGTGGGACTTTATTATTTCCTGTTATATTCGCCAATTATTTAAAGAGCCCTGAAACTATAAGTACATCTTGAAACTTAATTTATATGATTAAAATTATGATCTCTTAATATTGGTAGATAACTTTTTAGATGTAGTATTAATTGTTAGATCAGAATATTAAATACCCTAAACATTGAGGTGAGACCATGAGGATCGTGGAAGAAATTGTTGGAAAAGAAGTTTTAGACAGTTCAGCAGTGGTTATTGGAAAAGTAAAGGATGTGGAAGTAAATTTCATGACCAATGAAATCGAAGCCTTCATAGTGGGGAAAGGGGGCATATCTGAGGGCTTAGGATTGTCCAAAGGTGAAACAATTGTCCCTTATGATATGGTGAGTAAAATCGGAGATAAAATACTCCTTAAAAGCAGGGATGATGGAACCAGTTATGAATTTTAACTGATCTGATCATCTAAACAATTTTTTTAAACTATGACATAATTTTTTGCCCATTTCAATTCCCCTATTTCCTGAAAAGGATTTTACCGGGGGTTCTGAATGGTAAAACATCAACCCTAAGTTATTTAAAGAATTTTAAGTTAATATATCTAATAATTACAATTAATAGGCACACAAATACCAATTTTACTTTAATAAACAAGTTTTGGTGGTATTTTTGGAAGTTCGAGGCATATGTAGTATCTGTGGGCAGCCAGGGAAAATGTACACCTGTTCCTTATGCGGAAATTTGTTTTGTGGGAGCTGTTTTCAAGGGAAACTTGGAGTATGTAAACGCTGTCAAAGGGGATTAAAATCAGAAAACACGGGTAAAGGAGTATTCTTAAAATAGAAGATAAATTTTAATAGATAATATTTTTCCTCTGTTAATAACAAATTAAATCATAAAAACAGAGATATTCATTATTTACAGAGATATTTAACATATTAACATATTTTAATTCACTAAAAAAAAATTCATACTCCCTGAATAATATTTATTCCCACAATGGATAAAAGATATTGTAAATGGAATGATAATTATGGCGATTCAACAGGAAAAGAACCTCTTAATAAATTTATTAAGGGATAACCAGGTTATTAAATTCGGTAAATTCACTCTTTCTTCCGGGAGGGAGAGTAATTTCTATGTAGATATGAAAAAGGCCATCACAGATCCTGAGATTCTTTCTCAAGTGGCTAAGATCATTACTAAAATTATTCAGGATGATAATATAGAATTAGTGGCAGGACCTGCTCTGGGAGCTGTGCCCATAGCCACTGCGGTGGCCCTTCAATCCGGGATACCCATGCTCATGATACGCAAGGCACAAAAAGGTTACGGAACATCAAAACTCATTGAAGGAGAACTTGAAGAAGGAAATAGGGTTATTGTAGTGGAAGATGTTACTACCACTGGTAATTCCCTTTTAAAGGCTGTTAGGGCTGTTCAGGATAATGGGGGAGTGGTGGAAAGAACCTTCGTAATCGTTGACCGGGAAGAGGGTGCTGTGGAACACCTGAAAAAGGAAGGTGTGATCCTAGAGCCTTTGGTGTCCATTAGTGATGTTAAATAGCTTATGCTCTAATCAAAATACTGGTTAGAAACTACATAAATCAAAATAATATTTTAAACTTCCCTTGAGTTAGTGAGGTCAAATATCTATCCTAAACTCCCGGGGTTTAGGGTGGATTTATTCCTATAATTTAATGTTTCATGTGTTTCACTAGATGTCCCATTTCCGGTTTTATTATTTTCATCCCCAACTGAACTGCATTGGGTGAACCGGGTAATGCCACCAGCAGAGTTTCATCCCATACTCCAGCCGTTGCTCTAGTCATTATAGCACCAGTTCCCAGTTCTTTATAGGTTTCTGATCGGAAAATTTCACCGAAACCATTTACTTCCTTTTCAAATAAGGGGGTAATGGTTTCAATGGTGATATCTCGCTTGCCAATCCCAGTACCACCCGTACTAATAATAATCTCAGCACCTAAATTTTTCATCATATCCAGGGTCTCTAAAAGCTGTTGAGCATCATCAGGTATAATCTGGTATGATACAATATCATGCCGTGCTTCCAGTGATTCTATTATTATTTTTCCCGAGAGATCTTCAGGGTTAGAAACAAAATTAGAATCATTTACTCTGGATGATTTAAATTTAGAGTCACTTAAGGTAATTATTCCAACTTTAACTTTTAATGGGCTGTGTTTTTTATGTTCTTCCATGGTTTTGCTTTTCATTAGTCCACCTTTCAGATTCTATTGAGCATTAATTTTTGCAGTCAACTGGTATGATAACTATGAATGAAATATTAAATTAA
>JAUNXM010000063.1 GCA_030539815.1 Methanobacterium sp.
AATCATAATAATATTATTCCCCTTTCTAATTATAAATACTTTAGCAACCTGTTTTAAAAATATGCAAGTGTAATTTCAAGTGAAAACAGAAACACACAACTTAAAACTTACAAATTTTTTTTATTACAAAAAAAACCTGTCTTCAAATAAAAAAAATTAGGGTTTCTACAAAGCCTAAAATTAAATCAGTTATAAAAAAATTAGATAAAAAAAGAATTATTCCCTGAAAGTAGGTAGATAGTCGCACCTAGATATTTGATCATTCATTTCCAGGTTTTTCACTATCTTCTTCCATGATTTTCAGGAGTTCATCCCATGCTTCTAATGATTCCTGAGCTTCCTGATCAGATAAGACTTCAATTGCATATCCTGAGTGGACAAGAACGTAGCGACCAATATCAACATCGCTAACTAAATCAAGTTTAGCCTGCTGTCTTACTCCGCCAAAGTCCACAGTAGCTACATTATCATTTATTTCCAGAATCTTAGCTGGTGCTGCTATACACACAATTTTCACCTTTTAAATTTATTTAAAGAGTTAATTATCGCTTTTTAGTAATTTATAATCTAAGTCTTTTTTAATAGTTCTAACTAATTTATACTAAATAGTGTTAAACTAAGCACTTTTTAGATTACTCAGAATAGTTTAGTTATTTTAAAGTTTTAGTTATTTTAATTAGATAATCATCACCATATAAATATCTTGGGGCCAACAAATTTATCTGATTATAAAGAAGGTTTTTGGGGTTTAAAAGATGAAACTAGTGATTATTGGAGGAGGACCAGCCGGTCGCAGCGCAGCAATGGAAGCAGCACAACTAGAAGCAGAAGTCACCCTGATTGAAAAGGAACATATCGGGGGGACCTGTCTCCATGAGGGTTGTATGGTGGTCTGTGGGCTCAATGATGTGGTACGCTTCCATGAAGATTCAAAAAATTATAAAGAAATGGGCATAATCTCCCAACAACACGGCATTGATTATTCCCAAGTTACAAAGGGAATAAAAAAAATCACTGGGAAGATTGAGGCTGTTTTAAAACATGAAACTAGGCAATCCGGGGTGGAAATAGTGCTGGGTGAAGCAACCATTAATGGAGGTGAAGTGGAAGTTAATGGGAAGAGTTATCCTTACGATAAACTCTTAATCACCACTGGTTCCAGACCAACGATACCACCCATCCCGGGTGTCGAGTATGCTTTAACCTATAAGGATGTTCTGGACATTGATGAGGTCCCCGAAAAGTTCAACATAGTGGGAAGTGGTGTGATTGCCGCAGAATTTGCCAGTATATTCTCATCTTTAGGTAGTCAGGTTAAAATTCTATGCCGTAACCAGTTTCTCAGTAACCTTGATCCTGAAATCAAAAACTACGTGGTTGAACATCTCCTAAAGGATGTTGAGATCCAGGAAAAAGTACAGGTCCATGAAATAAGTCCAGAAGGGACATCCACTTCCAATGGCCTGGTGGAGGGGGTCGTGTTCTTGGCCACAGGCATGACTCCTAACTCAGAAATAGCCCACCAGTTAGTTAAAACCGGGCCTAAAGGTGAAATAATGGTTAATGAACAGATGAGAACCAGCAACCCCTCAGTCTACGCTGCGGGGGATGTGGTGGGCACGGTGGGTAACACCCCGGTGGCCCGCATGGAAGGTGTGGTTGCCGCCAGAAATGCCTGTGATATAGCAGCCAACATGGATTACCGGCTGATCCCCCAATCCTTAACCCTATACTACTCGGTAAGCTTCCTTGATTCTGGATTTCAAAGATCTGAAAATGAATTTGACGTGCGTATACGTGGTTCAGCCGGCCCTGGATCATTTTGGCAAGTTCTTGATGGTGAAACTGGATTCACCAAAATATCATCCGACCTTGAAACCGGTGAAGTAACCCGGGTTGCTTCAATATCTCCTGCCTCCCGTAACAGCCTCCCCTACCTGGCCAAAATGATCAAAGATGGATACAAAACCGCAGATTTCGATGATTTCATTGAAACTCACCCCTCAACTGATGCCATTTACAAATTATTGCATTTTTTATCCAAGTATGGCTGAAATACTCGCAAAAATTGTTTTTAGATAGTCATTTTGAAAGAAGGTGTATTTTTAAAAAAGGGGGTGATTAAAAAGGGAGGTAAAAATAATTTAATTAAATGAAAATATAATAAAATAAATCGAATTTAGGGATTAATTGGTGATAAATATTTGATTTATCATTCATTCACTCAATTTATCATTCATTTGCCGATTTATTTATTTTCATCTCTCATTTTATTATATATCACACGGGCTATGTTATCCGAAGCATTTAAAACATCTTCACTGTATTTAAGGGCATTTTCCTTTAGTTCATCCAGTTTATTAAAGGCGTGAGTGGTGACTTGGGTGATATCCTCTAGATCACTTTCCAGGACTGCTCCCTTAAATATCTCTGCCAGGTTATGGTATCGTCCGTATTTAACTCCCAAAAGGGCTATTATGGGTAATTGGCAGGCAATGGACTCCTGGATCATCATACCATCATCAGTGAGTACTGCCAGATCCACTACCTTATAGAGATCCCGGATCCAGTCAATGTACTCCAGATACATTATATTATCTTCCATAAGATATTCTCTGTATTCTTCTTCCAGTGGAGCCCCAACCACCAGAATATTAGCATTTATACCACTTTTAGCAAGTACCGACGCGCCCAGTGCCATTTTTTCAAAGAGGGTGGAACCAGATGAGAAGAGAATTGTGGGACGAGTTTCATCAAATTTTGGGGGTAATAATTCCAGTGCCCTTTCCTTATTCCCAACGATTATAGATGGATCTACTGGTGAATAAGCTTTATGGATGTTTTTATCATTCAGTTCCATCTGGAAAAGGTTGGATTCTGGTAGAGCCACGGTGGTGGTTATCTTGGTGCATACCTTAGCATCTGTAGGGGTAATTAGAATGCCCACTGAGGGGGTACTGGCCATTTTAGCCCCTAAACATCCTACAACTGCTCCACCACCTATAACACCCACCACAACTTGTGGATGCACCTTTCTGATAAGCTTAGCGGCTTCAAAAGCAGCTTTAGAAGTTTTAATCGCGGCTTTAGCCAGGTTTTTCTTGGTAGCGGCATGGCCTCCTGCCTGGGGGATGCTGGTTTTATACCATGATAGGTTATTTTTTTTGAGCAATAAACCCGGTGCACTGTGATCCAATGCAAATTCACAGTCAACACCATACTTATCAAGAGCCCGGGCAATGTTAAGGGCAGTAACGGCATCTCCACCTATTCCTCTTCCAGTAACTACAAATAATGCCTTCATTTTATAACCGTTTCTGTAATTATGCAAATTTAGTTGTATCCTGAAATATAGAATTATATCTATCTAATTAAAATCGTGTGAGTTCTTGAAAATCTATTTTTTTAAGTTTTTTTCATGCTAGTTTGGTTTTCATTTTTATGGTAATTTGATTTCAGGTTAATTATGGTTTGATTGTCTCCAATATTTAAAATCTGTTGGGATTAAATTCAGGGCTGAAAAAGTCCATACTCCATATGAAATCATACATTCCAGTTATGGTTTCAATAAATTCTTCGTACTGATTCCAGATGCAAATAGCAGTTTCAGATAGGGCAACATCTCCAGATAGTTTGCAGAAAGCAATAAGCATCTCCTGCTGGTCCCGAACCACCAGTTTTATGTAGGGAACCGGGAAGAATTTAAGCTCCACAGGTAATTCTTTCATAATTTCCATGGTAGTTACTTCCACATCATCCACTTTACAGATAGGGGCAGTAAGTATCCGAGTGTTAACCCCTTTCTTTAAGGGTTTCTGGAGGGCTTCTTTGAGTTGTGGAGGTTCACCTGGGAACATGAGGCCGCCCATTATGAAAATGGATTCCTTGGCACGGGATATTATTTCTAGCTCCTTATTAACTATCTTATCAGAACCATGCAGGATCCAGATTGGAGCTGGAACAGTGGGGATCTGGCTTTCGTAAAGCACATTCAACTCTGACTCGGCCCTTTCCATTTTCTTTTTAATCTCATTTTTATTCCTCTTAAAAACTTCATGGGGAGGGATCACCGTGAAGTTTAAGGGTTTTCCCTTACTTATTTCCAAAAATCCCTTATTGCTCAGGCTTTTGAGAATATTGTAGATTCTGGATCGTGGAACTTGGGAAGTCTGACTAATCTCGGTGGCTGTTCCTGATATTACTGAGTTTAAGGCTACATATGTTCGAGTTTCGTAATCTGTGAGTCCTAAAGTTTTTAATGCTTCTAGTGTTTCTCTGCTTACTCCCATGGAAAAATCTCCTACAAATTTTTAATCTAATCCAATTTTCAATCTAATCCCATTATTGGTCTACTACAAATGATCAATCTAAATTACTTGTCATGAATTATCATAAACTTTATTGTTTTATTTTATACTCATTTAGTTACAAAATATATAAAAGCTTGCTGATCACACATGAATAACTGGTGAAATAAACTTTAAAATCAATTGGACTAGTGAAAGGGGCGAAACAATGACTAAAGATGATGAAAAGGTTATAGAAACTATTAAATTAACTAAAAGGTTCGGAAATTTTATTGCAGTTAATAATCTGGATTTAAAGGTGAAAAAAGGAGAAATTTATGGTCTTTTAGGTCCAAATGGTGCTGGTAAAACCACTCTCATTAAAATGTTATGTAATATCCTGAATCCTAGCACGGGTGGTGCCCGGGTTCTGGGAGAGCAGATACCGGATGGAAACATTGTATCTCATATTGGTTACATGCCTCAGGAAACTGGTGTTTACATGGGCCTTACTGTGGACCAGAACCTAAAGTTTTACGGCCGTGTTTTTAACCTGGACAAAAACGAAATAGAAAAAAGAAAAGATGAACTTTTAAAGTTCGTGGCTCTGGAGGACTGGAAACATGAAATGGTGGAAAACCTCAGTGGGGGAATGAAACACCGTGTTTCCTTAGCCTGCACCCTCATACACCAACCCGAACTCCTGTTTCTGGATGAACCAACGGTGGGGGTGGATCCTGAGCTTCGTGTGTCATTCTGGGATTACTTCTACCAGCTACGCCAGAAGGGAGTAACCATACTCATAACCACCCACTACATGGATGAAGCCCGAAACTGTGATCGCATAGGATTCATGCAACACGGTCATCTCATAGCTGAAGATACGCCCTTAAAACTCCTTGAAGAGAGTGGGAAAGATTCACTGGAGGATGCCTTTTTAGTTTATTCCCGTCATGATAAAAATAAGGTGGGGGAATGATAAAATGAAACTTTACCGTGTAATTGCGGTCAGTCGCCGTGTATTCCGGGATTTGGCCAATGATAAACGTAGCATGGCCATGCTATTTTTGGCACCCATCTTTGCCATGTGCGTATTTGGGATAGCCTTCAGTGGTGATGTGGAAGATGTGAATGTTATAATCGTCAACCAGGACCAGGGATACACCCCACCACTGGGAAACACTACTTACCTCTCACAAAACATAATCTCCAACCTGGATACAGGAGTTTTGAATATCCAGAATATGAATAATGTTGATGAAGCCCGCCAGAAAGTGGCTGATGGCAGTGCATCGGCAGTGATCATATTCCCGGATAACTTCACCCAAAACGCTATGATAGGTACTAAGAACCCATCATCCGGGTCCACGGCCGAGATCATTATCCAGGGTGATGATACCATTACCAACATAAAAAATGCCATTTTAAAAACAGTTAGCGATGCCCTTGCCGATACCATGTCTGATGAAGGAGTTAACCCGGCCCTTAAAATTAAATCTGAACCTATTTATGGTCAGGATGCCGAGTTCATTGACTTTTTTGTCCCGGGGATTTTGGCCTTTGTGGTGTACCTGCTCACCACCATACTAACCCTTATCACCTTCGTGGGGGAAAGGGCTAACGGTACTTTGGAAAGAGTCCTAGCAAGTCCCGTTACAGAGGGGGAAGTGGTAACGGGATATGCCATCACCTTTGGGACACTGGGTATCCTGCAAGTGGCCCTGCTACTGGTGATAGCCATTCTAGTCTTCAACATAATCGTGGTGGGAAACGTGCTACTGGCCTTCCTGGCAGTTGCTATCCTGGCAGTCACTTGCCAGGCACTGGGAATACTTCTCTCCAGTCTTGCTAAAAGGCCAGAACAAGCAATACAATTCTTCCCATTCGTGGTATTGCCTGCATTTCTTCTTTCTGGAGTTTTTTGGCCATTACAGGCAATACCTGAATGGTTAAGGCCATTTTCTTATCTGGTACCACCCACCTATGCAGTGGAAGCCTGCCGGGCAGTTATGCTCAAGGGATGGGGGTTGGAGAAGATATGGCCTGATCTGGCTGCTCTGGTACTATTTGCCATACTATTTTTAGGTCTGGCTGTATGGTCATTGAAACGAGGGAAAAAATAACAAAACCTTCACCATTTTTTCTTTAATAATTTTTAAACTCACATTTTCCCTAGTCTCATATTTTTTTAAGGAGTTAAATGCTGATAATCAGGGCTAGTAAATATTATGAACTAATTTGATGAGAAACGATTTAAAAATAGATAATTTTTACAAAACAGGATAATTCTCAATTCAATCTAAAAAAATAAGAGAAAGGGATAAATTATCCCTAAAATTGGTTTTTGTTCTTAGTGGCGTTTTGCAGCGAAAAATCCACCTAATACCATTAACACAGCTAGTAAAAGTTGTGCTACTGGTATTCCAGTGCTTTGCATTCCTACGGTTTGGCCGTTTACCACTTCTCCGGGAACTGCCTGGGCAGTTATAGTCACCGATTGGATGTTACTCTCCAGATTAGGGTCGTAAGTATCGGTGGTAAGGCTTGGTCCAAATACAAAGGTTCCAGCTTCAAGTACTTTAACTCTAACCCATGCAGTAGGGTCTCCCACCTCGACATCGCCTAGTATCCAGGTTATAGTTCGGGTTACCGGGTCGTAGGTAGTTGTCCCCTGATCCACATTCACGTCCACGAATTCCATACCTTCTGGAATGGGTAAGGTAAATACCACATTACGGGCGGTGTCTGGACCATTGTTACCCACCTTAAAGGTTAGGGTTATGGTTTCACCCACATAGGGGTTGTTTTTACTGGCCCAACTGTGAATATAGAGATCAGTTAGGGGTACGTAGATCGCAGTCCCAGTACCACTTGCAGTGGACGGATATTCGGTGAATGTTGCGTTAGCTGTGTTTATTATACCAGTTGAATTACCGGCCATGATTGCGTTCACTTTGGCTACGAATGTTCGGATAACATCCGGTTCTCCATAGTTGAGGTTGAATGCAGACCAGGTTATGGTTCTACTTAACTCATCGTAGGTTCCACCATCACTGGCTGATACAAAATCAAGGCCCAGAGGTAAAACGTCAGTAATAACCACATTAGTGGCATTATCGGGTCCTGCATTGTGTACAGTGATGGTGAAAGTTATTTCATCCCCTACATTGGCTTTATGGTCCGTAGTATTGTCGGTTTTGGTGATGGATATTATTGCCGCGGGATCCACATTCAAGGTAGCACTCCGGTTAACCTCATCCTGAGGATAGGTGCTCTGAATGAGTGTTGCGGTGTTGTTGAAGAATCCAGTGCCATTTACCAGGACAAGAATGTCTAGATAGACACCTCCCATAGATGTAGTTAGGCTTCCTATATTCCATAATCCAGTGTTGTGGTCGTATGAACCGGCATTAGTTGTGTGTGACTGGTAAACCAGACCTGTGGGTAGTAGGTCGGTCACGTTCACGTCAGTTGCCGTGTCAGGACCAGAATTTTGCACCGTGATTATGAAATGAATCATATCACCATAGTTGGGATGGTTGTCAGACACTGACTTTGTGAAATCTAAAACTGCCCGTGGTTCTACGTTCTGATTAACGGTTACAGTTTGATCATCCACGGTTACAGTGAATGTTGCCATTCCAGAGGACGTTGGTGAGTATGTAGTAGCAGCCTGTCCATTAAGGGTGTACTGTGGTGTGTCAACGGTTCCTTGGGTTGCAGTGAAATCAGCCTGAACATCGTCAGGTATATTTCCTCCAACTGGGTTTCCATCACTGTTCAGGGTAAGGTCCCCTACAAGTTGTACAGGTATGCCATTGTGGATAGGGCTGGGTACAACTAGGCGTAATATAACCCATGGATCAGCGTCCACAAGTTCGGATATTCTACCTTCAGTGAAGGGGTTGGTTCCTTCGAAATTGGTTCCCCACCAGTTGTTAGTAGCGTCAATGTTTACACCGTTACCACCAGCTACATCAGGAAGACCATTGTCCAAGATTCGGTTGAAATGCAGTTGGGTGTCATCTGCTGATGCGAAAAATGCACCACCAGTTCCATCAGGACCGTCATCACCTCTTGTTGCCTGGGCTCCAGAACCGGCATTGGCGTAACCACCGTTTTCGTAAGGAGTGGCAGCTTCACCAGCAAAGTTTCCTATGAAGTTGTTACTCTGGACTGTGGAACTTCCACTAACATGTAGTATGGCTCCACCGTTACCACCGTTACCAAAGTTTCCACCCTGGCCTCCGGCACCACCGGTACGTCCTGTGGCTGCAGCTCCACCGTCTCCACCGTCTCAACCGAGTCCACCGTTTCCGGCTGTATTAACAGTGAAGTTAGAGTTAGTAATGGTTTGTGTGGTTCCCTGGTTGTAAATAGCTCCGCCATCACCACCTTCACCACCTTCTCCACCTACTCCTCCGGTGTGACCATTACCTCCAAATGGGTTGTATCGTTTAGCATCTCCGCCCTGGCCACCGCTTCCTCCAATCCCACCGTTTCCGGCTTCGTTTCCGGATAGATCTGAATCGGTTAGAATCAGGGTGCTGCTTCCGGTGTTGTAGATTGCTCCGCCATCACCACCAGCACCTCCTTCTCCACCAGCGCCTCCGGCTCCTCCAGAGCTTACTAAGCTTCTGTCAACTCCGTCACCACCATCGCCTCCTTTTCCACCGTTTCCGGCTTTGTTGGAGTTAATTGTGGTTTGGGTTATTTCAAGGTAGCCTAGGTTGTAGATTGCTCCACCGTTACCCCCATCACCACCGGTGTGTCCGGTGTAACCTGCAGGGTGTAACAGGATAACACTACCATTACTACCATCAGCTCCACTACCACCGTCTCCAGCGGTGTTTTCGTTGATCTCAGAGTCAGTTATGGTTGTAGTTCCAGTGTTGTAGATTGCTCCACCGTTTCCACCAGTTCCACCAGTTCCTCCGATTATCACCTGGTAACCACCGTCACCAGCACTACCAGCCAGGTTGTTATGGATCATGCTATCGGTTATGGTCATAGCTGCGGTGTTGTAGATTGCTCCACCATCACCACCATTACCACCATCACCTAATATCACACCATCTCCACCATGTCCAGCACGGTTGCCATAGAAGTCACTACCAGTTATAGTAAGAGTTCCGGTACTGTAGATTGCACCACCATGGCCTCCGTTGAAACCGTTAGAGTGGAGAACTGCCCATCCATCTGAACCATCCCCGGCACGGTTGTTGTAGATCTCACAGTCGGTTATGGTTGTAGTTCCGGTGTTGTAGATTGCTCCACCGTTACCACCAATACCCCCATAATCCCAGGCACCACCGTCACCGGCCTGGTTGTTCCTAAGGACACAGTCTGTTAGATATAAGGTACCTTCGTTGTAGATTGCTCCACCATGGTATCCGTCAGGGTGTATTGTGGTTCCATCAGATGCATGACCATTTTCAAAGGTAATGTTGTAGAAGTACACTGTGTAACCTGGTGCAATGTAGAACAGTCTATTATTAGAACCTTGGATAGTTGCAGTTCCCCCGTTGGCCACGGTAAATCTGAGGTTTTTGGCAATTGTGAAGTCGGTTAGGGTGAATATTCCATTTTCTTCCAGTTCAATGGTATACATCTGGGTGTTGGTACCAACTGCGGCGTTACTGTAGGCCTCCTGGATTGTAAGGTAAGAACCTACCAGATTCATATTCTCATCGTAAAGTTTGGGATCTGGTAATGTTTGAGAATTATTGGTTGAGTTGTTTATTGTTGGTTCAATACTGGTTGTTCCGTTGGTTGCGTCAGCTGCTGAAACAGCACCAGCAATAGTCAACGAAAATACAAGAACAAACAAAACCAGAACTATCTTTTTCTGCAAGGCCTTCACCCCCTCTTTTTTAATTTGCTTAGCATTTGAATCATTTTTGGGCACGTTTTCACCTCCTTTACGCTTGTTGCAATGCTAAATTAATGACGTAATACTTGTTCTTATAAAGGCAGATATATTAATCATACCTTGGAAAATTGTTTTCAATGTCATTATTGTCTTTAGTGTCCATTAACATTTAAATAATTTTTTAAATTTTTTTGTGAACAATTAACTAATAAGATTACAATAAATTTGAATTAAGGTTTTGTAGAAACCTTTTTTTTAGTTGATTTGTGTTGTTCTGTAGATGTTGTATATTGTGTTTTTGA
>JAUNXM010000064.1 GCA_030539815.1 Methanobacterium sp.
TTTAATAATAAAATAAAGCTAGACCAAAAAAGGATAGATAAATGTAATTTTTTTAGATTATGGAAGTTTCTGGTAAAAGTTTCACCAGAATGTAGTCATACATCTTGGATTTTTTTATTTCAGAAACATCACCCAAACGGTACTCATTCACCACCACATCAGCAACCTGGTCTTTATATTTATCATAATCCAGTTTTACTCGCACCCCATCCAGTTGACTTACAATGGGTGCTGGTGAATAAATTTCTTTCACCGCTTCTACCTGATTTTCAATTTCAGTTTTCACCAGTATGGATGGCACAATAGGCGGATCATCCATCATTTCTTTCCGGCGGGTGTCAAATATATCCTCAACAACTTCCACCAGTTTTTTGAGCGCCCGGATATTTTCGCCCCTTTTTAAACGACGTGGTATTCGACCTAAACCACCCACATAAGCCATTGCCCCAGGTAAATCCTCTAAATCCATTTCAGGCGCACCGGTGACCACTACTGGTATGTCAATGTCCTGGAAAAGATGTGTCTTGTTCATTAGACACTCTCGGAAGCTTCCCAGTGCGAAAACTGCCAGATCATGTTCTTCGATGAGTCTTTTTTCATCCTCGGAGATACGTGCAATTCCCTTTCCTGCCCCTCTGGAAAGGCCAATCATGTTATCTTTGGCACCGAATCTTCGCAAGTACTCGGAGATATCACAGGCAGAGTGGGGTAAATGCTGACGGGCTAAAGTGGGAGATACAATAGCAATTTCCGTCCCGGCCATGGGGGCAATTTTGATTTCTCCCAAAAGTTCCCGGGCCTTTTCATCCACTTTCTCCACGTCTTCCATGGGAACCGCCAGGGTCAACACCAGATCCATCTGACTGATGTTCTCCTGCAGCACGAACCCCCCCAAGTCTTCGATAAGCTCGGTCATCTCTTCATGCTTGTGAACTCCTCCGATGTAGGTTAGGGTCTCGTACATAGTTTGCTCTCCAAAATTTTGTATCGCATTTGTGCTCTTTCCAGGGGATTTAAAGGTGCTTTTTTGTGAGAAGGTATTTCAACAGCCCGAAGCCCCATTAACTCGATTTCATCCATGATATCATCATTTTGGTTATCCTTTAGGTAATCCGGGAAAACAATGAAGTCCGGTTCTTTCTTCACCAAGGTAAATCCCATATCATTCACTATTTCTCTAATGAAATTAGAGTACACCTTAACTTTTATTTTTTTCCTTTTATCAATATCTGTCCCTTTTCGGGAAATATGTAGGGTGTAATCATCCCCCCATTCCCCCATATCAAGCTTTTCTGTCTTTAATGTGTTTGAAATAAGGTCGATACTTTCATAAATCTGTTTAAAAGTATTTAATTTTATTTTAATATTTGGGTAGTTAGTTTCAGTCTCTGAAAGGACAATAACTAGATCTGCACCCATAAAATCATAGTCATGTTTTACAGTGTACTGTGAAACACCAGCCAGCCTAACTACTTCCTGACACATGGGAGTGGTATATATTTTCATGGAGACCTCAAATTTAATTTCTATTACAATTATGATAACTGCATTTACTTAATTAATATTCACAATATTCCCTTGCATAAAAATGATGGGAACCTATTCCAATCCATCAAAGGTATTCATCTAGTACCAAAACATGCTACCAAAGATTTAAATAATAAATAAAATAGAAAAAGAACATAACAAGACCGTTATATGCTGGTCTCGGGATGTGAATGCATTGTTTGGAGCAGATGAAACCCCAAAAACGGCCCCTATAAAAGAAGGGGAGGAATATGAGGTTAAAATTGAAGATGTAGGTAAAGAAGGCGATGGAATCACTCGAATTGAAGGTTTTGTGGTCTTTGTACCTGAAACTAAGGTAGGTGAAGAAATTAAAGTTCGAATAACTTCTGTGCGGAGAAGATTCGCCTTTGCCGAGAAGATCCCGGAATAAAGATAAGAAAAATCTTTATTTTTTCACCTTTACTATCCCTATTTTTGGTGTTATTATGCAAGTTTCCCTGAGTTTTGAGAGATCACTTTCTAAAGATGTAGCCATCATGGTGGATGTTCTACGGGCCAGTACCACCATCAACACCGCCCTGGAAAAAATCCCCAACATCATCCCCACACTGGAAATAGAAGAAGCATTAGCACTGGCCCCTAAACACCAGGCTTTTCTGGCAGGTGAAAGAAGAGGAGCAACCATTGAAGGATTCGATGCTGGAAATTCTCCCCTGGAAATCCAGAACTTACATGGGGAAACCCTGATCATCACCACCAGTAACGGGACCCGGATCCTGAAAGGTATCACTGGCCGAGCACTGGTAGGCTCTTTCATAAATGCCCAGACCGTAGCAAGAAAAGCCAAAGAAATTGCAACAGACCATATAGAAGTGGTTATGGCCGGGGTAAGGGGAAATTTTGCCATTGAAGATTTTCTGGGTGCGGGTGAAATAATCTCCCACTTGCAAGATCAGGAGCTGGATGAAATGGCTCAGGCATCGTGTTTAGCAATTGAAAACCCTGAAAAGGTGGATAAGGCAGTTCGAAATTCAAGATCAGCAAGGAATCTAATGAAATTAGGATTTGGAGAAGACATAGACTTCTGTATCCAACGAGATAAATCAAAATTGGTGCCTGAATTTAAAGACGGAATAATCAGAGTTCTTGAGTAATTCAAAGAAGATTGCAGATTAATTAACAAAACTTTTTGAACTGTAATCAGTGAATGATAATCAAACACAAATTAAATAAAGTGAATTTAGATATGGAGATTTACTTTTATATTTAAAAACTATTCTACAATAGAATTAGATTTTAACAATGATTTTAAAACTTTAATACAAAGGAAAAGTTTTTTATAGGTTCACATTAAATCATTAGGCTTATTGTGAAAAATGAATAAAAAAATGATTAATTTAAATGGATCATATTGGATTTATAGACATAATTTTCAAGTTGATATTAGAGTGATCTAATGGCACCGGACAATTTAACAATCATTGGTACTGCCCACGTATCAGAAAAAAGTGTGGAAGAAGTAAGGAATACTATCTTAGAGTGTGAACCAGACATCGTTGCAGTGGAACTTGATGCCGCCCGTTACCAGAACCTTCTCAATGAAAAAAACGGGGTTAATCAGGATAAAGAGATAAAAATAAGGGAAATCCTTAAGGGGAATAATTTCACCATGTTCCTGGTGAGCGGGTTCCTCAGCTATTTTCAAAAAAAGATTGGAGATGAAGTGGGAGTCAAACCCGGTTCTGAAATGCTGGCCGCGGCAGAAGCCGCCGAAGAATCAGGAGCCAAGGTGGCCCTGATTGATAGGGACATCCAGATCACCCTCAAACGGGCTTTGAATCATATGAGCTTTTGGGAGAAGGCTAAATTTGTTTACAGCATAATCGCGTCATTTTTCAGCAAGGATGAAGCCATTGACGATATTGAAAGTATAAAACAGGGCGACGCCCTGGAGGAAGTTATGGGATACTTCCAGGAGATGTCCCCCCGCGCTTTCGAAGTTTTGGTAGCAGAAAGGGATGCTTTCATGGCTCAAAGACTACTGGATCTGGATGGAAATGTGGTAGCCGTGGTAGGGGCGGGTCACAAGAAAGGGATCCAGAAGAACATGGAAAACCCCCAGAAAATACCCCCACTATACCAGCTGATGGAGTTAAAAGAATCAAAGGTTAGTATCACTAAATTGATCCTTTTTACCATTCCGGCCTTGTTCATCATAATATTTGCACTGGCATTCCTGAAGGGGATCAACATCCAATCCGGACTTCTGGAGTTCGTGTTATTCACTGGAGGATTAGCATTTGCCGGATCCCTTCTAGCCGGATCAAAAATTCCTTCCGCCATCACCGCTTTTATAGTAGCCCCCTTCACTGCTATTCACCCCCTCCTAGCTGCCGGATGGTTTGCAGGGATAGTGGAGGCTAAATTACGGGGAGTGTCCATGGACGACCTGGCCAGCCTATCCAAGAGTGAAAGCTTACGGGACATGTGGAATAACAATCTCTTCCGTATACTGCTGGTAGTGGTGGGAGCCAACATCGGCACCACTATAGGGGTCTTCTTATCCATACCCAACGTTCTCCTCCCCCTTATTAACAAATTAATGGGTATCTAAGAAAGAATTATGTTTGGGGATAACCTACCCCAGAACCGTACTCCTAGATCAATTAAGATAAATGAATTACAAATAGAAATAGATCCAAATAATAAAAAAAAAGTGAAGGAAATTTAAAAATTTGTAAACTCCTTTAAACTCCATTTTTGAGTTGATTTAAAATGTACCTGATATTCCGATGTAACTGTGGACGAGCAGTTTATGCCAAAGATAGTGTAAAGGTGAAAAAGTGTGTCTGTGGGAAGAATTTGAAGGTTGCAGAAAGACGGATCATCGCCAAAACTGAAGACTCCCAAACTGCCTCGGAAAAGGTTCAGGAACTCCAGGAAGAAAAGTATGGTGGGGCATATTTTACCACAGCCAATAAGCTATGATGGAAAATGTACATTGAGAAATTTACGTATGGATATCACTCATTAATTTATTCTATTTTCTTTACGTACTAATAATATTTCTAATATTTTTAAAATCCCAATTTTAATAAAGTCTCTGTTTAAATCAAGATTATTCTGTTAATCCACTATAAAATTATTAAAAGTTAAATTTTAAATTTTTACTAGTTTAATAAAGAAATAGGATGACCATGGCACCCCCTTTGATTATAGGAATATCATAAATATTAAATAAACTTAATTAAATCACGTGGAATTCTTAATTTAAATTGATTTATTATCATCCATGAATAACACTCATTTTTATCCTAGTCACGATAATAATATAAAGAACAGAGAAAACTCTATAATAAAACATCAGGTTTGATTATGAGTACCGATAATTTCTCCAGTCTCACCAGGCAAGGAGAGAGGAAAAACATAGAATTCAAGGAAAATCTTAATTCAGACACTCATCTTTTAACTGCCCGCAGACAGCAGCTGGCATCCCAAATGAAGTACCGTTTGGAAAGGGGGCACGGGGAAGCTATTTATTTTATTGGAGTTGATGATAACGGCTTGCTTTTGGGACTGGGAAAATCAGATATGGGAGAAGCACTCTATGTCCTTGGTGAACTGGCCCAAGAAATAAACGCCAAAATCGTGGACGTGAAAAAACAATCTGTCGAAAGAGGAGAAGTTGCCAAAGTACTCATCAGTCGGCAGCAGAACAGCAACCCCGACCATCTGCTCGTTGGAGTGGCCGGGCACGTGGACCATGGGAAAAGCACACTGGTGGGAACCCTAACCACCGGTAAACTAGACACTGGTTCAGGTAGCACCCGTATATTTTTGGATGTCCAAAAACACGAAATAGAACGGGGATTATCAGCGGACCTTTCATTCGCAGTTTATGGTTTTAAAAATGGAGAACCAGTACGAATAAAAAATCCGCTTAACAAGCGAGATAAGGCCATGATGGTGGAAAAATGCGATAAACTAATTTCTTTCGTAGACACCGTTGGCCATGAACCATGGCTGCGAACCACAATACGGGGAATTGTAGGTCAGAAACTTAGTCACGGACTTCTGGTGGTGGCGGCTGACCAGGGGCCCACCCACATCACCCGTGAACACTTGGGGATCATCCTGGCCATGGAACTACCAGTAATTGTGGTGATGACTAAAATTGACATGGTAAGTTCCGAGAGGATTAAAGCCGTGGGCCTGGAAATATTTGACTTGCTAAAACTAGTGGGAAGAATACCTTACATGGTGAAAACCATGAATGATGCTGATTTCCTGATAAAAAACATGAACCAACACCTGGTTCCAGTTATTCAAGCTTCTCCAGTTACCGGTGAGGGGCTTGAATATCTAGATAGGATTTTTGAAGGACTAAAAATACCAGCCCATGAAGAAGATGCCCCTAAGCCATTCATGATGTACATTGATAAGATCTACTCAATTATGGGTGTGGGCACTGTGGTTAGTGGAACAATAAGACAAGGTAATGTTAAAAAGGGTGAAAAACTCATTCTAGGCCCCTCCAGTTCTGGTGATTTCCTCCCGGTAAAAGTTAAGACCATTGAAATGCACCACTACCGCAAAGAAAGTGCTGGTGTGGGAGAAGTTGTTGGAATTTCTATCTCCGGTGCGGAAATAAATGAAATAAGAAGAGGAATGATCATCTGTCATCCGAACTATAATCCACGTGCTGTTAGGGAGTTTGATGCTGATGTGGCCATACTGGTGCACCCCACCACCATCAAGGATGGGTACGAGTGCATAGCCCATATAGAAACCATTGCAGAAACAACCTGTTTTAGACCCCTTAACCAGGAATACCTGTCTGCAGGGGACACAGGTCAGATAAGGATGAGATTCAAATATCACCCCTATGCCATCTGTGAAGGGCAGAAACTAATATTCAGGGAAGGTAAGAGTAAAGGTGTGGGAACGGTAACCAGGGTTGCCATTTAACCTGAACTATCATTATATATCTTTAATTCATTTATTTTGTCTCCCATTATTATCTATAGATTTATAAAAACATAAAACCATATTTAAATTCTGTTTTAACCTTACATCATAATTTTGCTCTTATTCTAAATTCTGCTTTATAAATTCCTGCATTTCACAGGCTTTACATGTGGATGCCGATGATGGTTCGCCACATATCTGACACTGAGCGAGTTTCACCTCTTTTTTAGCTACTTGTAGGTTTTTTTGGAAAAATTTAAGCATATTCATCTTAGTACCAGGATGATTCTCTTCCAGTTGGTTAAGGTAATTTTTCAATCGTGAACGTAGAGACTGATGAGCATATGGGCATTCTGCCAGGTGTACATCCACTTCATTCATAATTGCCCATATGCCTACCTCCTTTTCTGGCACCAACCACAGGGGTTTGATGCGTGGAACCATTTGAGAGTGTATTCTGTCCTGCTTGGGTCCGAATTTGGCAAAACGCCTTACATCAGCCCGGGCGAAACTCATCAGGAAAGATTGAACCTCATCATCCAGGTTATGGCCAGTGGCCAGCTTATCTGCCCCTAACTGGTAGGCGGTTCGATTAAGGAGGTAACGTCTAAAAACACCACAAGGTACACAAGCTGTCTTGAAAAATTGGGAGGCATCATCCAGGGAGAATCCAAGCTCAGTTTCCATGGATATTTCATGATAATCCACCCCCAGTTGATGTGCATTGTTGCCAGCAGATTCTATTCCTTCTTCACGATAACCACCGATTCCTTCATCGATGGCAATAGCTAGAAGCTCGAAATCAAAACCATCTTCATTTAAAAGTTTATCTAAAATGTGGAGGGTTAAAACACTGTCTTTTCCCCCTGAAAGAGCAACTGCTACCCTATCACCTTTATCTATCAGATTATAGTCGAGTATGACCTTTTTAACTTTTGTTTCGATTTCCTGGTTGAAGTTCTGACTGTCCAGGCTTTTCATAAAAAATATATGACTTATGGGACATAAAAACTATTATGATATCTGCAGAACTAACTATAATTCCCATAGGCACCCCTGGGACCAGTTTAAGTGAATATGTTGCTGCTGCTGTATCTGCATTGGATGCAACAGGAATAAAATACCATTTAAGTGGCATGGGGACTCTTATAGAAGCTAATACCCCAGATGAACTATTTGAAGCCATTAAAGTTGCCCATGAAGCAGTTTTTAAAGCAGGTTCTGAGCGTGTAGTCACTAGTGTCAAAATAGATGATCGCAGGGACCGTGAACGGACCATGGCAGATAAAGTGCACTCGGTAAAGGAAAAAATATTATAATAAGTTAATTTGGTTAATTTCGTTAACTTAGTTTGATTAGTGCTTAAAATATTCTCCGGATTATCATTAAAGGAAGTATCGATATTCAAAAAATAAATTAACCAAGAATAATAATTTTTTAGTGAATTTACTATTTTTAAAGAAATGAAAACTGAAAATTCATCCATTTAAAGAAATAATTAAAAAATTCAAAAAAATTATTGATTTAATGTTAATTTCCAGTTAAAATAACTTGTCTGAAGCTCCTTCCAACGCAATGACTATTTTTTCCAGTTCTTCCACTGAAAGGGAAGGATGCACCGGGAGAGATAAAACTTCAGATGCTGCTTTCTCAGTCAACGGGCATTGGTCATTGTATCCCATTTTCTGGTATAGTTCCTGTCTGTAAATAGGTATGGGGTAATGGATTCCAGTTCCAATTTCTTCCTGACCCAGGTAGTTCATCAGGTCATTTCTTTTCCCATCTTCAACCCTCACCGTGTACTGGTGGAATACGTGTTTGACCTCTGAAGAGACAAATGGAGGTTCAATTCCCCGTATTCCCTTTAAATGTTCGGTAAGGTATTCTGCATTTTCTATTCTCTTATTATTAAACCCATCCAGCTTTTTTAGTTGAACCAGGCCAATAGCTGCAGCAATATCCGTCATCCGGAAATTGTATCCCAGAATAGAATGATGGTACCTGCCCTTTTCACCATGAGCCCGCAACATCCGGGCATTATCCGCCATTTCGGAATTATTGGTGGTTATAATACCCCCTTCACTGGTGGTCATGTTTTTGGTGGGGTAAAAACTGAAACAGGCCATATCACCCCAAGTTCCCACCATTCTATCCTGAAAAATGGCCCCATGTGCCTGGGCAGCATCTTCTACAATCATAAGATCGTTTTCTTCGGCTATTTTCTTTATTATATCCATTTTTGCAGGTTGTCCATAGAGGTGTACCGGTATTATGGCCCTGGTTTTTTTGGTGATTGCCTTTTCAATTTGTTGGGGATCCAGGTTAAATGTTGCAGGATCTATGTCTACAAAAACTGGTCTGGCACCAACGTAGAGGGCACAATTGCCAGTGGCTGCAAAACTGAAGGGAGTGGTTATAACCTCATCACCTTCCCCCACGCCCATGGCCAGTAAAGAAAGGTGCAGTGCCGTGGTCCCTGAACTGGTGGCAATTGCGTGTTCTGTTCCAACATAACTGGCAAATGCTTCCTCAAATTCGGCCACTCGTGGGCCCTGAGCTATGAAACCTGATCTTAAAACTTTTTCCACTTCTTCTATTTCTTCTTCACCGATAAGGGGCTTGGCAACTGGTATCATAAAATTCACCTTCAATAACATCCGGGATAAAATAGATAAGTCTTTATAAACATTTTCCAAGCCATGAATCCACTAAATGGTTTTATCCATTGCCGGTTGGAATGATGATTTGAGATAATATTTCTAATTACACTTGCCTTTCATCCACGATTTTAACATTGATTTTCATACTTAAAAATATACCTACATCCAAAAATGAAGGTATTTCAAGGGTTTAAAAAAAAAATATAACTTTATTTAACGGAATATCTTTATGATATCCTCTTTACGTCCCCAGAATAGGATAACGATCATTATAATTGTGGCCAGTATTAGGAAGGGTAGGCCACTGAAAGGATCCGCAGCTTGGGACGTGAACATGGAAGGGAGTCCGGGAAGCCCTGAATCTGTGGAATTAAAAAATAATGCCACGTAGAGATTGTTAGCTATATGAACGCCCATGGCTGTTTCTATACCATTATCACCCAGGGTTATGATCCCCAGCATCATACCAATGACAAAGGTGGAGGCCACAATGGACATGTCCATGTACAGGTTGGTGCCATTAAAAATATGTACACTTCCAAATAATAGCGAGGTTATCAACAATGGGACCCATGGTTTTTTGGAAACCAAACTGAATCCCTGCATGAGGTATCCACGGAATAGGATCTCCTCAAATGAAGCCTGAATGGGGAAGGCTAAAAGACAGATAATCAAAAGTATCAGGAAACTCTCCGGGTCGTAAGTAATCTGATAACCTCCCGGATTTAAGATTAAATCGGGTAATGATAATATAAACAGTATCAAAACCCATAAGACCAGTCCTTTAAATAAAAGTTTCCATCTAAGGCCCGATACCGTGTTGATCACCCTTAAAAACTTTTTATGGTGCACGAATCTCAGGCAGATATAGAAAAGGAGAACAGAAATTGTGTAACTGATACCAACTAACACCACCAGGAAAAGTGGACTGGAAACCGAAGATTGAATGAAGGGGTATATGTTGGAAATTTCTCCTGAAAAGAAAACTGATAAAAATAACAGCAAAACTCCCAATAGAATTCCAGCAAAGAGGCTACCACCTACCAAAGATAATATAACAGTTAAAAGATATCTCCACCAGTTGTTTTTACCGTCCGAAGCATTTTCTAAAAATGATATTGATGAATTGAGTGATGACATTGTTTTTTACTCCACATCCAAAGTATTCTTTTTCTATTAATTTTAATATAATATTTAATA
>JAUNXM010000256.1 GCA_030539815.1 Methanobacterium sp.
CCATTCCATTATTTTAGATGAAGTTTTTATTTCCCAGTTTTAATTTTTTTTATTTCTTAATTTTTAGAATATTATTATTCCCTGATCTTAGGGATATTATCTTAATTATGAGCGGATATTCGGGAATATTGACCGATACTCCGATGATCATCATTTAATTTCGAGGCCAGTACATGATAATAAAGACCCCTATGAGTGCTATACTGGCACCAATAATGTCAAATCGATCCGGAATGACCTTGTCTACCTGCCAACCCCATATTAAAGCCATAGCAATGAAAACCCCACCATAAGCTGCATAAACTCTTCCAAAGTTAGCTGGTTGCAGTGTGGGGATCACCCCGTAAAGTACCAGGATAATGGCCCCTAAAAATGCTAATTCAATCCCCTTACCTTCCCTTAGCCATAACCATATGAGGTATCCCCCTCCAATTTCACACAACCCTGCTAAAATAAAGAATAAAACTGATTTAAATATATCTAAAATTTCCACCACTCTCCTAAAATCAATGCACTATTTTTTTTATTGAGATAAAATTTTTAACTAAAACTTTATTTTATTAAGATAAAGTTGGTAAAACTCAATTCCAAAATAAATACTTGGCCATATCCCAGAAATTACTCTAGATTATTCTCTATTTCAAGATTATTCCCAATCATTGGTTAAAAGTTATTTTTATAATTTTCCATCATCTATTTTTACTAATAATCCATTTTTTAATTAATAATCTTCCAGTTCTAATTGGTTTATTGAATACTAGCTGGATGCCGGACATTAATTATTTAATCTACATTTTTTTATTTACTAGTGGTTTATTAAAGGTATGATCCCATAATTAATCTATAGAAAGAATAATTGAGATGAATTAGGGGATGTTTAAATGGAAGTTGAATTCAATTTGGAGAATCTCAATGAATGCCTTTGTGACTGTTGTCCTGTTCAGAATAGATCTAAGTGTGTCCTGGATAAGATGAAGATAATTCAGGAAATTGCCCAGGAAGATCTGGACTCCAGGATGATGATTGAAGAGGAAAGAATACCCTCACTCTATTGTGCCAAGGAAAAAGAAGTTCCGGTTGATTTAGAAGCCACTCAAGAATGCCAATGCGATAAATGCAGGGTATGGAAAGAAAACAACCTTTACAGCGGTGAACCACCGGGTTATTTCTGCAAGGATGGAAAAGCCAGATGAGATTATAATGACTATTCTAATTTAAAAGACCCTATTTCCAATTGAAATTATTCCTTGATAAAAATCAGTTTACTTCCCGGTAAATATCCCTATTTCATTCCTTTTAAAGATCATCCGGTATCATAAATGTTTTTTGAGAATATCCTCAGATATAATATTATTTTATGAAATATTTAGAAGCTGAATTACTCATTAAAATGATAAAAAATTGATTTAATCAAGAATTATATTGATGTAACCAGATATTTTAGGCTTAAATTCCCATAACCCTGCAAAATTATAAATATAATAATAATTAGATTAATCAAAAGAGGGGATTTGACCATGAGGAACGATTTGATAATCATACCCATACTCTTGGTAGGGGTGATAGCAGGATCAGTGGTGGGGATGGGTTACAGTCCTGATGAGTCACCAGACCAGAACCAGCTTTCAAATAGCAATATATCCACAAATACATCCACACCAGTAAAAGTTCAAAACAATCAGAGCGCCATACAACAATCAACATCAGAGAAAACCAGCAGCAGCAACCGGAGAACAATCAGCAGTAGCAGCTACAGAAACCAACAAACCAATACCCAAACACAGGAAACCGAAGAAAATCC
>JAUNXM010000065.1 GCA_030539815.1 Methanobacterium sp.
AGTTTTACTACAACGTTAGTTCTACTACTCAAAGATTACATCAGTTTTTAGTGTGTTTAGATTTATAATTTCAATGTTATTGATAACCATTTCCAGTATACCTTGTGTGCTGTGCCCCTTTTATGTGCTAATATCTTTTCTATTATGACTATTATTATTTTAAGAGGATATTAGTTTCTTTTTTTCTGATTACAGTTTCTTGTCTATATCCACTTTATTATTATTCATTCAAATCCACTTTATTATAATTTATCCAAATCTGCTGTATTATGATTAAACTTTAAAAAAAAGGGCTTGTTAATCTTTTTTGTTATATCAATATACCAAAAAATTAATAACTACAATTTTACTCTAAAAAACAGTTAAAATGATTATTATATGATATGCCCTATATTATTCTCAAAGGTGTGAATTTAATCTAAAAGCTACTTTCTAAAAAAGTTCACCAAAAAATCAATTATCTTCAGGAGAGGGTTTGACTCTCTCCTTGTATTTCTGTTCATGGATTATTATGTTGAAGGTGGTCCCGCCATTGGTAACCATTTCAATCTCACCATCCAGTTGATTAACCAGGGTGTTAACCAGTTGCAGTCCCAGGCTGTGGGATTTATTGAAGTCCAGGTCCTCTGGGAAACCAGTACCATCATCCCTGATCATTAAAAGATAGCTACCTGGTTCAGCTGTTTCCAGGATGGATATGCGGATTTCACCTTCATTTCGATCCTTAAAGGCGTATTTTAAACTGTTGGAAACCAGTTCATTAATAATAAGCCCCAGGGGAACTGCAGTATCAATGTTGAAGTATAGTTCACCCACATCCAGGCTGAGCTTTATACCGGGGTTCACGGTGTAACTGTGGAACAGGTTCATGGTTAAACTCCGAATGTACTCTTCCACATTTATACGGGCCAGATCCGAGGTCTGGTACAGTTTCTCATGGATCAGTGCCATGCTCTTCACCCTTCCCTGACTTTCCTGGAGTATGTTGGCGGCCTCCTCATCATGGATGTAACTGCGTTGCAGGTTCAACAAACTGCTAATGATCTGCATGTTGTTTTTCACACGATGATGGATCTCCCTTAGTAATAATTCCTTCTCGTTCAGGGAATGTTTAACCTCATTTTCTGCTGATTTACGTTGGGTTATATCCAGCAGGGAAACCACACTATCGGTGGTGCCGGGTATAATGGATGCCGACAGCATGATCTGTCGTTGTTTACCATCTTTATCCAATAACCTGAATTCGTATTCCTCAGGTACTTGAGAATCACCACTCCTGCGTAAACTATGGTACTCCATAACTTGTTCCTGTTCCTCAGGATGCACGAAATTCTTAAAACTTAATTTATTCTCAATTTCCTCAACAGTATAACCACTGAGGGCCTCGCAACGTTTATTGGCCATGGAAATAATGGTGTCCTCCCTCACGATAATGGTGGCAGTACCAGTATTCTCAAAGATGGCCCGGTAAAAAGTTTCAGATTTAACAAGTGCATCTTCAGCCTTTTTATGTTCAGTCTGGTCAATAACGGTACAGATGGCACCATCAAAATGACCATAATTAAAGCGGGGAATGATCCAGCCACTTTGATATGATTTTTTACCTTCGGGGCTCTGGACACAGAGTGAATCATAATAAACCGGTTGCATGGTTTCTTTGGCCTCCCGGTAATACTCCTTCAGATCACCCAAATAACTATCAGGCAGATCATCCAGCACATTCAAACCATCCATTTTAACTTTACCCCCCACAATCTCCTCCATGCCCTGATTCATGAAGTAAAGATGGTCATCCTTGTCAGTGACCCATATACCTTCATTAATACCTTCAACCAGGTTTTCGTAGAATTCTTTAAGCTTGCGACGTTTAAGATTGGATTTCTGCCTCTCCCGGTCCATTCGGTTGAGAATTTTGGCAGTCCAAATGATCATTGCGGTTAAAAAAACCAGAGTAACTATTATGTCAAAGACATTCCCGAAATGTTCACTGTACATTCTAAGCTGCTGGCCAATGGTTATCAGAAGATCCAGGACAAACACTGCCACCAGGGCGGCAGGTAGGAGACGGCGGGCCATGTAACCCCCACTGTTCTGGGAGGTTATTTTGCCCATGTAACTCTGGTCTGGGTAAAGGCAGAGAATGCCTACTGAAAGAAAAATATGAATTATTGATGAGAGGAAAGCCATTTGCACCACTAAATCCAGAAGGAAATTGGTACTCATTCCATAGAGATAGGAAGACAATCCCATTAATGCTAAAAAACCAGCTACAAAAGCCAAAAGCTGCATTAATCGAGGTTTATATTTGTAACTGGCCATTAAAAGAGCAATACCCAGTAAGACGAAGTTAAAAGCGCCCAAAGATCTACTCTTACCCAAAACCACAGTATCTGGTAGAATAATTGAAAATAGTTGATTCATACCGATATTAACCCCGGTGATATGTTCTATCAGGGTCAGGATACCCAGAACTGTCACCGCAATGGCCAGGACTCGAGTTATGTTCAGTATATTGGGATTTAACTTGCGGTTTAAAAGGTAGAGGCAAGTTCCGGCCAGGATGAAAATTATAGAACTGTTTAATTTGGTCCCGGGGAAGCCATAAACTTCTCCCCTGAGCACGGGTATGTTAAGGATCCATCCCAGGGCAGAAACGATACCTAAAAAAATCACCATCAGGGCAAAAAACCTGGAATATTTTTTAAAACGAGTAAGACGATTGAGATAGATGGTGAACTGTTCTTTATCCTCTTCCAGGGGCATCTGATCTGGTTTTAAGGGTTCGAATTCGCCCCTTATAGGGTTTGACATGGGAAAGATTTCCTCCAAATTATACCTATGATTGATCCTAATCCTAGGATTGATCTAATCAGCAATCCTCTTTAAAACACAGGTTCCCTAGAATTCGTATATTTATCTGGATAAATATTAATTTAAGTGACTGGTAATGATCATTACTCGTCCCTCTATCTCGGGATGGTTAGTGTTATTATACACGAATATTATCTAATAGTTATTATGTTGATTGTAGATAATAAGTGTGTAGGTTGTTTTAAAACCAAGGGATTATACTGGGTTGAATAAGGGAGCTTAGGAAATATATTTATTTTCAAAATAAAATGGGGCCATTTTATAGATAAAAAGGGAAAATATTACCATGGTACTAACCAGGATGGATTGATGGTAACTCCAGTTTTTTGGTTAAATTTATTTCTTTGGATTATACTCCAGTTTTTGGATAATACATTCAGGAATTTTAATGGAATATGGGGGTGATAGGTCAAACATTTAATGGTTAAAATCAATATAAAGGAATTAATATCTCTGAGGAAAGATATTTATTAAAATTTATAAACTTTGAATTACAATATTATACTGGTGTTAATATGCAGAAAACTTTAGAAAACCTTACGAAAGCGTTTATTGGTGAAAGTCAGGCTCGAAACAGGTACACTTTCTACGCTAAACAGGCTAAAAAAGATGGTTATCCTCAGATACAGGACATATTCCTGGAAACTGCTGAAAACGAACAACAACATGCTAAATGGTTATTCCGAATGATCCAGGATCTTAAAGGAGATGCCAACCTGGAAGATGATGCCATCCATGTGGAAGCAGAAGCTCCACTAACCATCGGGGACACTGTTGAAAACCTGAAAGCAGCTATAGCTGGAGAACACTATGAAAACAGTGAAATGTACCCTGAATTTGCTAAAGTGGCTAGAGAAGAAGGGCTGAATGATGTGGCCCAGCGTTTAACAGCCATTGGTAAAGCAGAGGTCCACCACGAAGAAAAATATACCAAGTTACTGGAGCAGGTGGAAGCCGGCACCATGTTCAACAAGGAAGAAGAAGTCACCTGGGCTTGTGTCAAATGCGGATACTCAGTCACTGGAAAACAGCCACCAGAAAAATGCCCAGCCTGTGACCACCCTACAAAATACTTCTACATACGCTGTGAAAAATATTAAAATATCTAGTAGTTCCCAAGTGGGAACTTACTACCCCTCTTTTTTTGGGAATATGCATTTCAGCATATGGTTTTCTGTAAAGGATTTCATTATCAACCCGTAATTTCAAATTTTTAATAAAAAAATTTTTCTAAATTAAAAAAAAATTTATAACTTAAAAAAACTATTTTGAGGTTGTAAAATGACTGAAAAAGGACAGGTTTATCGTTGTGATGTTTGTGGAAATATTGTAAATGTTCTCTGTGAAGGTAAGGGTAATCTGGTTTGCTGTGAAGTGCCCATGGAACTATTAAAGGAACGCCAGGATGTTGATGGTTCCCTGAAGCACCGGCCAGTGATTGAGAAAACTGAAGATGGGGTCCTGGTAAAGATAGGGGAAGCAGCCCATCCCATGGAAGAAACCCATCACATTGAACTGGTAGAGTTAACCACTGGTAACCAGATTTTCATACAATTTTTAAAACCCGGTGACCAGCCAGAAGCAAAATTCCCTGTTGAATCGGATGATGTGCAGGCCAGATCCTACTGTAACATACACGGATTATGGAAATCTTAAAAAAAATCTCAAATAATATTTTAAAAGAAATCTTCCATTACTTTTCTTAACTTTTTTTGGGCAATAGTCTCCCTGTAACTGGATGGTTATTACTGGTGATGTTTTTTTGGGGTTATTGGTCTTTCTTGGTCATGGTCTTCATGTATCTGTAATGGTATTGCTGGATAAAGAGCTCACTCCTAAAAAAATATACTACTTAAATAGTTCACAATTCAAAACTAATATTAAGGAATTAGGTACTATTCAAATTATAATTTTCAAAAAAATAGGTTTTTAAAAAAATTTGGTTTATCCATTGGTAATTGAGTTGTATGTGTTGTTCCAATGAAGTTAATCAATGTTTAATAGACAAATATTTCATAAATAATCCATACATTAAATTTATAAGGGATTTTATAAGGAATTCTCTTGACTTCCCAATTAAACTATTGACTTCCCAATCAAAGGTCTTAAGAATAAATTCAAAGTTTGCAGGTGTGTTATGCGTAAAATAATCCCCATCCTCGTCTTGATGATAGTAACTGTTTCTTTATCAGGATGTTTAGGCACCCAAATAGCTCAGATAGACCAGTTAACAGAAAGTATCAATGATCACATCAAATCAGGAAATGATTACTTCAACCAGGCTGCCACCAGCACCAACAAATACCAGTACTCATCAGCCAGATCACAGGCAGAAAACGCATCATCAGAATTCAACCAGGCCAGAACAACCTCTCAGGAGGCTTTAATATATTCTAAAAACCTCCAGGATCAGGTTTACATTACCTACTTTCAGATCACCCTCCAGGAATTGGATGCCAAGATCAACGCTACCAACCAATTAATAGTGGCCATACCCTTATTTGCCCGGAATGACACTAGAACCGGTAACACCCACGTGGACAGTGCCAACCAGTTCATGAAACAATCCCTGGAATACCAGAAACAGAGGGAAGAATTAGTGCAACAGAATCCTACCAAATTCAAGTCCTAAACCTGTAGATATGGTTTATAAAACTGGGTCATGAAAATTGGCATAAAGAACCTAAAAGAAACATAAACTTTAGAGAAACATCTATTTACAAGGGAATAAATATCAATTATATCCAGATTATTAGTTCTAATAAATAATTTAAGAATTAGTTATTAAACTGGAATTATATGTATACATAATCTAAGAAATTTATTATACATCATATAAGAATTATGATTTAAGAAAAAAGATTAGAAAGTTCTAAATTCACCAAACTGTTAAGGGATAAATCTATTTTTTACGAGGTTAATTCAAATGAAGAAGACATGCTCACAGTGTAAAGGAAAAGGAAGGAAGGTAGTAAGCTACAAAGTATGCGAAACCTGCCATGGAACCGGAGTATCCGGGGAAGTAGATATTAAAGGCCATCTCAAGGGCCTGTCTGGAGGGGCCAGGGAACGCTTCCAACTTGATGAAGAACAGGAAGTACCCTGCAGTGTATGCAGTGGTAAAGGGGAAGTGGAAGTCACCGAAGAATGCCCGGAATGCCAAGGGAAAGGAGAAATCAACCTGTGCACCAGTTGCGGTAAACCAATAGAAAAAGGGGAGTACTGTGATGACTGCCAGGATAAAACCATGGTATATATATTACACCCTGCATCGGAAATGAGTGACCTGGAAGTAGGAGAACACTACAAGGGAAAGATCACCAGGGTGGAAGATTACGGTGTGTTCGTAAGCCTTTCCAAAAAATTATACGGACTTTTAAGACTCAGAAACCCACCTTACAGTGTGGGTGATGATCTGATTGTCCAGATAATCGAGATCAAACCCCGTAGGGGAGAAGTGGACCTGGCTCCGGCTGCCATCAGGGGATCTTATGAACTGGTTAAACTAAAAAAAGAAATACCCCGTACCAGGATCGATGAATTAACTCCTAAGATCAAGGGAAGAAACGTCCGTCTGGTGGGGGAAGTGGTGCAGATCCAGCAAACCAGTGGCCCGACCATATTCACCATCTCCGATGAAACCGGGATAACCTGGGCGGCAGCCTTCGATGAACCGGGAGTAAGGGTTTACCCCAATATCAGTGTTGATAACATGGTGGAAGTCCTGGGGGAAGTATCCCTCCACGGGGGTAAGATCCAGATAGAATCCGAGAACATCGAACGACTGCATGGGTCAGAAGCAACCGAAGCACGTAGATTAATAGATGAAGCACTGGATAAACGCGCCGAACCTGAAAATACCGAATTGATACAGGACGCACCCATACTACAGAAACTCCAACCAAGACTTCATAAAGCAGCTAAAGCTATTCGGAGGGCTGTTTTAGATGGTAGGAGTATCCTGGTACGACACCATGCTGATGCTGATGGAATCTGTGCCGGGGTGGCAGTGGAAAAGGCAGTAATACCTCTCTTACAGGAAATCAATCCATCTAACGATGCTGAATGGCATTATTTCCGCCGGTCACCCAGCAAAGCACCATTCTACGAAATAGAGGATGTGGTAAAGGATTTAAGCTTCGCACTTGAAGATCAGGAACGTCACGGGCAGAAACTCCCTCTATTGGTTCTTTTGGATAACGGGTCCACTGAGGAGGATATTTTAGCCTTGTTGAAGGTTAAAATATACGATATAGAAGTGGTAGTGGTGGATCACCACTACCCTGGACAGGTTACTAATGGCCGGGTGGCTGTGGATGACTACGTGGATGTCCATGTGAACCCCTACCTGGAGGGAGGGGACAGTCAGGTCACTGCCGGGGCACTGGCTGTGGAACTGGCCCAGATGATCAACCCGGAGGTGAAGGAAAGACTCCTGCACCTTCCGGGTATCGCTGCAGTGGGGGACCATGCCCGTTCTCCAGAAGCCCAGTGGTACATTGATCTGGCCAAGGAAAAAGGCTACGAACTGGAAGACCTGGACAGGATAGCCACGGCCATTGACTTTGAAGCATTTTACCTGCGGTTTATGAACGGCAGGGGGATAATGGACACCATAATTGGTCTGGGTAACCGTGAAAAACACACCAAACTGGTGGACGCATTATACACTGAGTCCCAGAGAAGGGTGGAGTGGCAACTGGCAGCTGCCCTACCCAACCTTAAAACTCAATCCTTCCCCAACGGGATCATTTTCAATGTCCTGGATGTGGAGAAGTTCGCCCATAAATTCACCTTCCCGGCCCCGGGCAAAACCTGTGGTTTTGTGCACGACAGTATGGTGCAGAAGCACGGGGAGGAAACACCAATCATTACCCTGGCATACGGGCCTGATTTTGGGGTTATCCGAGCTACTGATGCAGTTAACGAGATATTCGGCTTTAACCTCAACACTATAATCCAGGAATTGCTGGGTGAAATTCCCGAGGCTGGTATTGATGGTGGTGGTCATGAATGTGCTGGTAGTCTGAAATTTGTGGAAGGACTATCCAAGAAGGTGCTACAGAGCTTTGCCAGTAAGGTAGCCGGCTTAAAAGCAGCATAAATTTCTTATTTTATTTCTTTAGTCTAACCTTATTTTTCCTTTGTTTTTCAAGAAATGTTCCTTCTTTTATTGTTCCTCTATTTTATTCAATACAATCTATAAAAATTAATTTTCTTGGGATTGATTTATCCATATAAATACTTGTAATGTGAATATTTAAGCTTTATAATGGGTTTTATTTCCTAATCAATTCATTTGCAACGTGAATTTAGTTTAACCTATTTAATTTGTGATGATCTTCACAAAATACCCATTAAAGTTTATGATTATGTGACTTTTATTTAAGTATAACAATATTCCATACTACATCAATATTATCAGGTCATGAACAATATTCTGTGTAGAGTTTTAACCGGGAAAACATAGGTTAATACTGGTTAAACTGTTTAAATGGCAAGATTGATGTGTAATGAAATTGAAATTATACTATGACTGATACTGTAATCTTGATTAAAAATAATTAAAAACTGTTATTGAAAAAATATTATAAAATTTTTTTGGGGTGAATATCCAATGACCAATGAGAGTATGGAAAGATTATCTAGTGGAATTCCCGGTTTTGACGAAATATTAATGGGAGGTTTTGTACCCCGACGTTCATACCTATTAAGGGGTTTACCTGGCACTGGGAAAACAGCCCTGGGCATGCATTTTTTAACCGAGGGTGTTAGAAACAAGGAGAAAGTCCTGTTCATCAACATGGGAGAGCCCACAGCCCAGGTGATAAGCAATGCCCAGAATATGGGTTTCGACACTACAGGAATTGATTTCCTGGATCTCAGTCCTGGTGAAGATTTCTTTGCCAAACAGGAGGCTTATGATATTTTCTCCCCTGCAGAAGTCGAACGGGAAACAACAACCTCTCAGATAACCGAAAAAGTCCAATCCCTCAAACCAGTTCGTGTTTTCCTGGACCCCATAACTCAGTTCCGGTACCTATCCACCGATGAATTCCAGTTCAGAAAACAGGCCCTGTCATTCCTCCGCTTTTTAACTGATAACGGGGCAACTGTACTATTCACCTCGGAATTCAGTGACCATGACCCTGACGATGACCTCCAGTTCATGTGTGACGGCATCATAAACCTGGATTTCTTCAAGGAAGGCAGGAGCCTATCAGTAAGCAAATTCAGAGGTTCCGGTTTTCGCTTTGGTGTTCATTCAATGCGTATCACTCGCCAGGGTGTTAAAATATATCCCAGACTGCGACCAGTGGTTACCGAAAGGAAATTCATCCAGGAAACCATCTCTTCTGGTGTTCCAGAGATAGATGAACTCCTTCACGGGGGTATTGAAAGGGGTACCACCACCATAATCAGCGGACCCAGTGGAGTGGGAAAAACCACAGTGGGTATTCAGTTCATGAAAGAAGCTGCTGGACGGGGGGAACGTTCCGTGGTTTACACCTTTGAAGAAAGCCAGGAGAACCTGATTAACCGGTGTGAATCCATTAACATACCAGTTAAAAGCATGATCAACACCGGCATGCTCTCGGTGGTTCCAGTGGAACCCCTGCGTTACTCTCCAGAGGAATTCGCCCAGCTGGTTCGAAAGGAAGTTGATGATAATGATTCCAAGATCGTGATGATCGATAGCACCTCTGGTTACACCCTATCCCTTCGCGGGATGGATCCAGTTAGCAACCTCCATGCTCTGGCCAAATACCTTACCCGTGCCGGGATCACGGTCATACTTATTAACGAAGTGGAAAATATCAGTGGGGAAATCAAAGTTACTGAAATTGGTATCAGCTACCTGGCCGATAACATAATATTCCTCAGATACTTTGAAAATGCTGGCGAGCTACGAAAATCCATTGGAGTTCTTAAAAAACGTTTAAGCGACTTTGAGAAAAGTCTCAGGGAAGTTAGGATCACCCAGTACGGTATTCGGGTTGGATCTCCCCTAAAGGATATACGGGGAATACTCAGTGGCACTCCGGAAAACATCAAAAATGATGAAGAATAAAATCATTTGGGGGGTATGATTTAAATGCCTGAACCTGTAATACTAGCTTTAAATCGTAATCAGAGAAACTTGGACATTTTAACACAAATTTTGGGGGATGAAGGTTACCAGGTTAGTGGGGTGTTAAGTCCTGAAGAACTGGATAGGGAGGTAGAAATTCAGGGAACTATAAATCTGGTGTTGATGGACATATCTGGATTTGGCCGGAGTATCTGGGATTCCTGTGAACGACTCAGAATCATGAAAATACCCTTCCTAGTTCTAAGCCCCCACCATCAACAGGCTGTGGAAAAACAAAGCCGTATACACGGGGCCCATGGGGTTATGGTTAAGCCACTGGTGGTTAGGGAATTACTACTTCTCATTAAAAGTTTAATTGA
>JAUNXM010000257.1 GCA_030539815.1 Methanobacterium sp.
TGACCATCACCAGCAGGAAAGGGGAAGGCACCACTGCCCTGATTACCTTGCCCAAAGAGAAAAAAAGAGGGAAAGAGGAAACAACATGATAGCAGTAACTGTAGATGATGAAGTGCTGATGCTGGAGATGCTGACGGATGCTGTCGCAGCATCCAGAGAGATTGCAGAAGTCCACGATTTTACCAACGGCGAGGATACGCTGGAATGGATGAAGACCCATGGGGCAGATGTGGCGTTCCTGGATATCAACCTGCGCGGCATCGGAGGAATCGAACTGGCAAAAGAGATCCACAGACTTCAGCCGGAATGTGGCATCATCTTCTGTACCGGATACGAGGAGTATGCACTACAGGCATTTGGGGTGCAGGCCCTGGGGTATCTCTTAAAACCCGTGACGGAAGAAGCGGTGCAAAAGGAAATTGACCATGTGTTGGAACTAAAGGGTGTCAAGCCTATGCTGAAGGTGCAGTGCTTTGGAGAATTTGAGGTGTTTGGCAGAGGAAAACCGCTTCATTTCAAGCGTAGGAAGACCAAGGAACTGTTGGCACTTCTGGTAGACCGGAGAGGCTCCGGGTTGACCAATCCGGAGATTTGTGCCATTTTGTGGGAAGATGATGCGAAATATAATACCACGGCCTATCTTAATAACCTGTTTAGTGACCTGCGAAGCACACTGGAAGAAAATGGCATTCCCGATGTGCTGGTCAAAAACGGAAATACATATGCGGTGAACGTGAAAATGATCGACTGCGACTACTATCGTTATCTGAGAGGGCAATACATGGAACAATGTCGTGAGGAATATATGAGTCAGTACAGTTGGGCGGAAACCACAAATGGAATAATTGCAAGCGAGAGCAGACGATAAGAATGGTCTTTTGCTCCGAAAAAGGTCATATTTTGAATAGAAATTAAAAAAAATCGAAAAAAGTGACGAGTCCCCTCCTTTTTGTTAGAGTTTTGTTATATGCGGTAAGCTATAATTACGCTATATAGGAAATGCATATAACATCAAACAAAGGAAAAGGAGGCTGACAGCTATGGCTCAAAAAACCACAATACTTAGAATAGAGCAGAGACTCAACTGCGTCTTTTTGTCTATGGATTCGTTTGCCTTTTCCGGGAAAAACAGAATAGAAAAAAACAGGGATACTATGCCTATAGCAGATTATGGGCGTAGTGTCCCTTTTTGTCATGGAGTAATTTTCTCAATGCCAGAGGGAACCACAGGACTGGATGTGAAAAATTGGAATTACTTAATAAGATATGGAGTTGTTGGTCACAGTGGAGGATACAGTGATTGTAGAACCCCAGCGTATATTAGTCGAAGTTTAATGTATAAACATGGGATGATTAAAGAGAACAGTTGAACTGCTTTTGCCAAGACTATTGGAAAATGCAAATTTAGAAATTATGTGAGTAAGGTAAATACCTAAAGGATGGAAAACAACCATGAAAAAAGTGATGCTTGTTTTTGGAACAAGACCTGAAGCAATCAAGATGTGTCCATTAGTAAAAGAATTGAAAAAGATAAAAGAACTGGAAGTTATTGTGTGTGTGACGGGGCAGCATAGAGAAATGTTAATACAAGTTTTAGGTAGATTTGAAGTTATTCCAGATTATAATCTTTCAATTATGAAAAATGGGCAGACACTAAGTGATATTACTATGGGAGTCCTTCAATCTATGGATAAACTTTTGATGGAGGAAAAGCCAGATTTAGTTTTAGTTCATGGTGATACATCGACCACATTTTCGGCAGCATTGGCATGTTTTTATCGTCAAAT
>JAUNXM010000066.1:0-9727 GCA_030539815.1 Methanobacterium sp.
CACTTGCGGTAGCCCGGGATGTGGCTATTAAATTAAATGCTACTTTGATACCAATTATGTCGGTTATCAATCAAGAAAGCATAAACATTGAAGCAGATTTAATAGGTATTGTTTTTCCCATTTATGACTTTAAGCCTCCCCAGTTTATGGAAAAATTCATCTCCAAAATTAGAAATATTGAATCTAAGTACATTTTTGCAATATGCACGTATGGGATAACCCCATCTAAATCTTTAAAACATCTTGAGAAAACTATTAATTCCTTTGGAGGTCATTTATACCTTGGATTTGCAGTAGGAATGCCCCAAAACGGGTTAGGATCCGGTAAAATAACTGATGCACAGCAGGAGATGATGTTTAATAAATGGAAAACTAGGGTTGATGAGGTCTGTGATGACATTAAAAACAAGAAAATAGAGAAAATAGAGACGAGTATCCTATTTTTAAACATTTTAAAACCGGAGATCATAAAGTTATTTCCGGTTTATTTGACATTCTTGAACCAGATGCTATTTAAAGGGATAGATTCACTGGCATTCACCTCCAATGAAAAATGCACAGGTTGTGGAACTTGTCAAAAGATCTGCTCCCAAAACAACATTGAACTAGTCAACAATAAACCATCCTGGTCTGATAGTTGCATAAATTGCTTTGCCTGTCTAAATTGGTGCCCTAGTAGGGCGATAAATCTTGGAAATGTGGATCTGAGTATTAAAAATTATCATCACCCCGAAGTAAAAATTTCAGACCTGATCATTTCCCAATAAATAAGGAGCTTAACTGTAAAAAAAAGATTATAAACCCAATTAACTCTTTACATTTAAGGTTCCTAAGGAATTTCTAAATCCGTTAACTATGAGCATATCTAATAAAGAAACCAGATATGGGGCATGTTCAATAATAGAAAAAAATATTTTAGATAGGTAGTATTATTGTTAGAATATATGTTGCCCAGAATAATTAGTTCCATGGGACTAGTGCTCCTCATTTTTGGTGTTGTGGTTGTTTCTGGATGCACATCCAATGATGCGCTGGATAATGTTTATAAAACTGAATCTGATGGTTTAAAACATTATGCCAGTGACGGTATATCCTTTGATTCCTTGAACAATTGGAATTATTATAAAATGGAAAATAACGCAAGTGATTACTTGTTTTCCATAGGCCGGGGACCTGGTGAAGAGATGGACTTTATTCATTTCTACTCTGGTAAATACAATGGAACTTTGTCAGAACACGTTAATTCGCTGAAAAATGAAATTATACTCCAGAATGGAGTTATAATATCTGAAAAAGAACTCAAAGTAGACGGTGTTCCAGCCTATCAAATTTCAGCTTTTAATCCCGAAAATAAGCAATTTTCAAAAACCTGGTTTATTAAAAATGGAACTATCTATACCATTCACGCAGTTCCCGATCCTGGTAAAAATCTTACCAACATCGAAAAAGACTTGGAAATTGTTATCAACAGTTTTAAGATAATATGAGCAAGTTAAAAGTAACTTTTATATCCCTGGCAATGTTTGAAATAAAAATTGAGATAAGTTATCTCAGGATAAGTGGGATCACTTGAATTCATTCCACGATAAAAATCTTTACCTATTTCATTGGCTCATAATACCAAATTAATATATTTTGATTAGGAGAATTATTTAAATATTCTCCTTTTTCTGGTGACTATAATGGCAGATTGGAAAATTATCGGACTAAGCGGACTGGTTAACGCAGTTCTAAGTATCATTTTTATTGTTATATTCTTCCCGCTCTTCTTTTTAGGCCCTTTTACCGGAGGTTTTTTAGCTTCTTACTTCAGTCAGATTTATGAGGAATATGCTAAGATGGATTTAAAAGATGGAGCTATTGCAGGAATAATTTCGGGAATGATTGGTGGTTTAATAATCACTTTGATATTGATAATTGGATTTGGAGCCATAGAAGTGATTGTAAACTTGATTTCCCTTGAAATTGGCATAATACCTGGCGCTAACACCGTGGTGGCTGCCTATATTATTTTCCAGTTATCAATAATTATCAGCCTAATTCTAGGTGCCCTGGGCGGAGCCCTTGGGGTGATTGTCAAAAACTAAGATTATCCCCAAGGATTCAAGGATTATAAGGTTCCAGAACATTTAAAGGATTAATCTTTAGAAGGGGAGTTTTTATTTACTCGGTTTCCATTAAAATTTGATTCATGCATTACTAGTTTTAAAGGCTGATAAAGATTGCTTCATCTTTTATCTCAACCGGGTAACTATTCAGGTCACGTGAACCCCCACCAGTGACAAGTTTGAGAAGGCTTGAAACGTCTTTTACTAGTTTTCCAGTTTTAACATCGTACTGGGAACCATGTACTGGACAGATTATGGTATGATCTTCCAGTTTGCCAATAGGCAGGAACCCACCCATATGGGGGCAGACCGCATCTACTGCATAAAAATTCCCACCAACATGGGCAATAAGTATATACCTATTTTTAACAAAAAAGCCTTTCATAGTATTTTCTAATACATCCGAAACATTACATACCTTTTCCATCAAAATCCCCCTTTAATAAATCAAATAAATTCTCAAAGAAATTAATTAATTTAGAACATGTCTACATACCTTCCTTATCAATGGAATCAAAACCTGTTTAATATTATGATTTTTCTTCTTTAAACATCTAGGGATGGATTTCTTTAAAAAGGGGATTTTTGACCTAATCTCTCCCTCTTTTTCTTATCCATATAATGATTTGTCAAAACTAAAAACCTCTATAAATTAATATACCTACAATAACACCCATAGTAGTCAATTTTGCTTCTTAAAAAAATAGATATTACGATTTACTAGTATATATCCTGATATTCGAATAATCACCTTAAGGTTTTTTCCGGTTCATTATCATAGCTAGAAGGATTGCGTGTTTAAATATGTTGAGAGTTTAGTATAAGTTTCTCTAAAATTAAAAAAAAAATTAATAGAGTTTTTGAGCATTCCCGGTTAAAAAAAAATAAAAAAAATAATTCATTGGGTCATTAGGGCCACTACACCACCAATAAACAGCATGAATACTGAAAACCATGCTAACCAGTATACCAGGAATGGGAATATTAGAATGATGATTCCAATAATAATAGCCATGGCTATCATACCCCCACCACTTGCTTGTTGTGTTTCAACCATTATTTTCACCCCCTCTTAGTTTTAATCTTTGAATATTAATCTTCTCAAGAGACAATCCCTATTTAAATGGACTTTAGGTTATAATCAACATTTAAACAACCTAATTGGTATTTTTTTATTATATGGAAGTGAGTACAAACTATGGGTATATTTGATTTTGAAAATTTATTTAAGTTCCCCTTCTTTTAGCATTTAATTGAAATTTTTGAATATTGTGAACATTGGATAAATTAACCTTTAGGAGGGGCGGCAAAAAAATGAAAAACATGTTTTTTCAATAAATATGAGTGAGGAGATTCACATGGCAAAAATAGATTACATCAATCCAGAAAGTATGGTTAAACCTAGAGGGTATTCTCATGCCATAACGGTTACTGGTAATCACCAGACCATTTACCTTGGTGGGCAAAATGCAGTTGATGAAAACGGGACTTTAGTAGGTAAGGATAGTCTCAGAAAACAAACAGAACAGGTTTTAACCAATATTGAGAAGATATTAGCAGAATCAAATGCTAAACTTGAGAATGTGATTAAGTTCAACATATACCTAATTTCAGGAGAGAACCCGCAAGAGGGATTCCAGGTTTTCCAGGAGAAATGGAGAGATAGTTCAAATTATCCAATTATAACGGTCTTATTTGTAGCTGGTCTCGGAAATCCAGATTGGTTGGTTGAAATAGATGGGATGGCAGTGCTTCCAGAATAAAATTTTCCCGATAATGGGAATAAATACCAGGGAGGCTGTTCAGCAATGTCTTAAGTGTCACCGGAAGCTCCCACAATGATCTTACTCCTTTACATCTAAAAGAGTTAATTAAGTCAGAAAGTAGTTTAGAAGTTTTAATATTTTTCTCAGATTTTCCCATGTATTTTAAAGTCATTTCCACAAGTTGGAGGGGATTAAAAACTAGTAACCGGCCTTCTAAATAAACTGGAGATTAAAGCATGGATAACCGAAACAGGCATTAGAAATGTTCCTAACATCATTCTTAATTCATACCATAGGTTACTCCTTGGATCTGCTCTGCCCCTCAGCCGGTTGAAAAAAGAACTCCAGGGAATTCCATAGGCATTTCCCACCATTATGGTACGAATTGAGCCCAGGATGCCCCTGGCCCTACCCATTCCATATATTTCCACAATACGTTGCCATGACGCGGAGGTGGGGTTTCCACGGGTGTCGGCGTAGTGCTGGGCGAACATGACTGCTGCAAGTTCACCAGGAGCACATCATCCATGATTCCCCTGAGCATGTTCTGGATCTCTCCACTGGTCATCCCACTTTCCAGAGCCCTTTTGGAGTGGGCGTAAGAACATATGGCACAGCCATTAACCTCAGTCACCGTTAGCATGAGCCTTTCAATAAACCTTGAGCTCAGTTCCCGGTTCTTTTTAGCCCTGAACATGTATTTCATGGTTCGTATCCCATTATAGGAAATCCAGTAGGATTCCCTGACAGAGTAAAGCTTTCGGCCCAATTCGCTACCATTGTTTTTCTGTTTTTCAGTTACTTTCATGACAAGTTTTCCTTCAAATTAGGTTTATGGTATGAAATATGGAACTATTAAAGCAATAAATTTTCAGGGTTGAAATATCATTCCTCCCCAGATTCATTATTATGAAACCCTAAGATTCAGTCGGATTTATGTGAGTTCATAAAACTTTTTTTGGAAAAAATTCATAGGATTAGAGTCTAATAAATAATATGGGGTTGAAATGATGGATGAAGATTTAACTATTTTACAATTGAACGATAGCCATGCCTATCTGGACATACATCAGGAATTATTTTGGGATGGTGATCATGCTAATTATGGGTTAGCAGGAGGTTTCGCCAGGATTGCCACCATATTCAACAGGATTAGAGAGGATAATCATAATACACTGGCTTTTGATTGTGGGGATACTATTCACGGGACTTATGCTGCGGTGAAAACCAAAGGGGAATCTTTGATACCTATCTTGAATTATTTAGACTTCGATGCCATGACTGCACACTGGGAATTTGCTTACGGGCCGGAACATTTCCTTAAACTAACCAAAAAATTGAATTATCCCATGATAGCCATTAACTGCTACCATGAGTACAGTGATAAGCTTGTTTTCCCACCATGGATAATCAAAGAGATAGGCAGAATAAGGGTGGGGATTATAGGCATAGCTGCAACCATTGTTGATAAAGTCATGCCTGCTCAATTCAGCGAAGGAGTATATTTCACCATTGGAAACCAGGAATTACCTTATTACATTAGAAAATTGCGAGATGAGGAAAAAGTTGATCTAATCATAGTTATTTCTCATTTAGGGTTCCCACAGGAAATGAAATTAGCCCAGGAGGTGGATGGTGTAGATATATTGTTAAGTGCACATACTCATAATCGGCTTTATAAACCGATCCTTGTGAATAATACCATTTTAATCCAATCCGGATGCCACGGTTCTTTTATTGGAAGACTGGACCTAACCATATCTCATGGAACGGTGATCAAATTCCAGCACAACCTTATCACCGTATCTGAGGATATTAAACCAGATCCTGAGGCTGATAATCTTGTTAATCAGGTTTTAAATCCCTATAAAGATGAACTGGATCAGGTGGTGGGTTATACAGATACCGGTCTTAACCGTAACACCGTACTGGAAGCAACCATGGATAATTTTCTTTTGAAAAGTCTTTTGAGAGAAACCGGTACCCAGATAGCTTTTTCTAATGGTTGGAGGTATGGTGCACCAATACCTCCAGGTCAGGTTACTCTAAATGATCTTTACAATATAATTCCGGTAAATCCCCCAGTTTCCACTGTGGAACTTACAGGGAAGGAAATTTGGACAATGATGGAAGAGAATTTAGAGCATTTATTTTCAAGAGATCCATATAATCAGATGGGAGGATATCTCAAACGATGCATGGGTCTCAATTTATACTTTAAAGTGGAAAATCCCCCCGGACAACGTATTCAGGAATTGTTTATAAAGGGAAGAAAGATCAAAATGGATGAAACCTATCAGGCTGTCTATGTCACCAGCCAGGGGGTTCCTGATAAGTATGGTTCAAATAAGAACCATTTAGATGTGCACGCAATTGAAGCATTGCAGAATTATTTATCAGCAAGTAAATCAGTACAAGCAGAACTCCAGGGCACAATCATAGCCATTTAAAAATACCTGTTTAAGTATTTTTCCATTCTCATCAACTCCATTAACATTTTTTTTTAAGCACCCATCAACAGATCATTTATTTTTAGCTCCCCCGATTAAACAGATCATTACTCATTATTATAAAGTTTTAAAAATGGTGTTAAGGGTTTTCAAGAATTTTAGGCTGCTATTAAAATATTTTTCCATGGGAAAATGTACTGTTATTAGCCATATTGCTCGTTTTTATTACCAAAAAATCATATACAACATATCAATTAATAGAAGTACACCTAAAAAAATACGGGGGGACTTATTTTGAGTGAAATAAAACCAGAAGATCGGATACTTAACCGTATTCCATCACCAGATACGGAAAATGATTGGGGTTATAAGGCTGCGTTGAGGAGTGAGATCCTGGAAGCACCACCAGCCATCCCATCATCAGTAGATTTAAGGGAAAAATGGTGGAATATTGGGGATCAATTGGATACTGGGTCCTGTGTGGGTTGGGCATCTGCCGATGCTCTACTCCGATGGCACATGGTAAAAGCACAGAAAATTTCCAAAAAAGAAAAGTTATCAGTCAGATTTCAGTGGATGGCAGCCAAGGAAGTGGATGAATGGACAGTTCCCACCACCTGTCTGGAATCCTTCGGAACCAGCCTTAAAGCTTCCCTGGATATCGCCCGTAAGTACGGGAGCATACCTGACAAGGAAGTGCCATTTGAACCTGAGAAACTATCCCATATGGGGGCCAATGACTTTTATGCTCTGGCATCGAAATACAAGATAGCTAACTACTTCAACCTCCGAAAACCGGGGTTGAGCTGGGATGCTGTTAAAAAAAGGTGGAAAGAATGGATAGCCACCAATGGCCCCATCTTAACTGGGTTGGACGTGGATGCTACCTGGGATAATGCCGCTAAAACCAAAGGAAACCTGGATAAATACCAGCCTGAAACTGTCCGTGGCGGGCATGCAGTGGCCATTGTGGGTTACACTGAAGACCGCTTTATAGTGAGAAACAGCTGGGGAACTACTTGGGGCGATAATGGGTTTGGATATGCATCCATGGACTATGCCAATGAGGCATTCCCTGAAGCATATGGCGTAACTGTTTAAACACCTTGAGAAAACTGTATAAAATATTAGAGTAGGGGTAGTTTCAAAGTGGATCTAATATCCACTTCCCTTTTTTGGATAATAGTTCTTTTGATCCTAAATAATTAATAAAAACCTTCCAAATGAAGATAAAAAGAGTCTGGTGATTTTTACACACATTAAAGGTCATACATTTCACCAGTTTAGATTAGTCTTAATCCGGATGGTATTCCGGATTTTGGAGCATGGAAGGGTGGGCATGATAAAGGATTGCTGTATAAGCAGCGGATACTCCGCGATTCATGTCTTGTTGAACAATTTCATGGTCCGCGTTTTTGTTCCAGCTGACAACACTTTCTTTTCCCCTTTCATTCCCATATTTGAGCATGGTGTTGAGATTGGAATAATGGAAGTCATGTTTTTTTGGGGTTAGGTGGTTTCCTACTTGCCAGTATCTTTCCTTATCTTTGATCCATCCGGAGTGTGGTGCAGAGTAGGTGTCGGTGATGTAGTGGGATGCAACACCAAAACACCAAGCTGCTTCCCTATAATCTTTCGCTTCATAGGCTGCTTTACCCTTGTCCAACCATTTATTAGTTTGAGGGTAACTACCCGGGTATCCGTGATTAATTTTATCGTTGGGAATGGTGTCCGGATAGTTAGATCCTTCCTTCATCACTCCAAGGTATGGTTTAAGATTGTTCTGAACATCAGAGGGGAGATTAATGTTAATTTCGTCTACGATCTTTTTATGAGCATTCCACTCCCAGGCGGTAGCAGGTACAGCCATCAAAAAGAGCAATCCACAAAAAATAGCAATTTTAAACACAATTTGCCTGTTATTTCTACCTAAAAATCCATTACATCCCATTATAACTCCCTTCTTTAACCCATTCACTTTTGAAAACTATGATTTCACATCAAGATAAGTTGGATGCTGGTTATTTGTGACTAATTTCACAATAAAGCTAAAGGAATCATCTGCAAAATTTCCCAGAACTTAATAAGACTAAAATATATTTTTATTAATTTTTACCCATTTACTTAAAGTTTAACCCCTGATAAGCAGCTTTACGATTAATTCACCTCCAGACCCTTGAAAAATTATTAATAATTTTTGCCTGTGAAGAGAAATATTTATTACTTAATAATTTAATAATAGTTATAACAAGCATATTAACAGGTGGGATCAATGATGAGAATAAGTATGTCATTACCAAAAAAACTTTTAAACGAGTTTGATGAGGTCTTAAAGGACAGAGGATATAATTCCCGATCTAAAGGTATTCGGGATGCTTTGAAGGACTATATAGTGCGTTATCAGTGGATGAAAGACATGGAAGGGGATCGTGTGGGGATACTGGCTGTTATCTACGACCATCATTACACTGGAGTGATGGAAGACCTTACCGATATCCAACACCAGTTCAGGGATTTCATTAACGCCAACATGCACCTGCACATGACTGATAAAAATTGCCTGGAAGTTATAGTGGTTAAAGGAGACGCCCAAAAAATCAGAGCCCTCTCTGAAAAGATCATGCGTCTTAAGGGTGTGGAACACGTTAAACTCACCACAACCTCAAGTGGAGAACAAGAATAACTGGCAGTTAGTCAATAAGTTGTTTATCCTAAAAAGAACTACAAACGAAGGGATTTATTAAGGAATTAATCCCACCTAAACCGCACCCACACTGGAGCACGGGGCTTATCCCCTGCAATCTCATTAGCTTTTATTTCTGCAGGCAAGGGACGGGTGGTTAAGAGTACATCCACATCCCCTGGTAAAGAGATGGAAGATTCTTCCCTGTTTTTTTCCAAGAAGTCCAGTATTTCTTTTCGATCCCTATCACTGAAGCCTGTGCCCACTTTACCAAAGTATTGACCATCCTTTTCCAGGATCAGTGCCCCGAAGGCTATGCTACCTGTACTCCGGGTTGCCCCTACCACGTTAACATCTATGGTTTCTGTTCTTTTGATTTTCAACCAATTATCAGACCTTTTTCCGGATTCGTATTTGGAACTGGCATTTTTGAGGATCACTCCTTCATAACCATCTTTAAGGGACTTTTCAAAATGATCCTTAACTGTCCCCGTGGTTACTACTTTAAAGGGTATAATTCGAAGGTGTTCTCCCTGATTTACAGTATCTAAAAGGATCTTTTTCCGCTGCACCAGGGTTTTGCTGGTGAGATATTCACCCTGATACTGAATAATGTCAAAAAGGTTAAAGGTTGCCGGTAATTTCTGGGATAAAATGGAAATTTTCGTTTTATCCTCGGTGTTACGTTTTAATAGCTTTCTGAACCCTCCTGGAACCGTG
>JAUNXM010000066.1:9737-10234 GCA_030539815.1 Methanobacterium sp.
CTCACATTTTTTCTAAGATCCTCTGTAATCTCAGGAAATTTGTATGAGCTTTCAATGTGTCTGCGGGTCCAGAGGCTGATTTTATCTCCTTCGCTCACTGCTATGATCCGCTCACCATCCAGTTTGGGTTCACTGATCCATAATCCTGACAAGTGCACATCCACTTCTACCAGTTTGCTGAGCATGGGATCCATCATTTCCATAAGGATCATCCCACCCTATTCTTCCATCATGGCCAGCATTTTCTCCAATTCTTTTTCAAGAGATCTGGTTTCAGGAGGTTTTATTTCAGGTATTAACTCTTCACCTGCAGCTTTTTTCTCAATTAGTTCCCTTAATTGTTGATTGTAGGTTTCAGAGTACTGGGTCCAGTCAAAATCAAAGATCATACTATCGACTACTTGAAATGCCTTTTCAAGGAGGTCTTCATCAACCGGGGCCTTGATGATCTCCACTTCCTCCGGTGATCTTAACTGTTCAAAGTAAAGTAACTGTTT
>JAUNXM010000258.1:0-505 GCA_030539815.1 Methanobacterium sp.
TAAAATATGAAAATTCATGGGAAGATTATAAAAAACTTATTTCTAAGAAAATAAAGTCATTAGTTATACCTTACTTTTCTTGGTCATTACTTTCATTTATTCTAATGTTTTGCATACAACTAGTATATACCGACTTTAATCAAGAACTCATTAAAAATCGGGCTATATTTGAAAATATTAAATCCTTTTTGATAGGTGAATATACAATCCTTTGGTTCGTAAGAATTTTATTTTTTATGATGTTGTTGACACCTATTCTTAAATTTATAATCGATAGGAAATTTCTGTACATTCCAGTATTAGCAATACTTTTTTTCTTGGATTTTTCGGATAATAATTTTTCTTTTTTTATTTTGAAATCAGATTCATTACTATTTTTCATATTTGGAGGAATTCTTTCTCAGAATCTCCCCTTACTTAATAAGAAAATAAATAATACCATTATATTGATTTTTTCAATTCTATTTGCCATCGCCAATATCTATTGGGATTGGGGTACAACAAT
>JAUNXM010000258.1:515-1761 GCA_030539815.1 Methanobacterium sp.
AATATGTTCGAGCGATTATTCATTTTGAGTTTCTCTATTTTTGTATGGAATTGTACCTCCATCTATAAACTTCTTAATAGAATTCCTACAAAATATTATCATTATGCCTTTACCATATACATATTCCATGCGCATATAGTAGTTATGGTTTTCAAAAAAATATCTTTAATCTTAATCCCATTACCAATAGTTGCTTATTTATTAACAGGTTTAGGCACTTTCTTTTTTTGTTTATTACTATCCATACTTTTGGAAAAATATCTACCAAGGTTTTTCAGAATACTAAGTGGGGGTAGAAAAGATAAGAAAACAGTCAAATAGCAGATATCTTTAGCTAGATATTTTAACTCATTATATATCATTTCATGAGTTCAAAATATTCGAACATTTTTTTTCCCAAATATTCATGTGCACGTGCATCATAATGTAAATTATCACCAATACTAGTTTGATATTCTTTCATACTCACAGTCATAAATTTATTGTCAGATTGAGAATAAGAATGAAATATTGAGTTTATTCTCTTGAAATTATCATTTATATAGAAAATTTCCCCATTGATGATAGGAATAGTATCACTTATAATTTCATTACGCAAATATGCAATTAATTTCTTAAAGTTCTCCTCGTAATCATTTAATCTCACAACTTCCGATGCATCTCCTTCACCTTGGTGAAGGAGAATGGCTATAGGAATTAATTTGAAATCATTTTTCAAAGAATAGTCATCAGCCTCTTTCATTTTAATCTTCAATTCCTGAATCATATTTCGCTCACCTCTGGGTATTAACTCAGAAATAGGATTCCAACGAGCAAGTTCTGAGGATCCTTTCTCTGATATTGGTACTCCATCTAAGGTTTGCTTGATACACAAAAGAGTACCTTCATATTTATCTATATAATTCTGCGCAAAAAAAATATCGAATCCAAAATGGCTGTCTGAATTATCCTCAGAACCAACATTATAGCCCAATCGATACGGTTGAAATTTTTTTGCATATCGATTCCAAACAAGATAATCTTTCATCATATAATCATCATGCTTTAACCAAAAAGGAGATGATTCTTGTGGAGCGTATCCTGCTGCATTACTCTGTCCTATTACAATAATACAAGGAATATCATTTTTTAGATTACCTCCTTCTGTCCTTTCCTCAGGAATACAACTAGAGAAAAAAGAAATTATGAACAATAAAATAATTTTGAACTTCATATAATTGAGATTTTTTCTTTAACAATCTTTCAA
>JAUNXM010000067.1 GCA_030539815.1 Methanobacterium sp.
GATTTAATTATAGATAGAATTTTTAGTTTAATTCCTACATTTGAAGCTAATGAAACAAGCTACACTTATATTTTAGTAAAGATATCTTTTTATCTAATACTGTTTCGTTATCTATTATCAACTAATATTATCAAAACAACTCCTTTATATAAAATTCCTACACTCCACTGCATTATTATAATATATTTATAAATTATTACTATTTCTTGTTGTCCAAATTCTTTTAATAAACAAAATACTTATTTAAGAAGGTTTTAAACAGATTAAAATTAGTTTAAATGGATTTAAAAAAAAATAAGATGCTTAAAATCAATACGAGCTTTTTTTAATAGTTTAATTTTTCATGAGAATTTTTTTATAATAGAAGATATTATAGTTAGTCGATGGAAACTTCAGCCGAATCTACAACTGACAAAACTAAAAATCCTGTGGCCAAGTTCGAGGAGTTCTTTAGTACCAAGTATAAAGACACTGTTTATGAAGCTTTGGAGAAATATCCCGAAGAAAGATCAGTGGTAGTTGATTATGTGGAACTAGAGATGTTCGACCCGGACCTGGCAGACCTGATAATCGAAAAACCAGACGAAGTGATCAAAGCTGCTTCCAAGGCCGTTCAAAACATTGACCCCCTTAGGAAAAATGCTGAACTTCATATTCGCTTCGAAAATGTGCGTAATAACATTCCCCTACGCTTTTTGCGCAGCAAATACATAGGCAAGTTCGTGGCTGTGGATGGGATTGTACGAAAAACCGATGAAATCAGACCCCGAATTTTAAAAGCAATTTTCGAATGCCGTAGTTGTATGAGACTCCATGAAGTACAACAAAAAAGTAATTTAGTCACTGAACCCGCACTTTGCCAGGAATGCGGTGGTCGATCATTCAGAATTCTCCAGGAAGAATCCGAGTTCATGGACACCCAAAACACCAAAGTACAGGAACCTCTGGAAAACCTCTCTGGAGGGGAACAACCCCGCCAGATCAACGTAGTGCTGGAAGACGACTTGGTGGATACTGTAACTCCTGGAGACGTTGTAAGAATCACTGGGACCATGAAAACCGTCCGGGATGAAAAAACAAAACGTTTCCATAATTACATTTATGGTAACTACATCAGTGCCTTGGAACAGGAGTTCGAAGAATTAGACATCAGCTTAGAAGATGAAGAAAAGATAAAGGAACTGGCTGCCGACCCCGATGTTTACAATAAAATAATCAACTCCACCGCACCATCTATTAAAGGATACAGAGAAGTTAAAGAAGCAATAGCCCTTCAATTATTCGGTGGATCAGCTAAAGAATTAGATGATAAGACCAGAATCAGAGGAGACATTCATATACTCATTGTGGGTGACCCGGGTATCGGGAAATCCCAGATGCTCAAGTACGTTTCTAAACTGGCACCACGTGGAATTTACACCAGTGGAAAAGGTACCAGTGGTGTAGGTTTAACTGCCGCGGCTGTTAGGGACGAATTCGGGGGTTGGTCCTTAGAAGCAGGTGCACTGGTTCTGGGGGATAAAGGTAATGTATGTGTGGATGAACTGGACAAGATGCGACCAGAGGACCGATCCGCTATTCACGAGGCTCTGGAACAACAGACCATCAGTATAGCCAAGGCCGGGATCATGGCCACTTTGAACTCACGTTGTTCAGTACTGGCAGCTGCCAACCCAAAATTCGGACGTTTTGACCGTTATAAATCCATAGCAGAACAAATTAATCTCCCTTCTACAATTTTATCACGTTTTGATCTCACATTTGTGGTTGAAGATAAGCCAGATGTTGAAAGAGATAGTGCACTGGCTACCCACATTCTTAACACACATCGAGATACTGCAGTGCCTTATGATATTGAACCTGAACTCCTCAGGAAATACATTGCTTATGCCCGGAGAACAGTCCACCCCCACCTAACAAACGAGGCCATGGATGTGCTTCGGGAGTTCTACGTAGGTATGCGTGGTGGATCTGCTGATGAAGATTCCCCAGTACCCATCACAGCCAGACAGCTGGAAGCTCTGGTTAGGTTAGCCGAAGCAAGCTCTAAAATTCGATTAGGAACTGAAGTAACACGTGAAGATGCTAAACGAGCTGTCACCCTCCAGGAAAACTGCCTTAAACAGGTAGGATATGATCCAGAGACAGGTAAAGTGGACATTGACAAGGTGGAAGGACGTACACCCAAATCTGACCGGGACAAGATCAGGGTGGTTCAGGAAATTATCAAAGAACTGGAAGAAGAGTACGGCGGACGAGCACCCACCAATATACTTATAACTGAAATGCGAGATAGATATAACATGAGCGAGGAGAAGGTAGAAGACCTTATCCGTCAGTTAAAACGAAAAGGAATCATTTACGAACCCCAGCAAGGTTACTTAAGAGTTGCCTGAGCTGAATAATGTTAAATTTTTCTTTATTTAAGTTAAATTAGTTTAACCAGTTTTACGCGAATTTTAATTTGAAGGAGGTATTAAATATGAGCGATTATGAAGAATTACTGGACCGAGCCATTGAACAATTACCACCCCAGGCACTGGAGACCAAAAGATTCTCAGTACCCAAAGCATACTCACTAATCCAAGGAAACCGGACTATAATCCAGAACTTTGGAGAAATAGCAGATGCAATGAACCGGGACCCACAGCACATCCTCAAATTCCTGTTAAGGGAACTGGGTACTGCTGGGAACCTGGAAGGGAACCGGGCTATTATGCAGGGAAAATTCACCCATTACCTCATTAACGAGCGAATGGATGACTACGTGCAACGTTTCATCATGTGTCATGAGTGTAACCGGCCAGATACCAGAATAATAAGGGAAGACCGCATCTTCCTACTTAAATGTGAAGCATGCGGAGCTAAAGCTCCTCTAAAGACCCTTTAAATCCCTTTTTTTATTCTATTACTTTTTTAAACTAAGTAAAAAATTTTTGTTAAATAATAAATTGATCAAGATACTATGTTCTGTATTGAATGCGGTAAAGAAGACGAAGAACTATTTAAAGGTCTCTGTCATTCATGTTTCGCAGCCAGTAATAAATTAATCAACATTCCTCCAGAATTAGATGTTGAAATTTGTGCTCACTGTTCAGCTATCCACATAGGGGACCGGTGGCATGAAACAAAACAATCGGAAGAAGATTTAGTTGCAGAAACCATTGCCAAGGCATCGGTAACTGACGAAAATGCAGAGGATGTGGTGCTGGAAATAGATCTCATTAATCAGAGGGGTTCCCTACTGGAACTCCTGGTGAAAGCCAAGGGGACAGTTTTAGGAGTGCCTATTGAAAGGGAATTAAAGGTTAATGTCAAAATTAATCGCAACGCCTGCCCGGAATGCAGTAAACATGCATCTGGATATTACGAAGCAGTCCTCCAGTTGAGAGCAGACCAAAGACACCCGAGTAGTGGAGAAATCCAGACCGCAGAGGGAATAATAAAAAATCTACTTGAAAAAATCTCCCGCACCAACCGAATGGCTTACTTATCCCAAAGATTAGTGCTTAAAGAGGGAGTTGACTATTATTTCGGATCATACAAGGCAGCCCGGAAGATATCCAACACACTCAAAGAGCATATGGGAGGTGTGGTTGGAGAATCACCCCGCCTCATGGGCCGGGATAAATCCGCAGGGAAGGACCTCTACAGAATATGGATTTCTTTAAGACTTCCCGTGTTCCAGACCGGGGATTTTCTGGCTTATGAAAATCACGTGGGGCAGGTAATTGATTTGAATGGTAGAAAGATTGTTTCCATGGACTTGGAGACCCTGGAAAATATTTCCATATCCTGGCGCCAATATGATAATCTGGAAAAGGTGGCCAGTGGAGAAGAGGTAAAGACCACCACCGTTACCTCCAAATCACCATCAGAAATACAGTTATTACACCCTGAAACCTACCAAACCCTGGATCTAGATATGATCCCGGGATTATCTAATATAAATATTGGGGACGAAGTGGAAGTAATTGAAATAAAGGGAAAAATGTACGTTATACCCCCTGAAAAGGATATAATAAAAGATAATTAATAATTAAGTTTGATTAACATTAAATCACTACGATAAAACCCATGATGGTGACAATAATGGACATGGATTCTGCAATGAACACAATAAAACAAGGTGCACTGGAAGTTGTAACTCCAGAAGAACTGAAAATTAAGCTTGAAAAAGATGAAAGAACCGCCTACATTGGATATGAACCATCAGGAAAGGTGCATCTAGGACATGCCATCACGGTGAAGAAGATGATTGATCTGCAGAAGGCCGGTTTTAGGATTAAGATTCTCCTGGCAGACCTTCATGCCTACCTCAATGGCAAGGGAAGTTTAGAGGAGATCAAAGAGATTTCAGAATATAATCAACGTTGTTTCCGGGCTTTAGGACTATCAGAGGATACTGAATTCATTTTAGGCAGTAGTTTTCAGACAAGGAAAAATTATACCATGAAAGTTTACCAGTTAGCCCTTTCCACTACTTTGACCCGAGCTAAAAGGAGTATGGCCCAAATAACCAGGGATGCCGAGGACCACCAGGTGGCAGAGGTTATTTACCCCCTGATGCAGGTGGTGGATATGCTGTTTTTAGAAGTAGACCTGGCAGTGGGTGGTATGGAGCAGCGTAAAATCCATATGCTGGCCAGGGATAATCTGCCTAAACTGGGATTCCAATCCCCGGTTTGTGTTCACACTCCCCTCCTGCACGGTACTGATGGCTCAGATAAGATGTCTTCCAGTAAAGAGAACTTTATAGCCATTGATGATGAACCAGAAGTGATCAGTAAAAAGATAAAGAAAAGTTACTGCCCTGCAGGGGAAGTGGAAGGAAATCCAGTTCTAGAGATAGCCCATCATTTCATATTCAGTGAAAAGGACACCATGACCATAAAACGTCCCGAGAAGTTTGGGGGAAACCTGGAATTAACCCAGGCAGAAGTGGAACGTATGTATAAAGATGGAAAGTTACATCCCCTGGATCTGAAAAATGGAGTTGCGGAGTGTCTGGCGGATATTTTGGAACCAGTTCGGGATTTCCTTAAAAATGAGGAATAAATTATTCCATTTTGATATACTAAAAAATTAATTATTGTAACAGGTTAAAAGGAAAATTATAAGCCAAAAATATAAGGATTAAAGAGATTAGAATAAAAAATGCGAATAATATAATCAATTGATTTTTAATAATATTTGAGGCGATATCATGGCAGAAGATAGGATAGAAGAAGATGTTATGGAAGAAGATATGCTGTACGAGATGAGAGTTCCACCAGGAATTACTGAAAGAATAATGGCCGAAGTAATAACTAAATTTGATTTGGAACTAAAAAATACTGACGATGGTCCTTTACTCTATGGGAAGAAAGAAAATCTGGAAAATGCCCAAGACCATATTGTAAAAGCCCTTAATCAGCGCATAAAAGAACTTGAAAAAGATTAATTATTTTTTAGCATCTTTTTTTTAATTTTTATTAGATTTTAGTTTAAATCTAATTTAATGTAAAACCCATAAAAAAATCAATTTAATATATCATAAATCTATTATTCAATTTCAACAAAAAAAATTCCATTTAAATTTCTACCAAAAATCTATTTTGAATTAACTTATCTGTTTCATCTATGAACCTCACTGGGTTTAACCTTAATCTCACTATATACACATACCTAGTTTAGGGGCAACTATACGTTTTATATCACTGTGGATCTTGTTCACACCACTGTTGGCGTTAACCACCATAAAACTATGCTGTTGAGCCAGTTTAAGGTATCTTTGACGGACACTCTCCAGAAAATCAGCATCTTCAAAACTGTCAGTACCATCACATCTACGGATGGCTGTTTCAACTTCCAGGTCCAGTAATATCACCAGGTCCGGTTCCAGGGAATGTTGATTTATCTGAGCTATCCATTCTTCACCATTCTGGTAAGCCAGGCTGGAGTAGAATGAACGGTCACTAATTACAATCCTTTTCAATCCTTCCTCAACAAGGATATTATCCATGAGAAGGGTTCTATCCGCTGCAAATAGGAGTGCTAAAGTCCTCTGGAAACCTTCTTCCTTGGCCTTAGGGTCCTGGAGCATGTGCCTAATTAATTTGCCCACTGGTGAATCAGTTGGTTCTCTAATGGGGGTTACGGTAAAACCACAATTTTCCAGCCATTTACCCAGAAGTTCCAGTTGTGTGGATTTTCCAGAGCCATCAATTCCCTCCAAACAGATATACATAGATTTTCCTATCCCCAAAATAACTAATAAACTTTGGGAAAATCCCTGGATCCACTCCAACAATTAGTGCAAAAATTCCCATTGTATCCAAGCCATTATCCACAAATTCTTTTCAATTAATCTGAGGTAACAAATGAAAATCCAAATTCTCTTATAGGTGGAGGAAGTACTAAGATTCATGGATAATGGAGATATAATTGGTTTAATACTGGTTTATGTATACGTGATACTTTTACTGGTGATTTCCGAGAAGGTTATTAAAAAACATCCCAATTTTAGTCGAAAGTTCTTGCATATCATGGTAGGGAACATTCTCTTCATATTACCCCTCTTCCAATCACGATGGGTTATGGCCCTCCTGGTGGCCGCCCCATTTATTCTTTTAACTTTTCTTATAAGCCCTTATTCCCCATTGAAAATAAAAGACAGAATATCCGGTTCTGGTCATGGCCTGGGACTGGTTTACTATGCCATCTCCTGGACATTACTGGCCCTCATATTCTTTGACCAACCCTGGATCATAGCAGTGGGCATAGCTGCCATGTCCTACGGAGATGGGATGGCCTCACTAGTTGGAGCAAAATACGGTAAAATTAAATACAACCTTTCAGGAGACGCCAAAAGCCTGGAAGGATCTCTGACCATGTTTATAGTACTTATATGCATGTTATGGGTAGTTTTAACCTATTATAACGTGCCTGCTAGCCCCCTTGTAATTCTGATGGTGGCAATGGTAGCAACCATCTTGGAAGGACTGACACCTAAAGGTCTGGATAACATTACAGCCTGTTTCTCAGCAGTTATAACCTACATTATACTGACCATCTAAAATTCAGAGGATAAACATGCGTTTTATTATTATTGACGGGCTTGACGGCTCTGGTAAATCCACCCAAGCCCAATTTATTGAAAAAAAATATCTATCCATTGGGGAAAGTGTTATTCTCAGGGAACACCCTTCTCTTGACAATTCTTACGGATTGAAGGCCAAGGAAGCGTTGCTTGGCCGGGGAAAATTGAATAAGATCAAAGCTTCAGTTTATTATGCTCTGGACGTGATCCGTTCCGTTAGAAAATATAATGGTAAATCCGATAACATTATCATGGTTCGTTACCTCATGGGGTTAGCTTACTTGCCCCTTCCCCTGGCACGTATTCTTTACAGTTTTTTCACCAGGATTCTTCCCACATCACCGTTTATGTTCTTTTTAGATCTGGAAGTCGAGGAGTCACTCCGGCGAATGTCTTCCCGTGAGGAAATAGAAATGTTTGAGAATCGGGATGACCTCATTAAGGTACGTAAAAAGGCTTTAAAACTGGCCCAGGACTGGTATATCATTGATACTTCAGGGAGTATTAGTGAAGTTAATCAGAAGATAAACGAGATATTAGATGACTTGGATGGAGAATAGGAAATTAATGGTTTTTCTATTATGCATATCCATCTATTCTTAACCAAATCTAAAATTCTAAGAATGGAGTTATTATTGAAATTAATAATTAACTATCTTCTTCACAGGGATCTACATGCACGACCACATCTTGAATGCCATTAATGGAAGTTTTTAATTTATCTTCAACTAAATGGGCTATTTCATGAGCTTCATCCACTGATGAACATGATTCAAGAGTCACGTGAAGGTCTACATAAATATGAGAAGCGAGACCCCTTGAACGGATCTTATGACTGTTTTTAACCTTTGGAACCGAGACAACAATTTTCCTTATAAGTTCCTCCTCCAGAGGTGCACTGTCCAAAAGAACACTGGAACTACTTTTAATAATTTCAATACCCATCCGAGCTATTAATATTGCTATTATAACTGATATTAAAGGATCAATCAAATTTAATCCGAGTTTTATTACTATAAATCCTAAAATAACAGCTATTGATACGTAAACATCACTTCGAGTATGTTTGGAATCGGACACTAAAATACTGCTTCCTAACTTTATCCCCTGATTCTTTTCATACTGGGAAACCACCAAGTTAATTATAATGGTTATTCCCATGACCAAAAAACTTATTAGAGTAATTTCAGGAACCTGAGGATTATAAAATCTGTCCAAAGCAGACTGTAAAATCTCAAAACAAGTTATAAATAATAAAAAAGCGATTCCCAGTGATGCGAATGTTTCAAATTTCTCATGACCATATGGATGCACCTTATCTGGAGGGCGAGAAGCGAGTGTAATTCCAATAATTCCAATTACATTAGATGTTCCATCAAAAAGAGAGTGAAATCCATCTGAAACCATACTCAGTGAATTGGTCATCCAACCATAGATCATTTTAGCTAAAGCCACTGCAACATTAAGGATTAAAACAATTAAAAGGATTCTTTTAATATTTGAATAATAAGACTGGTTAATCATCTTTTTCCCATACTACCCAGATACCCAATTAATGGACTATAAATTTTAAGAAATGTTTACACAAATCTGGCATTATTGTAAACCTTTCAAAAAAAAATATAAAAAATAGAAATTATATAAAAAAGGTTAATCCACTGCCATTTCTTCAATCTGTTCTTTGGAAAGTTTCAGTATCATGTAATCACCTATTTCGGCAATATCATCACTGGAGATTAGAACCTGTTTTCGGTTAAAGGTTCCACCCATGGAAATTACCACATTATGGATGAGACATCCAGCTGGATCAATGATCATATCCTGTATTTTACCAATTTCCATACCTTCCTTGGCGAGAACTACCTTTCCCTCTAAATTTTTGAATCTTTTTTCTCGAGAGGTGAGATCATCCAGTTTATCCACTTTGATCTTATTCTCCAGCACTTCCCCCTCAAATTTTAGTTGAACGTAATCCCCTACAGCTGCTATATCATCTTCTTTAACAGCAAAGTACTTTTTACTCAGGGCAGATCCCGTGGCTATGAATATCTGTTCAACCATGCATTCTTTTATTGTAACCGCCAGGTCTTCTATCTTACCCACGTCCCGGGCCCCAATATCTATAACCTTCATTCCAATAAAGTCGTTGATTCGCATTTTAACACCCACTGTGTATATTTTTAATATTTTTTATCTTCTTAATGATATAATATATTATGGGTTAATCCCCATAGGGTGTTTTTATCGGTTTAATGGCAGTTACGAGATTTTATAAAATTGAAATTAGAGGAAATTAAATGTTAAATGGTGTGTAAATTCCTCTAGATAATATTAGCTGAATTGTCCTCATTAATCAACACATAAAAAATAAGTGTAATTTGCAACATAATTAGTATGGAGAATCTTTGGTAGATTGGTCTTTAGGGGTTATCTAATGATGGGGAAAGACACGCTGGTAGAAAAAATAGAAGAAACCGAACTGGAAAAAACAAGGATAGACAAGGATATATGGGAGAAACATGTTTATTTAGACGAGAACAAGGTTCTTATCGTTGGCTATGAAGAGGAAGAATCATTTGATGAACAGAACCCCGGGGAAGAAACTATTAGGAATTACTACTGGTATTGGGAGCTCAGAGATTCTGGAAGCTGGAATGTTCTATTCGATAACCATGATAAAGAGTTCAGTTTTTGCGAATCAGTTCTAGGAGAGTACACTGATCAGGACCGTGTGGAAGATATGGTGGGGGATATTGAGGAAGAAGATGTGTGCACATGGAGCGAACAGGACTGGATTGAGGATATTTCTGAAGACATAGCCGAAGAGGCAATTGAATGGCTAGAAAACCTTAAAAAATGATTTCATTTAGTAGAACGAGCTTAAAATTTAATTGTTCTTAAAAAATATTTTTAATTTCCCAATTTAAAAAAAAATCGCTAAAATTTATGTAATAATGCTAAAATTTA
>JAUNXM010000259.1 GCA_030539815.1 Methanobacterium sp.
CTGTATATATCTCCACCAATGCTTAAGAGCATATTTGTATTAACATATTGCTTAATAGCATTAAGCATAATATCCATGTTATTCAATTCAAGGTTAAGAGAATTATTTTTGCATATAGCCTCTAAATAAGGCTTTCCCTTGTTTTTCATAACACTTTCTAAAGCCTGTAAGGTTGAATAGTCATTATTATTAACTAAAGGCTGAATCATATTATTAAATTGTTCTTCTGATACGTTGAAATCACTCATTTCAAGTAATTTAAGCATATTGGATAATGTTAATTGATAATCCTTACTAGCGAACTGATTACTCTTTATTTCTGCATTTTTCTTTAATTCAGCATCAACTAAATTGTTAATAGAGTTTCTGCGCAAATCCAGCACACTCTTAACACTGCCTATAATATCCTGAATTCTTTTTACTGCAACCTCTTCTTTGTAGTCTGAATTGACTTTCTCAATTTCTTTTCTAGTGGTAGATATTGTGTAGGCATATTTCTTTAACTCACTCTCAATATCATAGTTTAGTTTTCTCATTATTAGCACCTCTTTTAAATTATTTAAAGCTAATTATTTTTCTTATTCCTATGATCTAAATTTAGGCAAAATAAAAACCACAGGAATAAGTGATACAGCTCTATGCAGAGCCTATCTTTTAATATTCCCGTGGCTAAAAGCCTTCCCGCCTGTAAAGGTGAGGGTACTAATAATTAACTTTTTTACACTCTAAATATATCACCATTTTTATGGAAAGTACAGTATTTTTTGTAAATGAGGTTTTGAAAAATTTCACAAAATTTTGTGGGGTTCATCGACGGTATTTTGGCATCTTGAATTTAGAATACCCCCACCCTTTCCTATGCCGCATCTACAAAAGGCAAGTTCACATGATTAGATAAGCTTAAAATATCGGGAAATATAAATGTAATAATATTCATCATTTAATGTATAATCAATGTTTTATTCACTGCATTTGTATATTATTTCGTTGTATATTATTCATTTTTAAGGGCGTATCATAGCAAAGTAAGTAATAGAGCCATTCTTGTAATTTACAAATAGTATAATTATTTCGGGAAACGTGCGTTTCTCAAAGTAATACGTAAATAATACATTTATTATTAAACTGCATTTTGGGAAATAATTTAAGCATTCACCAGCCAATTAATGTAATAATCAAGCCTGTAAAAGGTGAAATACTACTTTTTTGAAATAATAGGAACGTTTGTGCAGGTCAGCCCCTAATATTTTCAACCAAATCCAATACTAAAAACACATATCAAATATAACTCTCACACAGCCTCACTACTACCTTTAAACTACATACCTACTATGTTTATACCTTCTTTACACACTCACGCTTATATCGTTCCTACGTTCCGTTTATCAGCTTCATATATTCATATCTACGGAACGACAAGTTCCCATTTATGGCACTGCTTTTTTAATTGAAAAATCACATCTGTCTTAATGCTCTGGAACACTGCTGCAATATTATTAATTTCTAAAATAATGTTTTGTCATTCATTAATTAATAAAATCTAAAACTACACAAAATACCCCAAAACTCCCCACATGTGAAAAACTCCCCACCAAACTACACATAACTTAAATACTGATTATAACTAGGTTTACATAATCTACTTGTGTAGTTGTGTAGTTTGTGTAGTGTTTAAAACTTCTTTTATATATTTTATATTTTTTATATTCATATTTACATATTTTATATGTTTATATGTTTTTAT
>JAUNXM010000068.1 GCA_030539815.1 Methanobacterium sp.
AAAAACCAGTCTAAAGGTGACCTTATCTTCACCAATAATCTTAAAGATGGTCTGGATAATTCTAATATTTGTTTCATTGCTGTTGGCACTCCTATGGGTGAAGACGGAAGTGCAAATTTACAGTATGTTCTTGATGTGGCTAAAGACATTGGAAAATTGGCAAGTCATGACATGATCGTAGTTAATAAATCCACAGTTCCAGTGGGAACAGCGGATAAAGTTAAAGCAACCATCACGCAAGAGTTAGAACAGCGTAATCTCAAACTCAACATCGAAGTAGTTTCAAACCCAGAATTCTTAAAAGAAGGCTCTGCTGTTGAAGACTTTATGCGTCCAGATAGAGTTGTAATCGGAACCGGTAATGAAATTGTAATTGGGATATTAAAAGAATTATACTCTCCATTCACCTCTAACCATGAGAGATTTATAACCATGGATGTCCGCAGTGCCGAAATGACTAAATATGCGGCCAATACCATGCTGGCCACCAGAATATCCTTCATGAATGAAATAGCCAATATCTGTGAAAAAGTAGGCGCGGATATTAACAACGTTCGAAAGGGTATAGGTAGTGATAAAAGAATTGGATACAATTTTTTGTACGCTGGCTGCGGATATGGGGGTAGTTGCTTCCCTAAAGATGTTAAAGCTTTGATCAAAATCGCAGCTAATAAGGGGTATGACGCTAACATTTTAAAAGAAGTTGAAGCACTTAACAATCAACAGAAACTAACTTTAGTACGCAAAATAGTAGATAAATTTGGGGAAAACCTTTCCGGGTTAACCTTTGGAATATGGGGACTTTCATTTAAACCAGAAACTGATGACATGCGAGAAGCACCTTCGGTGGTTACTATAAATAAATTGTGTGAACTCGGGGCTAAAGTGCGGGCTTATGATCCGCAAGCTATGGATATCGCAGAAAAATACTACTTTAAAGACAACAAACAAGTAGAATATGCTGAAAATAAGTACGACGCTCTGGATAAAACCCATGCTCTACTACTGTTAACTGAGTGGAAGGAATTCAGAAGTCCGGATTTTGAAGAAATGAGTAAGAGAATGATCAACAGGTTAATTTTTGACGGGAGAAACCAGTATAATAAGGAAACACTCCGAGAAATTGGTTTTGAATATCATCAAATAGGCAATGGTTATAAAGGAAGTTGAACATGGCAGGGAAGGTCACTGGACACAGATTTCTACACAATTTTAGAAAATACAAATTCCTACTTTACCAGTTAGTTAGCAGGGACATAAAAACAAAATACCGTAAATCTGTTTTAGGAGTATTTTGGAGTTTTCTGGAGCCTCTACTGACCATGATTGTGCTTACCATCATATTCTCTACAATTTTTAAAGGTTTCGGTGTTGAAAATTATCCTGTGTATCTTTTAACAGGTCGGTTGCTTTTCAGGAGGCACCTCGGCTGCCATGCGATCTATAAGGAGCAGTGCAAATATTTTAAAGACAGTTTACGTGCCAAAATATATTTATTCCCTTTCGGCAATATTATCCAATTTTGTAACCTTTTTACTCTCCTTAATTGTATTATTTTTAGTAATGGCCGTTACTAATGCACCATTTACTATTTACATAATCTTCACTAGTTTACCTATCATGGCGTTACTTTTCTTCACCATCGGTGCGGGGTTGATACTGGCAACTGTGAATGTTTTCTTCCGGGATCTTGAACATTTATATGGGGTTTTTTTAACACTCCTAATGTACGCCACACCTATATTTTACCCTCCTAGCATTGTACCTGCTAGTTTCCGTTTTATTCAGGATTATAATCCTCTTTATGCAGTTATAAGTTGTTGTAGGGATGTTTTTATTTACGGTAAATTGTACGATCCGCACCAGTTAATATTTGCATTAGTATCTGCTGCGGTGGCCATGATTGTGGGTTTAGCACTGTTTTATAAATACCAAGATAAATTCATACTACACGTATAAGTTCCACACAGGTGAAACATTGGAAAACACGGTTATTAAGGTTGAAAATGTTAAAATGAAATTCAACTTAAGTAAGGAAAAAACAGATAACCTTAAAGAATATGTTATTAAGTTCTTAAAACGAGAACTCCATTACCACCCCTTCTGGGCCTTAAAAGGTGTTTCTTTTAAAGTCAACAAGGGAGATAAGTTTGGGATAATCGGATTGAATGGTGCCGGGAAAAGTACACTTTTAAAACTAATTGCAGGAGTTATGAAACCTACTGAAGGGCAGATAAATGTAACTGGGAGTATGGTTCCCTTACTTGAAATGGGTGCTGGTTTTGATCCAGATTACACTGGCCGAGAAAACATTTTTTCTCAAAGGTGCTTTATTAGGCTACCCCCGTCATTTTTTAGAGGAAAAATTCCATGAAATAGTGGAATTTTCCGAGTTAGAAGATTTTATCGATGTTCCCCTGAAGAATTATTCATCAGGTATGAAAGCGAGATTGGCATTTTCCATAGCCACCATGGTGGAACCGGAAATATTAATCGTTGATGAAGTCCTGTCAGTGGGAGACGCTAAATTCCAGCAAAAAAGCCGTGATAAAATGAACTCACTCCTAGATGAAGATGCCACTGTTCTTTTTGTTTCCCATTCCACTCATCAAGTAAGGGAGATATGTAACAGGGCAATATGGCTAGATAAAGGTAAATTGATCGCTGATGGTCCCGTTGATGAAGTTTGTGATGATTATGAGAAGTTTGTCCGCTTAAAAGATTAGACGGAGTCAGTATGCTCTATTTTCTTTTATAATTTTAATAGTTAAAACAGACATTCTTTTGATGGAATGGTGAATTGTATGGATTTAACAGTTGTAATCCCCAACTACAATGGCCAACCTTTTCTAGGGGAGTGTTTGGAATCTTTAAAAAATCAGGATCATCCATTTAATGTTATTGTAGTGGATAATGCTTCCAATGATGGTAGTGTTGCTTACATCAGGGAACATTATCCTGAATTTAAACTAATTGAAAACCAGGAGAACATTGGTTTTGCTGCAGCAGTAAATCAGGGAATAAAAGCCTCTGGTTCCCATTATATTTTTCTCCTGAACAATGATGTGTACTTGGAAGTAGACACCATTTCTAACCTTTTAAAGTGCATCAAAACCAATGAAAACATCTTCGCAGTTTCTTCCAAGATGATCCAGTACCACGACCGGACTAAAATGGATGATGCAGGGGATGAATACACTATCCTTGGCTGGGCAAAAAGAGTGGGATATGGAAAATCACCGGATAAATATGTTCATAACAGGGAGATCTTCAGTGCCTCTGCAGCAGCATCCATCTACCGTAGAAGTATTCTGGAGGAAATAGGATACTTCGATGAGAACTTTTTCGCCTACATGGAGGATGTGGACATCAGTTACCGGGCCAGGATCCGAGGCTACCATTGTTGGTACTGTCCAGAAGCAGTTGTTTACCATGTGGGCAGTGGGACCAGTGGTGGTAGGTACAACAAATTCAAAACCAGATTAGCTGCCCGGAACAATGTCTATGTTCCCTACAAAAACATGCCCTGGCCTCAACTCCTGGTGAACCTTGTTTTCCTCTGCACAGGCTATTTCATTAAATATCTCTTTTTCATGAGGAAAGGATACGGTGAGATCTATTTGGATGGTTTAAAAGAGGGATTTAAATCAAGAAAAAGGATTGGTAAAGCTATATATGATCCTAAAAATTTCAAGAACTATCTTATCATCCAATGGATTTTAATCAGAAACACCTTTAAATTCCTGTTTTATTAAGGAAACATGAAAAATAATACGGCAACTTGTCATATTATGTTGACCGCTGTAGAACTATAGATCTCATTGTTGTTTTCATTAGATTCATATATTTCTTTGTTAGAATCTACAATCACTCTTATGTAGTATTTGCCCGGTGTGATATTACGGGGTACGGTGAATTTGGTGTTCTGATTTTTAATCTCACCACTGCCAAGATCACTAAGGTGGATTTTGCCCAGAAATATAACGTTTTTTGAATTCTGTTCCGGTGTAAACTGGAAGGTAACATTACAATCACCGGTGGGTAAAATTCCGTTGTTTTTAATGGTGTTCGGTATGTTTATTTCCTTGCCAATTCCACCTGTTGACGGAACTGTTACATTGGTTACAACCAGATCTCTAAAGAAAACAGCACTATCCACTGCTATTATGGCAAAAACCAGAATAATCACTACTATAACAATCATGTATTGTTTTTTCCAATTATCAAAGATACTCTTAGAAGATTCTGAAGCTTTTTTCTCAGGGTAATCCGGAGTATTTTCAGATGATTCAAGTTCACTTATATTTAGATCATCAAGAGTATCATTTAAGGATTCAGGAGTATTTGTGGGTTCATCTCTTATTATTAGTTCTCCCCCACATTTGCATTGGAAGTCAGAGGGATTTTCGTCTAGTTCTAATTGATATTCTTCCCCACATCTTGAACATTGGACTTTCATGCTTTCACTTGCCTGCCAGTGCTATATTATCCTTTATTTTTACATACTATAAGTTTTTGCACTCATAACACATTTTTTTAAAATAACATTGCAGTGTCTGGTAATCATTATTCATCTTTGAAAGAAATATCCATCAGTACTTAGGGAATCTGGTGGATACTTTAGTTAATTTTAGCCAGATTTCAGCGTAACTTATTAAAGTTACAGCCATTTAATATATGTTTATAATAGCTTTAATCTCCATTTGATAATAATATATAAATCATTTATCTCACATCTTAAATAAAATGTCTTGAATAGAATATTGGGCCATATATGTTACCATGAATAATGTTGTAGTCTTTTAAGTTGCTTAAAGGCGATAAAATGGATTTATCAATTATAATAATAAACTATCAAACTTACAACCTTACCAAACAAACCATAGACTCCATAATCTCCAAAGAACACCCCTTTAAGTATAAAATTTATTTAGTGGATAATGCTTCCCTAGATGGCAGTTTGGAGAGATTGCAAAAAGATTTTGTCAGAGAAACAGAAATTGGGTTAATAAAATTCATTGCCAACAACAGAAACAGTGGCTTTGCTCATGCTAACAATCTGGCCCTGAAAGAGAGCAATGCCAAGTATGTTTTATTACTCAATTCAGATACTATAATCCTTAATAATGCCCTTAGTAAATGTATCCATCACATGGAGGAGGATTCTAGTATAGGGGCTTTAGGATGTAAGGTGGTCCTGCCTGATGGTTCACTGGACAGAGCTTGCCGTAGGAGTTTTCCCACGTTCAGTGTATCATTTTACAGAATGACTGGTCTTTCCAGTCTTTTCCCTAAAAGTAAACGTTTCGGTAAGTACAATTTGACATTTCTGGATGAAAATAAAACCTACGAGGTGGATAGTTTAGTTGGGGCTTTTATGCTGGTAAAATCAGATGTAATTCAGGAAATAGGTCTCTTGGATGAGGAGTTCTTCATGTACGGTGAAGATATTGACTGGTGTTACCGCATTAAATCAGCGGGGTGGAAAGTATTGTACTACAGTGACGCAAAGATCATCCATTACAAAGGGGGAAGTAATAATAAACCGGTTAAACCCAGACTTATATATGAATTCTACAGATCAATGTACCTTTTTTACAATAAACATTACCGGGATAATTATCCATTTATCATAACTGGAATTACTTATACGGGGATATGGGGGATTTATGGGCTGAAAATAATGTTAAATCGTTTGAATAACGTTTTATTCAGGTAGTGGTAGAAGTGATCCGGGAAAATCAGAGAATATTTAACATAGCCTTGGTGGGGCTTGATTTTTCAGTGATCCTTTTGTCACTAATTCTGGCATGGTACATCCGTTTTGGAACTAATCTGCTGGGTTTTGGTAGTGATGTAGGTGGTTTTTACCATTACATATTGCCTATAATCTTTATTTTGCCATCCTACATTTTTCTCTACTATGTCCTGGGTTTATACACCCCTCAAAGAACTAAAAAGACCATAAGTTCTGAAGCGTTTAAGATCATTCAGGCTAACTGTGTAGGATTGCTTTTCCTTATAACCATACTGTTTGTATTGGAACTCACTGATTATTCACGGTACATGCTGGCCATGTTTGGCATATTTAGCACTGTTTTATCCATTGCTGAAAGATTCATAATTAGAAAGTTGTTGCAATTATTACGCAGCAGACGGTATAACATCAAATACATACTGGTTATTGGAACTGGGGATCTGGCTAGAAGGTTTTCAAATATCATCTTCCAAAATGAATATATGGGCTACGATATTATGGGTTTTTTAGATGAGAACCATTCACAGGCTGATTTAATTAATGGCCTTAAAATTTTAGGCACAGTTGGAGATCTGGAAGATGTACTATCTAACAACCTGGTGGACCGGGTGGTTATAACCCTTTCACATAACAACTACAATCTCCTGGAGTGGGTGGTTGAAACTTGTGAAAAATGTGGGGTACGTGCCGAGATCGTGCCTTCTTATTACATTTACATGCCAACCAAACCCCATCTGGATGTTATAGATGGCATGCCCCTTATTAAGATTAGACATATACCTCTGGATAACTCTTTCAACCGGTTACTTAAGCGATGTCTTGATGTTCTGTTGGTGGTTCCGGCCATTATAATCTTATCTCCACTACTCATTTCGGTGGCGGTCTTGGTTAAGATTAGCTCTCCCGGGCCGGTGATATTCAAACAGGAAAGATTAGGACTTGATAAGGAAAGTTTCCAAATGTACAAGTTTCGTAGTATGAAAGTTCAAGATGAAGAAAATGAAAAATTTCATTGGACCACTGCTGATGATCCACGCAAAACCAGATTCGGTTCGTTCATCAGAAGAACCAGTATTGATGAGTTACCGCAGTTTTTCAATATATTAAAGGGAGAAATGAGTTTAATTGGCCCTAGGCCGGAGCGTCCTCATTTCGTGGAGAAATTCAAAGAGGAAGTTCCAAAATACATGGTCAAACATCATGTCCGCCCTGGAATGACAGGATGGGCTCAGGTGAATGGTTACCGTGGAAATACTTCCATCAAGAAGAGGATAGAACATGATATTTATTATGTGGAAAGCTGGAGTGTTCAGCTTGATCTGAAAATATTCTTTAGAACCCTGGTTAATTTATTCCGGGATAAGAATGCTTACTGAAGTGGCAGTAAGGTTATAATAATTTATTTTCTCAACCCCAATTTAATGACCACTTTTTCGGTTTGATTCATATCCGGGATCATATAATTTATTCCATTGATATGAGTGTATTCTCCGGTAACCACCCCGGTTTGGGCATTCTCTATGTCAAATCCGGTGATTAACGTTTCAATCACCGTTGTTTCCAGAGGTGGTATATCAGTTTTCACGTTTTCCCGTAACTGGTTCAAAACAGTTGGGGCTTGAAGTATGTTGGAGGGGTTTAAAGCTTCATTGATAATGGCGGTTATTGCTTCCCTGTGCCTTTTCATCCGGCCACCCTCTGATTCAGAGTCTTGCCGGAAACGAACGTAGATTAGAGCTTCTTCACCGGTTAATTTACTCACACCAGTTTTACCGTGAAGCTCGGGTCTCACAACGGAGATATGGGGTTCTACATTCATAGTGATACCACCCAGGCTATCCACCAGTTCTTTAAAATCAGTGAAATCTACCAGTACATAGTAATCGATTCGCACATTCAGAAAGTTCTCCACAGTATCTATGGTGGTGTTTATGTCTCCATAGGCGTATGCGCTGTTAATTTTATCCACACCTCTGCCTGTAATCTGCACCCTGGTATCACGGGGTATGGATAGAAGAGAAACTTCTTTTGTTTTCTTATCAATGGATAATATGTTAATGGAATCTGTATAACCCTGGTCCTGGGATGACCGGGCATCAGCACCTAAAAATAATATATTAATTCTTTCACTGGATGAATTCGTTTGGGGAACAAACAGGAAATAAGATACACCTGCGACTAAAACAATTATTCCCACTAATACTAAGATTAATATCTTTTTATCCATACCAATAACCCTTATTTTCCTTAAATTGAACTATTCATGCCTGAAAGTTTACCAAGTGAATTAACTTATTTTCATCCATAAATCCCGTTTTTGGTAGGGATTCTGGTTGGGGAGTTTGAAGAGTATTAATTCAATCTTCCTTTGCCCCGGTATTCCTGCAGTGAAGTTAAAGGGGATTTCCATTTTTTCCTTGTTTTTCAGGGTTATGTTTTCCTGTTTTAGGATGGTGCTGTTAGCCTGGATCAGTAAACGATAATTCACGGTGGATCCTTCCTGGTTCACTAGAACCAAGGTTAGGTTGGTTTTTGCCCCGGAATTGAGTTCGATGGTGTAGTTGCTGGTGTGAACATCCATTCCTTTAATGTAGAAATCAGTAGAATTATTTTTTTCAACTCCACTTTGTGATTGCCCTGGTTTCAGGATAGAGTAGGTAGCAGTAAATAAGGTTAGGATGATACAGATGATTAGAAATATTCTAAGAATTTGTTCCAGTTGGGGAATATGAAGTCTTCTCTCCAGTGGTAGTTTTTTCATTCTCATGAATGTTATAATACAGAATATAATGCTGAAAACAGCTAGAACAATTAATATTAGTTCTAAACGGATACTCCAGGGGGTATAATTAAATGCCAAACCAATTAGTGAAGTTAGAATTAAGCTAGATCCTCCCGCCAGTGCCAAACGTTCAATCAGTTCCAGATCATCATTTCTAGGGAAGGTAACAGATATTAACAGGTATCCTGGAATGAAACATATGAATAAGCACCCGGGCACCATCCAAAGGGGAGTTTTGTTTAGAGGAGGTACTATAACTGTAATGATCATCAGTAAGCTGAGTAAGGTGAAGGTTATCAGATTTCTGGACATCCTTCTCTTTGAATGAGTGGGGATGAATTTATCCAAAGTTTCAGGGTATTCTTTTAATTCGGTTTTCGAATGGTTAACTCTGAGGATGTAGGCTGTAATTAATAGTACTATTGTAATTAAAGACAATATCAAGATTAGATCTCTGAATTGAAGTCCTAATGAGGAATATTTCAGTATAACGCTGACTAAAACTGTTAAAAATACAGACAACTCCATAAACAGGAAAGGTTTTCTCAGAAGTCCGGTGGGGTTTTCTTCAGGGTAAAGTACGGACATCAATGAATACCCTGAGGATACAAAAATAATCATAAATAAAAGAATATCTACTGTAAAGTTATCAATGGGCTTAATAGAGGTAAATATAGTAGTGATAATCGATAATATAAAAAGTAACATTAAATCTTTTGATGACGTCCATTTCATTATGATCCTCCATTATTCCTAGAGTTCTGGCTTTTAATAAACCTTTTTACTTAGTTCAATATTTTAATGGTGAATTTCAAGTATTACTAAAAATCATTTATTACCCTAATGCTGATTATAGGGGGAGTCCCAGTTTAGAATTATATTTAAGTGGGAGTACCAGTTTGAAATTAAATATAGTGCAAGAATTTCTCATTGGAATTATTTAGGTGGGGTTCAGTTTGAATAGTATATCCAATTTTGATTTATCCAATGATTATAAGAGGGAGTTATGTACTAAAGGGATATATATACTTGGAAAACATACAATAAGTTGTGTTATTATGAACAAAGATTATAAATTGATGGGCGGTTTGATACCTATCATATTGATTTTATGCGTTGGTTTGTATGGAATCCCAGTTTTAGGTTCACAAACTGATTCACAGCTAAGTTCGGTAGATTATAATGGTACTGATACCTCTAATACTACCAATAACAATACAGTAGCCAGTGATGAAACGGACACTATTGATGATGATTCAGATCAAACTTCCACTGGAGTGACCCGATCAACTACCAGTGGATCAACATCTAACACAAATGCCAATACTGGTGACACAACAACTCCTTCAAATCCAACTCCGGAACCAGAACCAACTCC
>JAUNXM010000069.1 GCA_030539815.1 Methanobacterium sp.
AAATAAATTTAATTCATTATTCTTCAATTTAAGTTATCGAATTTAATAAGCTAGCAGGGGGTTCCTGTTAAATAAAAATTAGCTTTAGCAGGGTAAAAAATCAAAAAAAACTATAAATTTTTTCCATTTTACACAAACTATAATTATTATAATAAATTAAATTATTATTAATAATGTGAATTTTATCCAAATTATGGAAACATACCCTTAAAAATGAATTCATAAATATAACCATTATTAAGGATAAATGGTAAGTATAAATCCGGGTATGTTTAAAATATTAATTCAAAATTAAAAGAATAGGATTATGCGTAATTAAGTCAATTATAAAGATCATGGGAAAATTTTAATAACTGAATTATAACATCATGGAAAGAGGGATCGTTATGAGCCAATGGAAAGAAGTTAAAAGAGATGAAGAGGAAGTTGAAAAACCAACCTTCTGGGAACCAGCAGCCCTGGGAGAAACATTGGAAGGTAAATACATTGACCTGGAGGAAGATGTGGGTCAGTTCAAGAGCAAGCTTTACACCGTAAGAACCAGTGACGGGGAAGTGAAGGTCTGGGGTTCCACAGTCCTGGATGAGTTAATGAGAAAGGTGGACTTGGGAAATGAAGTTCGCATAACCTTCAATGGTAAACAACCCTCCAAGAGTGGTAAAAATCCCTGGAAGGATTTCAAAGTGGAATACCGAGAAAAAGTTGATTAAAAAAAAAATTGTTAAAAATTAAATAATAAATTTTTTCACCAATTAATCATTTAATCTTTAATTGGTAACCCTATATTGTATTAAAATTTATTTTATTAAACATGAAAACCTTAAATGATTATCATGACCAGTAAAGTATTCACCATTGGCCACAGCAACCATCCATTCAGCCGTTTCATGGAGTTAATCCTGAAACAGGGGGTCCACATGGTGGTGGATGTTCGCACCCGGCCCTACAGTAAATACACGCCCTACTACAGTAAAAAGCCATTGGAAGAAGGGCTGAAAGAATACCACTTGAAGTATGTTTATCTGGGGAATAAGATAGGTGGAAAACCTGATGATCCACGATTCTACCATGACGGGAAACTCCTATACCACCTACTGGAGGATGATGATAAGTACCAGGAAGGACTGGAAGAGTTACTGGAACTGGTTATGGAAAATCAAGTGGTTGTAATGTGCAGTGAAGAGGATCCCTTCCACTGTCACCGCCACCATCTCATCAGCCCATCACTCTTGAAACATGGATTGAGTATCACTCATATAAGGGGTAACGGTGATCTGGAGAAGGTTAGAAGTGATTATCAGGCACGTTTATTTTAAATAAAGGTAAGAATATTAATTAAAGAATAACCAGATTCTGTTTTGAAGAAATAATTACATACTAGTTAAGATCTAACCAGATTTAAATGCTTAAAAACGTCCTTGAAACCCTGGAAAAAAACCGGATATTCCGCCGGAAAGTGGAACACATTGAAACCCTCAATCCCCGGAAGGCAGAGTATGGAGAAGTTGAGGATCTCCCGGAACCCATCCAGAAATACCTGGCAGATAGCCGTATCCGGCTTTACCAGCACCAGGTTAAGGCCACCCAGCTAATCAGGGAAGGGGAAAATGTCTTAATAACCACCCCGACAGCCTCGGGTAAGACCCTGGCCTTTAACCTGGCTATAATAGAAGCACTCTCCAGGGATAATGAAGCCACCGCCCTCTACATCTACCCGGCAAAGGCACTGGCCAATGACCAGTTAAGTGTTCTGAAACACCTGGAAACCTCCTGTAGTATTGATTTTAAACCCAACATCTACGATGGGGATACCCCCCGGGACATCAGACCCTGGATCAAGGAAAATTCGCGTTTGATTTTAACCAATCCATACATGTTACACCTTATCCTGGGTTGGCACCACCAGTGGGCACGTTTCTATCGTAACCTAAAATACGTGGTTATTGACGAGGCACACCATTATAGGGGAGTTTTCGGATCCAATGTAGCCTTTCTTATCCGCCGTTTGAGGAGAATTTGCAACCATTATGGTAGTTACCCCCAGTTCATCCTATCATCAGCCACCCTGGCCAACCCTGATGAGTTCAGCAGTAACCTGGTGGGTATGACTTTCCAGGAGGTTAACCAGGATACTTCTCCCAGTGGTAAGAAGCATTTCATACTGTACAACCCCTTTGCCAAGTGGGGAGATCTCTCCACCCACCAGGAAACCAGTAACCTGTTCCAGTTAATGGTCCTTAATGACCTGCAGACACTTTGTTTCACCATCAGCCGGAAAATGGCTGAACTCATAGCCATGTGGGCGAAAAAAGAATTGAACCAGCACAAACCAGAATTGGTTGACCGGATAACCGCATACCGGTCTGGTTATCTGGCCCGTGAAAGGAGGAAGATCGAGCAGGGTCTTAAAACCGGTACCCTGGTGGGAGTTACCTGTACCAATGCCCTGGAATTGGGGGTGGATATTGGTAGCCTGGACGGGGTTATAATCAGTGGTTACCCTGGTACCATGATCAGCACCTGGCAACAGGCAGGAAGGGCCGGTCGGGGTGAAAACGAATCATTAATTATAATGGTGGCCTTTGAAAACGCACTGGACCAGTACCTGATGAAACATCCTGAATTCCTATTTCACAAATCACATGAAAACGCAGTTATCGACTTGCACAATAAGAAGATAACCCATGGCCACCTGTTATGTGCCACCAAGGAGTTACCCCTAACTGTGGATGATTTTGAAAATTACTTTGATGCCGACTTTGATTCCTTGGAGGAACTCAGGCAAGAAGGAATAATCAAGGAAACTGGTTCCGGGCTGGCCTATGCAGGGCGTAAGGACCCGGCTTTTAGTATCAGCCTGGACCAGATATCCAGTGACCACTTCAAGGTATTCCATGATAAACGTTTAATGGAAACCATGGACCGGCAGCATGCCTACAGTGAAGCCCATGAAGGAGCTGTCCTTATAAATCAGGGTGAGACCTATATTGTGGATTCATTCAACCTCCCCCAGAGGTCCATCAATGTGAAGAAGATGGATGTGGATTACCATACCCAGGCCCTGAAGAATGTGGATGTTTCCATTGTAAAGGAAATTGATAAGAGAACAATAGGTAACTTTGAGGTCTCTTTTGGTGAGGTTAAGGTTACCCAGGATTTCTATAAGTACAAGACCATGATTTACGGGAAAACCCTGTCCACCCATAACCTGGAATTACCACCACTGAAGTACCACACCCGAGGACTGTGGTTCACCATCCCCGGGATGGTGGCTGATGGTCTGGAGAATATTTTTACCAAGAAGGATGCCTATGCCGGGAGTTTGCACGGTGCTGAACACGCATTAATCTCCATGTTCCCCTTACTGGTGCTCTGTGACCGGTTCGATATAGGTGGTTTGTCCACCAACTACCATCCTGAAACTGGTAAAGCCACCATATTCATCTATGATGCCTATGAAGGTGGAATTGGGCTGGCCGAGAAGGCAGTGGAAGTTATGGAAAAACTGGTGGAGGTCACCAGGGACATGGTTAAAAGCTGCCAGTGCAGTAAGGGCTGCCCTACTTGTATTTACTCACCTAAATGTGGTAACGATAACAAACCTTTACACAAAAACGGTACCATCTTCCTCCTGGACTCTATTTTGAAGATGATTAAGGGTGAGAAAATGGATCTACCCACAGAACCAATCCCTGAACACCCATCTATTACGGGTTCGGTTAAAACCCCAGCAATTGGTGGTGAAGCCTATCAGGAATTTGAAAACCCCCATAATCTCACTAAAAAGGGTGAATCTTTCTATTTTAACGGTAACCTTCAGGAAGCTATAAAGTGTTTCCAGAAAGTCATAGATATGGATGGAAAGAACCTCACTGCCTGGAAGTATAGGGGTATGATACTTGAACAGGATCATGACCATGATGGGGCCATTAAATCTTTCAAGAAAGCCCTGAAAATAGATAAAAATGATGATGAAACCTACTATCACCTGGCTGTCTCCTACTATAACAACGGTTGTTTAAAGGAGTCTAAGGATGCCTCTGAAATACTAATAAAAAGAAGGAAAGATTGGGATGATGCCTGGTGTATCCTGGCCATGTCCCTCCAAGCACTGGGAGATGAAGAAGGGGCAACTGAAGCATACCAAAGGGCTTTGTGCATTAACCCATTGAATGAAGATGCTTCAGATAGTTTAAACAGACTTTTAGATTAATTATGTCACCAGTAGGGTGGGAATTTTTGTGAACAGAATAGAATTAAACAGCACTGATATTTTTTATGAAGATAATGGAACTGGTTATCCAGTTGTACTCGTCCATGGTATGGGCAGTGACCATACTGTTTGGCAGGGAATCATTCCGTTGCTCAGGGATAATTATCGTGTTTTGGCTCTGGATCTGCGTGGCCATGGCCACTCCATGAAAACCCCTGGACCCTACACCATGGAGTTGTTCTCCCATGATATTTACCAGTTCTTAGAATCTTTAAACATAGACCAGGCCCACTTTATAGGCCACTCCATGGGTGGTTCCATACTCCTGGAACTAGCACTCCAACATCCTGGGAAGATTAGGTCCTTGACTCTTATTTCAAGTTTTGCTTTTGTTGACCAGCCATTAAAGGAGATTTTTCTAAATCTGGATAAAATTCTAGAATATCAAGGATTTGACCAGTTTTTTGATGCCTGTATGGAGCTTACCTACACATCCCAATTCCAGTTGGATAATCAGGAAGCATTGCATAAAATCCGAAGAATCATGGGCAAAAATAATCCCATACCCCCATTAAGGGACACCATAAATGCCTGTTTAGAGGTGAACCTCATTGATTTTTTGGGGAGTATTCAGATACCCAGCCTAATTATTGCCGGTGCAATGGATTGTTTTACCCCGACCTACCTTGGAGAAAAAATACAAGAAAAACTTCCCCAGTCATGTTTTAAAATAATGGAAGGAGTTGGACACAATCTACCAGTTGAAAAAGCCCATGAAACATATTTAATTATCATGGAGTTTCTAGAAGTTATAAAAATCCCATCCAATCCACCATAAACAAGATCGATGATGATTTTTAATACATCTCTAAAAAAAAAATGAGTTTTCACTGAAAGATTTTATTATAGTAAGTTATAACTAATATAAAATGATATATTAATACAGCCAATTAAACCAGTGGAAGTTAAAATTTTAAAGACCAGGAAAATCATGAAAAAATGGTTTGTTTATGGTAAAAATTAGGGAATTAAGATAATTCTTCTTAGGGAGTAAGTATAGGGGGAAATAATATATGAAGAAAAAGGAAGTGGTTGTCTTACTTTTAGTAATTATGATGTCCGTTGTTATGGTCTCTGGATGTACCATGACCGAAGGAGAAGAAGATAACGATGGTAGTGGTGACCTTGAGGAGGATGATTCATACCATGGTGGTGTACTATCCATTACTGCTGCCCAGTTTTTAACGGAATATCAAGGAGCCCCTAATCCGAAGTTGTATAAAAATTAAAAATTATTACTGTTTTTAAATTTAAAACTATCAAGTTTACCAATTAAAGGTAAATCTTAAGGATATTATTGAATAGGTATATTTGATACCATTTTTTTTACTAAACTCGGTATTTACTGTTTAGGGGAGAATGTGGAAAGCTAAGGTCCATGATGAATCAATTAAGAGAAAAATGTACCAGCGTCCCTATAAATAAATAAATATTTCAATTCTCTGTTTTTTTTAAACTCTAAATAATCATCTCTTTTATGTAAAAAAAATAGAATTATAGTTTAAAAAACTCTCTTCTTTTGGGGATTAAGAGACCACTGAATATAAAGAATATGGCTGTTACTAGCAGGAATGATGACATTCCAGTGTTTTGCATGCCTATAGTTCCAATCATTTGTTGTGTAGTAGTTGTGGCTGCGCTGGTGGGATTGATCACCGGGTTTCTTGGTGACTGGAAATGAGCATAGTTCAGGCTACCGTGGTAACTGATGTGGGGATCACCATAGGAGTCCAGTGCAATTGCAGTTCTACCATCACCAGCAGGACCTAAGAGCATAGTATTCCAGGATATGCCATCATTATAGGCATATTTTAGGGAATATGCATTTGAACTGTCTTCTGAGAGGTAACTGATGTGAGCCAGATTGTTGAACATTGCGATGGAAGTGTACCATCCCACACTTAGAGTAAAATCACGGTCCACAGTTTCAGTTATCCATCCCGATGCGGTTTTGTAGCTGTATTTTAAAACTGGTATTAGTTCTCCGGCATTACTGATATAACTGAAATGTGGGTAGTTGGATGAATCCAGCTTCATTGATTGATACGCTCCGTTAATAACCTCCTCAGTATGCCATGTGGTTGGGTTTTTAGTTGCATACTTAATCATTCCCCCCACGGAACTTTGATATCCGATGTGAGGTTTCTGATTAGATCCAAGGTCAATAGATATATAACCAGTGATGGGGCCGTCAATTAATGGATCAACATGCCAACCGCTTGAATCTTGGTAGGCATAGGCTAAATAGGTAGAATCATCACTAATTCCAAAGGCAACATGGGGATAACCATTGGCATCCATTATCAAATCCAGTGCCCCCCCTGCGTTTAAGGTACCTGGAACTTTCTCCAGAATCCATGTTTGACTCTGTTTATAAGCATAGTAGACGTAGTTATTGTCGTCTGACTCATCTTTATTTACATAAACAATATAGGGCTGGTTGTTGAATGTGGCAATGGCATTGTAGGTCCTGGTTTCAGTATCAATCACTTCTGTTTCCCATCCTGATCCATCGTTATAGGCATATTTAAGACCACTTTGACTCCCCCCATCGTAGGAATAAGAATAGCTGATATGAGGATTTCCAGCTTCATCCACTGCTATATCATTTTGACTGCCAGATTCAGGGTCCGGATCAATGGTTGTTGTGTCCCATGTTCCTTCTTCTGCTGAAACTACACTGCAAGTAACCAATGCCAGTAGAAAACAAAAGAAAATTAATGATATTGGTGTTTTCATAATATTTCACCTCCTTTAGGCCTGATAGGGTCAGCATAGAAATATGGTGGATGTATTAATGAATGATCACTGATTCAGGTGTGATAAGGTTGCGTTTTACTGGATTTCAGGTGAATATAATTTAGTGCTGACTTACTATACAATTGTTAGTCGTGATTAATATTTTTTGGTATTGAGACTTTTCAATTAGTGAGATAGCAAATAATTTGTAAATTCTTAGAAATAAAAAAGAAATACTTATATTTATTCCTAATCCCAAGTTCAACCTTTAAAGTTAAATCTAATTAAAATAAAAACTCTATAATAGTTTAACAATAGGGGGAATCCCAATAAACATTGAAAATTCAGTTGATTATCCTAGGGAAACTGCCGGAGAAAATATGGTCTCCACGGTTCCGGTTTACAATCTTCAGGATACTTTAAAAGTGGTTGAAGAACACTTACTCCACAATTCCTGTGATTATTGTACCATGGATTATATCTATTTAACCAACCTTGAAAACACCCTAAAAGGTGTTATATCAATTAAAAATTTAGTTAAGGCCCGGGATAAATCATTACCCGCCAGTAAAATAATGGTAGAAGATATAGTAACAGTTACTCCAGACACTGGACAGGAAAGGGTGGTTTACCTGGCCCTTTCTAATGGCCTTAAAAGTATACCAGTAGTGGATGAAGAAGGGAAACTAATGGGAGCAGTACCCTACGACACCATACTGCAGATATTTAACCAGGAAGTGCAGAGGGACATTTTCAACTTTGGAGGTATATTTCACCGGGTAGGTGATGAGTACACCAGCATACATTCATCAGCTACTCACATGTTCCGATCAAGAATCCCCTGGCTTATTATTGGAGTTGTTGGTGGAACACTGGCTGCATCTTTGATTGCCCAGTTTGAGGAGCTTCTCTCCAGTTTCATTGCCCTGGCCAGTTTCATACCAGTGATGGTCTACATGAGTGATGCTGCTGGGGCCCAGACTGAAGCCCTGATCATCAGAAGCATGGCCCTGGACACCAAACTCAATGTTAGGAAATATTTGACCAGGGAAATAGTAGTAGCCACTGCCCTGGCTATGGTATCCGGAGCTTTCGCAGCATTGTTGGCCTACCTCACTCGTCAAAATCTTATTCTGGGATTTATAATTTTCCTGGCCCTGTTTTTTAGCATCATTGCCTCGGTATCCATAAACACCTTCGCACCTCTAATTTTAAGAAGATTCAACTACGACCCTGCCCTGGCTACTGGTCCCTTAGCCACCATCTTCAGTGATATTGCCACTCTAGCCATCTACCTGGCAGTAGCCATGACCTTATTGCATAACACCTGATCCCTTTTTTTCATATCAATTATAAAAGGCATAATAAAAGTCCAGTCAATAAAATAAAGGTACTTTTTATTATTTTTCTATGAGATGAGTTTTACAATATTATAACAAGATTTAACAAGCTTTTGTTATATTAATACAACTAATTTCAAGGGGGATAAGATTTAAAGGGATTGTAATAATATTTGAGTTAAAATATTCAATTGCACCTTAAGAAAAAGATTTAAAGTTAAAAATAAAGATTGGTATTTGATCTAAGTTTAAATTATGATATAAAATATATATTGTTCTGAAATGATTAAGGGGGTGGGATTATATGGATAAAAAATTAATTTTAACTGGTTTAATAATGTTATTTACTGCTATATCCTTATCTGGATGGGGTTCATTGTATGGACCCTTACCTGATTCCAATACATCATCTAGTAACCAGGTTAACGCTGCTTTTTCCAGTGGTTGGAATGATATAATCGTACCAGATCCCAGTTTATATATTTTAAATGCACCAGAACGTCTACTCTCTCCGTCTCTTTCCAGATTATTATCCCCCTCCCCCGAGAGGATGTTATCACCGTACCCCCCACAGATTTTATCACCTTCGCCATTAAGAATATTATCCGGTTATCCAGAGGGAATACTTTCATCTTCACCTTTAAGGCCAATTTCTGAATCTTTGGAACGGATCTTATCATCAACAGAGAGAACATTATCACCATGTACATCTAGACCAGTTTCAGCATCCCCAGAGCGTGTTTTATCAGCTTACCCTGAAAGACACCTTTCACCAAACCCAGTTAGAATCCGCTCCCCCTCACCTGAACGTGTAATATCCTCCTCACCTACCAGACCACTTTAATATAACATCCCCCTGGTTTTGGTTAGTAAAATCCCAGGGTATTCAGATTTTTTGGTGTGAGGTTAGAAAAGAAATGTTGGAGTATGAGCCATTAAAGTCTGTTAAGTGCCATTTTAGCGGCCTGTTGTTCAGCTTCTTTCTTACTTCCACCAATACCTGTTCCATATTCTTCACCATTAACCAGTACCATCATGGTGAATCTTTTTTTATGGGGTTCTCCTTCTTCATGTACCAACTGGTAACTTATAATGTAACTCTCCTGGTCACATAATTGGTTCAATTCAGACTTGTAATCATAAAAAAAAACATCTCCCCGTTCAATATGAGGTAGAACTGTTTTAGTAAGGAATTCTTTCACCTTACCCAGACCATGGTCAAGATAGAGGGCTCCAATGAATGATTCAAATACATCAGCCACCACAGAATCAACTTCCCTGGCAGTTAGTTCCGCACCAGCCCCAAACTTTAAACACTTATCCAACCCTAATTCCATAGAATAAGCATAAAGTGCTTGTTTACACACGAAATTAGCACGCGTACGGGTTAATGCACCCTCATCCAATTCATGGTCCCTCAGGTACA
>JAUNXM010000260.1:0-780 GCA_030539815.1 Methanobacterium sp.
TTGCCTGAGAATCAACTATTGAATTTTATTCTTCGGAAAATTCGTAGCTTAAGCGAGAATATTAATATTGAAATTACAGATGAACTGCTCGATTCTGAAGAATGGAAAAACTGGCAGGATAAGATAGTTACGCGTTATTTAAAAGTAAAAAAAATCTCTAAAAATGTCTATTTCCAGCAAATAAGTATGCCTCGTTCAATTAAACCTAAAACTGTTCAAAAAGCTTACAGGTATCGTAATCAATCCTATGATAAAGTTGCTGAATTCTATGAACTTTATGAAAAATTATTCATTAATAATAACCAAGAAGTTCTCCGTAAACTAATTGAAAGCCAGATTTTTGAGCCTTTAAATAATGACAAATTATTTGAAATATACGTTTTAATTAAAATTCTAAATTTATTAGAAAAATATCCTGGAGAATTAGAAATCGGACTTTTAAGATCAGGAACCAATTACACAGCCAGATATACATATGATGAATTAGAAATCTGCATTTTTTATCAGAAAATGCCCTTAAGATTCTTTGATTGTAGTAAGAATAAAGAAATTTTTGAATATTATGATCCTAAAGTGAGTTTAAGACGTCCTGATATCATGTTAAAATTCCAAACTGATAATGAAACATTTTATCGGATTGTGGAAGTCAAACGGACAAAAGAGAGAAATTACATTGTAGATAGTGTTTACAAAGTATTAGGTTATCTTAACGACTTTGAAGAATGTCTCAAACCTACTCCTAATCCTCAGGGAGTTCTTGCTATTTGGGATGGTGCAAAC
>JAUNXM010000260.1:790-1711 GCA_030539815.1 Methanobacterium sp.
TGAAAGATATGGAGAATGCATTAAAACAGCCTGTTTTCATTCTTCAAGATAAAAATATGGAAAAAGGACTTCAAAAGATACTAGAAATTGATTCTACTTATGATGCTATTTTTAAAAAGGTTGATGTTTTGCTTGAAAAGGTAGAATTAGAGTATAATATCAACCCAGAAGAAATTTTAATATTATTTTCAAGGGATTTTATGGCAACTGTCAACGAGGTAAAATTGTTTATGGGGATAGTGGCGGATTTAACAGCGGAAGATATTTTTATAACCATTGATGAGATACGAACACCAGATCATAGTAGAAGATTTGTTACTGAAACTAATGATGTTACAATCTATGATAAAGAAGGTAATATTAAATCTGAACCCAAAGATTGGATTAAATTTGGTAAAGAATGGTATGATAAACGTGAATTATTGAAAAATATCTAATTTACTATACTATTGGGGGATTATATGGAAAGTTGTATTGTTCTTTTAAGTGGAGGTATAGATTCAGCAGCTTGCATTAGTTATTACCTTGATCAAGATTTTACTGTAAAACCCGTATTCATAAATTATGGTCAAGTATCCGCAAAATACGAACTTCAAAGTGCTAAAAAAATTGTTTCATACTATGATATTGACTTAAAATCCCTTGAGTTTAAACAGAATAAAAACTTTTTTCAAGGAGAAATAAAGGGCAGGAATGCTTTTTTAATTTTTGCCATACTCCTCTATTACCCACAATTCAGGGGGCTCATATCATTAGGTATTCATGCAGATAGCCCATATTATGATTGTTCAGAATTTTTTTTACAAGACATAAAAAAGTTATTAGATGGATATACGAATGGTCAAGTTAGTTTAGACATCCCTTTCCTTCATTGGGATAAAAAAATGATTTACGAATATTGTAAGAATAATCATGTACCTA
>JAUNXM010000261.1 GCA_030539815.1 Methanobacterium sp.
TATCTCTCATCTTCTTTTGACTGCTGGACAATATCAATTACACACAACGGAAAGATTAAGTCTTTCACATCGTATTCTTCAGACAATGCCTTGCCCTGTATAAAATGTCCCGGGAAATCAATATGTGTGCCAAACTGTCCTGGGAATTTGAAAGTTTGAATCAGACAATCCAACTCTGGTCTTCCCCACTCCCAGCAGGTAATACCCAATTCCACTGAGCCCTCTGGAATTCCACCCCAGTAGGGGCTCTCATTGGTAAGAGAGTGTGATAATTCCACCCATTTATATTTCTTTGCCTCGTTTAGCGCATTCCATAATTGATACATGGTGTATTCCTCCTGTTATTTTATCTAACTATGATTGACTAGGTGCTTCCAATGCAACTATATTCCAGCTAATTCCAAACATATCAACCAAACCTGCATGAAAGGTACTATAAAAAGTTTCGGTTGGTGGTAATGTGATATGAGCATCTTGATTGAGCATATCAAAAATACGCTGTGCTTCCTCTGCACTGGCAACTTGCGCTGTCAACTTCACCATATTCCCTTTTTCTACCGGTTCTGCGACTTCATCCGCAAACCAGAAAGGGGTGCCACAAATCTCCATTTCCGCATGCAGGATCCAATTTTTAAGATCTTCTGGCGGTGTTTCGATTCCTTCCGGTATATAATCCCCATAAGGTTGCTGCATCTTGATCGTGCTGTTAAATGCATTTTTGTATAATTCTAACGCTTCACTGCAGTTCCCTGCAAAAGTAATGTATGGTGTAACCATATGAATAGATCCTCCTTTCATTTTCCATAATTTAACCTACTCTACCAGGTCACTTTCCCAGTCTGAGCATAATCTTCGTTCATATTATAACTCTGGATATCTTCTAAAGTAGCCAGATAAAATGTGTTTTTAATATAAAGTCCTCGAATATTTTCCAAATCGCTGTAATAATCACTATAATAATCGTTATTCCCTTTTGTTTGGTTCAAGCTAGTAGTAAAAGTACTGGTGAACCCATTCTTCCTGTCGTAGCTAAATAGACTGTAAGAGCTGGCAGAGTGTTCATAATTGTCATCCAGACGTGTCTGATAGGCGAAGCCAAACAGGTTTTTCTCAGGATCGATCATGACCGCTTTGTAGTTGTCCATGGCCGGGCTATTGTAGACATTTTTGATGACCATTTTATCCTTTTCCACCACATTGGCAGGATCTGAAATATCAAACATGGAGAGCTTCAGGCCCAGATTTTCCTGGGTATCCGAGTCCACTTCCCATCCGATTCCCAATAATAGATTATCTCCATAAGGATGAAGGTATTCTGAAAAGCCAGTGATTTTAAGTTCACCCAGCATTTTAGGATTCTTAGGATCCGACAGATCCACTGAGAATAGTGGGTCGGTCTGCCGGAAGGTTACAAAGTAGCAAGTATCTCCAATATCAACCAGAGAACCTACCGTTTTTAATTCTTTATCCATAATAAATAAATTGTTGATATCGTAGTTCTTTTGATTGTCCCAGTAGGTGCTGACCACACGGAGATAACCTTGGTATTCATCCAGAGAAAAACTATTATTTAAATATCCTTTGATGGTATTTCCTGCCTGAGCTGTGATTTTTCCTTTTACATATCGAAAACTGATGATATCGGTGGTCTGGATACCATTGTTCCAGGAAGTGCTTGTTACGAAGATATAGTCACCAC
>JAUNXM010000070.1 GCA_030539815.1 Methanobacterium sp.
TATCTCAGCAGGGTGTCCCTGTCCCCTTTCACCAGCAAGATTAACCAATCTTCCTTCGGCTAGCAAGTATATTGTCCGGCCGTCATCCATTACGAATTCTTCAATGTCTGCTTTCATATTTCCCTGTTTTACAGCCATCTGGTCCAAGTCTTGCCTGTTTATTTCCACGTTAAAGTGACCGGAATTGGCCATAACACAACCATCTTTCATTACCTTAAAGTCATCCCCGGAAACAACATCGATGTTTCCGGTGGCGGTGACCAGGATGTCCGCATGTTTAACTGCTTCACGGACTGTCATGACCCTGTATCCATCCATACGTGCCTCTAATGCCCTTATTGGATCTACTTCGGTTACAATCACGTTGGCTCCCAGACCCTGGGCGCGCATGGCTATCCCCCGACCACACCATCCGTATCCGCAAATTACCACGTTTTTTCCAGCTATTAACATGTTGGTGGAGCCCATTATAGAGTCAAAGGTTGATTGTCCGGTCCCATAACGGTTGTCAAAGAGATATTTGGTGTAGGCATCGTTAACTGCTATTACCGGGAATTCGAGAGCCCCGTCTGCGTGCATAGATTTCAAACGGTGAATTCCAGTGGTGGTTTCCTCACAGGCCCCCTTGATCTTATCCAGGACATCCCTTCTTTTCCTGTGGATCATGAATATCATATCTGCCCCGTCATCGATTATGATGTCCGGCTTATGATCTAAGACCATGTTGATGGTCTGGTAGTATTCTTCGTTGGTTTGCTCTCTCCAACCGTACATGTTAAGTCCTAAACTGGCACCTGCAGCAGTGGCGTCATCATGGGTTGAGAGGGGATTGCAACCAGTCATGACCACTTCTGCCCCTCCTGCCTGGAGGGTTAAACCCAGGTTGATGGTTTTGGGTTCCAAGTGCAAGCAGGAACCAATGGTGATTCCCTCAAAGGGTTTTTCGTTTTCGAAACGTTTTTTAATGGTTTCCAGGACTGGCATGTGTCTCTGGACCCATGCAATCTTCTTTTTACCCTGAGGGGCTAATTCTATATCTTTTACTTTATAAGGCATGTTATTCACCGTTATATCCATTTCATGAATATTAGAAAAATATGTTTAGAGTATAGATGTTAATTCTCTATTCTTATATAATAAAGTCTCCCTGTTTAATTTGATAATTTTATCTCATACTCAATGAAGGAAAAAATAAGAAAAAAATAAGTGATCAATAGAATATGGCAAATAAAAAAAAAGGAGAAGACTCACCAAGGAATCTTCTCCAAATTTTAGGGGATTTTATGATGTAGGTTTTTGAGGTAAATCTAGTGGTACTGAACCATATCTGTTTTTTCCTCAGTTTTGACCTTTTTCATGGCTTTTTTGAAGTACTTCATCTTCACTGTTTCAGCCTTTAGGTCGTTTCGTAAGGTTAACATGACTGCTTCCCTGCACACTGCCTCGATATCGGCACCCACATATTTTTGGGTGTTTTTAGCCAGGTAGTCTAGATCCACGTCATCAGCCAGAGGCATGTTTTTGGTGTGTACCTTGAATATGGCCAGCCTGGCTGCCTCATCAGGGTCATCCACCTTCACGTGGCGATCAAACCTTCCTGGTCTCAGAAGGGCCGGATCCATGATATCCACCCGATTGGTGGCGGCGATTACTGCCACGTCCTGTAGTTCTTCCAACCCGTCGATTTCAGTGAGTAACTGGTTTACCACTCTTTGGGTTACTCCACTGTCGGTGCTGGAACCGGATCGAGCAGAAGCTATGCTGTCTATTTCATCAAAGAAGATCACTGTAGGGGCAGTTTGTCTGGCTTTTCGGAATACTTCCCTTACACCTTTTTCTGATTCACCCACCCATTTGGAGAGTAATTCTGGTCCTTTAACAGCTATAAAGTTGGCTTTACTTTCATTGGCCACTGCCTTGGCCAGGAGAGTTTTACCAGTACCAGGTGGTCCGTATATCAGTACTCCCCGTGGTGGTGTGACTCCGAACTTGTCGAAACTTTCCGGATATTTAAGAGGCCATTCTACTGCTTCCCTTAGTTCCTGTTTGGCGTTTTCCAATCCGCCGATGTCATCCCATTTAACATCAGGCACTTGTACCAGAACTTCCCGAAGTGCAGAAGGTTGGATTTCTTTTAAAGCTTCTTTGAAGTCTTTTTTCTTGATGATCATCTTTTTCAGGGTTTCTTTGGGTATTTCCTCGTCGGCTTTGATATCCGGGAGTACCCTACGCAGGACTCTCATGGCTGCTTCTTTACAGAGCATTTCCAGGTCTGCTCCCACGAAACCGTGGGTGGTGTCTGCTATTTCATCAAGGTCCACTTTTTCGTCCAGAGGCATTCCCCTGGTGTGTATCTGTAGTACTTCACGGCGGCCATCCTTGTCTGGGACTCCAATTTCTATTTCCCTGTCGAATCGTCCCCCACGGCGTAAGGCCGGGTCCAGTGCGTCGGGCCGGTTGGTGGCACCGATTACTACTACCTGACCTCTGCTTTTAAGACCGTCCATCAGGGTCAGGAGCTGGGCAACCACGCGTCTTTCGGTTTCACCAGATACTTCTTCCCTTTTGGGAGCTATAGCATCGATTTCATCTATGAATACTATGGATGGAGCATTTTCTTCTGCTTCTTCGAAGAATTCTCTTAGTTTTTCTTCGGATCCACCCACGTATTTGCTCATGATCTCGGGTCCCTGTATAGCGATGAAGTGGGCATCACTTTCATTGGCCACTGCCTTGGCCAGGAGAGTTTTACCAGTACCAGGTGGTCCGTGCATCAGAACTCCTTTAGGTGGTGATATTCCCAGTCGTTCGAATAGTTCAGGTCGTTTCAGGGGTATTTCTATCATTTCCCTTACTTTTTTCACCTCTTCTTTGAGACCACCTATGTCCTCATATGTGACATCAACCAGGGTTTTTACTCCTTCCAATTTGGATATGTCCACGGGATCGGTTTGCACTTCCACTTCACTCATTTCGGTGATTTTAACTGCTCCGGCTGGTTTGGTGGACACAACAGCCAATTTTAATTCCCCCATGGGACGCACTTCACTCATGGTATCCCTGAAGAATTCATCAAATAAACTTCCCCGCATGGCAGTTTGTTGCTGTTGCCTAATTCCAGTTACAATGATATCCCCTTTGGATAGTAACCTACCCTGGAATGCCCCTTTAACATCCCCACGGATCATGATTTTTTGATCCACCGGAGCCAGCACCACTTTTTGTGCTTCTTTAACCTGGGCTTTTCTTACATTGACTTCTTCCCCCAAGGATGTTCCCGCATTTTTCCGGATATATCCATCTATCCTTATTATTCCCAGTCCTATGTCAGATTGGGATGAGGCCACAGTGGTGGCAGTGAGTTTTCGACCTTCAATTTCGATCATATCCCCGTCCAGAAGATCAAGCTTTTCCATGCATGCCGGGTCTATCCGGGCTATGGATCGACCGACATCTGCCTGTGAAAATGCTTCTGCTACTTTTAGTTTCATATCTTCGCTTTTAATAACAAATCCCCCTATAAATTTTTTTATAAGTTGAATTAATATAATTTACTGCTTAAAAAATAAATATAAATCGTTTTCGTATTTAGTTAACTTATGTTACTTTAACATTGTAGGTTCTAGTATATAAAGGTTTTGGTAAATATGTAGTTATAAAAATAATTAGAATCAAATCAATACCCCCATTAAACCTAAACATAATATCGTGCCCCCCCCCAAGCAATGCTGAAACGCAATTAATGAACACTTAATTCAAAAAAATAGATGAAATTTATCTTTTTTAGCGTATAATACCCCCAAATCCAGTGAGTAAATCTTCAATTTTTTTCCGGGACTCAGTTGAAATCACTTGGTAAGTGAAGGTTATACTCTGGAAACCTTCTGGAATTTGGCTACCATGGTAAACATCCTTAACCTCAGAGGTGACCACACCCTCCAGAGAGTTAATGGTAATAGATATAATCTCAGGTTGGGAACTTTCCGGTAGAACCACTGAAACATCAAAGGTCTTCAGGGGAAGATTAGTGGTTTTCCATGCCTGCAGTTCTTCCGCACCTAAAACCTCAATATTGGAAAGTTTAAGTTTCACAGTTTTGTTATTTTCATTTATAATCACAAAATCTGGAGATAACGATTCCAGAACACCGAGATGGACTTTTCCCGAGTACATGTGGCGTAAACCTACTTCAATTCCCACCGAGTTTTTAAGGTGAGTTACCTCTGCATTGAGAGCAGATATAGCCTTATCTGATCGTCCCAGGGATGCTTCCAGATCATTGAGGTTTTTAGCGGCTGAACTCATGGCCTTTACAAAGTCATCCTGATTTTCCTGATCGATCATGGATTTGAGATCATTGAAGGTTTCCAAGAAGATTTCATGAACCTCTGGAATGTAACGGTTCTGAGTCTGTATGGAATAACAGAGGTACGGATTCTGGGCAACAATCCGAGCTATCATGTCCAGCATGAGACTGTAAATAGGGCTTGCGAATTTTCTTGAATCTTTAACATCAACCTTCATCCGTTCAATGGTGCGGGCAATAGAGATGTAGGCAAAATGGGTCAAACCCTGGACAATACTCATCATTCGGTCGTGACGTTCGGGAGTGGTCTCCAGGATACGGGCCTGTTCTAATTCCAAGAACTTCAACACTTTCGGATACCATTTTCCCTTTATCTGGGGCGTGAAAACTATTACCTGTCCCTCCAGGGATCTTATTCTGGGACCAAACATGGGATGGGTGGGAAGTACTTCCACCCCTTCCGGAGCGTGCTGATGCATGATTTTGGCCGGTAACTCCTTGACTGAAGTAACATCCACCAAGAGCGCCCCTTCCTGGAGGTGGGGGGCTATTTCTTTTATGGTCTGAGGTGTGATTTCAATGGGAACTGCCACTATCACTATTTCTGCCTGGGATGCGGCTTTCACATTATCAGAAGTGTATGATAACTTCATTTTAGTGGCTATGGCCTCTCCCATCAGAGAATTCCTGCCAGTAATGGTAACTTGACATCCTTTCTTTTGAAGAAAATTTGCTATCCAGTTTCCCAGTCCACGGGTCCCGCCAATAACCGCTACCTGCATAGAGTTATCTATAGCTAGAGGATGATATTAAATTTTTCATACCGCTAAATTTTCCCGACTCAAAGGATTTTAATTTATTGGAGAGGTAATTGGATTGAATAGATAATCTGATTGCTCGTATTCTGGATGATACTACCATATTCTCTGTGAAGTTCCTGCTATAAACTATAATTCCCGGTGAAATTACCTGTATATAATTTAATGCATCTTAAGTGTTGCCAGTTTGCATGTGAAAAATTCAATAATCCATTATTTTATATCTCCAGTGTTCCCACCTTATCTTTACCCGGATCACTCCCTGCCATGGAATCCAGTGTTTCCAGAAATTCCATGAGACGAGGTTTTTCCATCACATCTAAAAATCTCTCAAGCTGAATTTTTTGCTGTATGAATATCCCCCTACGTTTAATAGGGCGTCCAAACTCATTTAAAGGGTTTATTTCTACCATTATACTTTCCTGATCACCCCTGGTGGGCGCCTTGATCAGAAAGACACCTTCAAGAGATGTGGGGACCCGTTGCCAAGGTTTAACATTTTCCAGAGTTTCTTTTATCTTACTTTCTAGCTGGTTGTCCATTGATAATCACCACCAAGTATTTTGTAATACATTTTATATAAAACTTATGATTAGGGGAATAAAATTTATGAATAAGATGAAAGAAAATAAGGGATGTTAAAAAAAGATTTGAACATAAATCGGAATTTAATTGGGGCAAAATTACCCTAAAAAATCTATTTCACCCCAATTCTTTAATAATAATCAAAATATAGGATAAATTCAAAAAAGGTATTTAAAATGCGTATTGTTCATCAAGATGCTAAAAGAGGACTTATTGAATTATTCCCCGAAACTTTAGATGACCTCTGGCATCTTTCTCACCTTATAGAACCAGGGGATCTGGTCTCATCCAGAACCACCCGCCGTATACAGGACACCACCGGAGAACGCCTGCGCAGTGACCGTGGTATTAAAAAAACATTTTTCATGGGCATAAGAGTGGAAAGCATAAATTTCCATAAATACACAGGGAAACTGCGGGCCAAAGGAGTTATTGAGAAAGGGCCAGAAGATCTGGTTTCCCTGGGATCCCATCACACCCTGGATTTGAAGCTAAACAATTCCGTGAAGATACAAAAGGAACGATGGTCCCGCTGGCACCGGAAACGAATCAAGGAAGCCATAGACGCCTCAAAAATACCAAAAGCACTGGTGGTGGTAATTGAGGACGATAATGCTAATATGGGCATCCTCCGCCAGTACGGAGTGGAATACTACGGACCCATAATTGGAGGAATCTCCGGGAAGAGAATGGTACAGAAAAACCGGCAACAGGTCATTAACAATTTCTACGAGGAGATCGTGAGCACCATTAAGAAGTTTGAAGGAATTGAAGGAATGGTCATTGCCGGGCCAGGTTTTGGTAAAAATGATTTTTATCAATTTATCAGCCAGAAATATCCAGATATTGCCCGTATTTCCAGGCTTGAAAGCACCGGGGCTGGTGGCAGATCCGGAATCCACGAGGTGTTGCAGAAGGGTATCCTGGAAGAGATGGCCACTGAGGGACGTATAGCTGAGGAGATACGGATGATGGCCCGGGTTCTGGAGGAAATCGGTAAAACTTCCAACCTTGTGACTTATGGGAAAAAAGAAGTAAAAACAGCAACCGAAGCTGGTGCTGTGGAAGAATTACTGGTTATCGATGAAATGCTCCGGGAAGAAGATGTGGAGAAGATCATGGACCTAACTGAAAATCTGGGCGGTAAGGTGATGGTTTTAAGCAGTGAACATGATGGTGGGAAACAACTTGGTGCCCTGGGAGGATTAGCCGCTTTATTAAGGTATGCATTGAATTAATGGATTGAATAAAGGATTCAGTTTTGTAAAAGACCATATTTCATTAAATAATTATTGTTGTGGAAAAAAATGCTTTAAAATTCCTGAACGAGGCCCTGTGAATGAAGGTAAGTAGAAATAGGGATAAATGCATTAACTGCGGAATGTGTGAAATGGTTCTATGCCCAGTGGGGAGTGCCTGGAAAAGTTTAGAGGAAGGTAGATGCATTGGCTGCGGGGCCTGTGTCATTGCTTGTCCTGAAATTGCCATTATAGCCATAGAAGATAGTTTAGCATCATCCTCTGAAAAAACTGTTTACGTTAATGGTCAGAAGATAAAAGCATCAGGATTTATTAAAGATGCTCTGGATGAAGCCGGAGTTAAGATCAGTAAATTTCCTTTTAAAAACCCCTCTAAATATTTCAATCCAGTTATTACTATGCCCTGCCTTTCAGGGGGTTGCTGGTCATGTGCCGTGAAAGTTGATGGTAAATACGCTCTTTCCTGCATCACACCAATATATGAAGGGATGAAAATCGAATTACCAAACACCACCACCCCATTACGGGTGGTTAGTGGATTCGGAGCCCACACTGTCGGCGGGGTGGGAACTCCCTATCATCTTAAAAAGAGTGGAGAACCTATAGAAATTGCCTGTTTTACCCATGGATGTAACCTGCTCTGCCCCCAGTGCCAGAACTATAGTATGGCCTTTGCTGCCAGAGGACACCTCATGGAAGCTGAGGAAACTGCCATAATTCTCCTCGGACTCCAAAAACAACACCAAGTTGACCGGATAGCAATATCTGGTGGTGAAAGCACTTTAAATCCCCATTGGCTTCTGGAATTGATTAAGTATATCCGTAAAGCAGATGGTGATGTTCACATCCACGTGGACACCAACGGAACCGTGCTCACCGCACCCTACATTGATGAGCTGGTTAAAGCTGGGATAACGGAATTGGGAGTGGATCTTAAGGGAATCCACACCGAAACTTTTCAGGAAATTACCGGCCTTGAAGATTCTAAACTGGCAGATCAGTACCTTAAAACATCCTGGGCAGCGGTTGAATATACCATTAGAGAGTATTCTGATGATTTGTTCCTGGGGGTTGGCATACCCTACAACAAAGATCTTATTTCAATGGAAGAAGTGGAAGAAATGGGGAGAAGAATAGTGAATTTAAAGGAAGATGTCCAGGTGTGTATCCTTGATTACCGGGGTGAATTCAGGAGAAAAGACCTGTTATTACCATCTTATTCTGAGATGATGGAAGTTAAAAGGATTCTCAATGAAACTGGGCTGAAGATCGTCATTGCTCAAACTCCTGAAGGACACATTGGACCCTAAGAAACAAAGCTCTAGAATAATCCAAAAATAGGATATTCCATTAAAAATAGAAATTTCTATTCTGATTTAAATTCAGATTTCAAAAGAATATTTTGCATCCAAGTTTTTACTGGAGAATTTTTTCTTATTAATCCCAATGATTCGTAAATATTTTATTATAAGTGATGTTAAATGAATATCATGGATTTAATTTGGCTGGTTGCGGTTTTCATCTTATCCGGGATTTTAGCACTCCTATTCCAGAATATATTCACTCGCCTGGGAGGAAACCTTTACACCACTATACGTGGAGGTACCCCCCGTGCAGTGGGCATGGCACCTTTCATAGTACTTTTACTATTCTTCCCACCTCCCGGAAATTATCTGATTGGATTAATCGGATTTTTTGCATTTTTAGATGACATCATCGGGAGGAAGAAAATTCGGGGCCTTCCCTTTGAGATCGGGCAACTTTCTCGAGGCATAGGTATGATTTTAGTTATGGTAGTTGGCTATTTCTTCTTTGGCCCAGTTTCTATCCTTATCGCCTTGATGATCCAGCCCATGAACATTGCCGATATGCAACCCGGAACTGCTGCTTCCACAGTGATGATCATGAGCACTTTAATGGCTATTCTCCTCTACTTTACCACTGGAAACCCTTATTCCCCTGCACTGATCATACTGGCAGCTTGTCTAGGCTATGCACCACTGGATTATCAGGGGAAAATAATGATGGGCGAAGTGGGCAATCATTCCTTTGGAGTGGGTTTAGGAATATTATACACCTTACTAGGAATGAATGTGGCTAATTTCCATAACTGGGGAGTAGGAGGAGTATTTTTAGTGGTACTGGTACTTTTAATATTCACTTCTTTCATCATTGCATTTTTAAGACGTGACAATCTTAAAGATTTCCTGGAAAAAAATCTTAAAATATCTAATCCATCTTACGGTGATTTATGGATGGATGTGTTGACTGGAGGAGGTTTAGGCGACCTTCTTCGCAGAATATTACTGGGAAAACGTGAAATAATCATTTATAACAAGTTTTTAATCACATTAGGTTTTCGTAGACTATTTTATAATCCTTACGCCCATTTAAGTTAGTTAACTAACATTTTTTTAAACTAGACATTAAGACTAATTTTATGTATTCCCCTGAAATAATTTTTTCTAAACAAAATACCATTACCTGAAGTTAACAATCCATTCTATTTAATTTAATTCAGGCTTTGTAGAAACCCTTATTTTTTTTTAGTTTTAAGTTTCGGTTTTCCTGTTTTCACTTGAAATTACAGCTACATATTTTCAAAACAGGTTGCTAAAGTATTTATAATTAGAAAGGGGAATAATATTATTATGATT
>JAUNXM010000071.1 GCA_030539815.1 Methanobacterium sp.
AAAGATACCAAGGCTTATCTGGATGTGGTAGAGAAAATGGAAGCAACAGCCGAACAATCAGAATCAGTTATTGACCTTCATGTGGATTCAGTGAAGGCCCACTACAACATACTGGATAGTTTAACTGATACCATCAGACCAGAAGACGATCCATTTGTCGAACATTATCAAACACCAGTGATACTGGAAATACTCTGTAATGAAGACCCTGAATTTGAAAAAAGTCTTAATAAATTCATAGAAGCCATCGGAAAATCAGAAGCTTTAATTGGTAAAGAAGTAGTACGCCGTTATGGTGGATTCTACGGGCCTACTTGTGTGGTTGATTTTGCCCTGATGCCAGGTAGTACCAGCAATACCATAAATCGAATTGTTAAAACTGTTGACATTCCTGAAAATCATAAACAGGCCATATTAGCAGCCAAATCCTGGGGGATGAATACTTCTTATGGTATTGGTGAAGTTTTTGCCAATGAACTTGAAGAAGGAACCACCGTAGCTCAGGCTGTGGAGAAGGAAATAGCTGAGATAAAAAACATTTATCAGAACCCAGTGGAAGCCCAGGCTGAATTAATGGATGGTGCAGGTCACACATCATTTGATGTCCGAAAATACATGTCCGAGTACCGGGGTAAAATGGAAAAAACCATAAAAGCAGCCATGGATGATGATGTGCATTACGGTAACATCCTCACTGTCCCTGCTTATTGTGTGGGTGACATATCTCACCATATAGCTCAATCAACCTTCAACATGTGTAAAGATGATGTCACAATGGCCATAATTGAAGCCACCACTGAAGTCATGGATTCAACTTTGAATAAAGCTCTTCCCAACTTTAAAAGTGAATATGAAGTGCTTTCCCTGGCCACTGGATCATCAGCCTGTGCAGTGGAGTACATTCTGGAACTGGACGGATTCAATGCACCAACAGTGGTTGAACTTTTAACCCGAAGGTTTCACAACTACGTTCAACTTTACCCCACCCGGGGAGCAGCAGCTGAACTACACAACAGCGACTTCATGGACATGATCTACCGTGGTTGGGGGCACATTGATCAGGCCCGTAAATTACTAAATGGTTCTTCCGGAACACTTAAACCTAAAGTCGCAGGGTTCGAAGTGGACTTGGAACCAATACATCAGAATGATGTTATAATGAACCCGCAGCGCTACACTTACCCTGCATGTGCTATAACCGTCCGTTTCTCCTCCCTAATGAGACTGGCAGATTACCCCTGCTTGCTCACCAGTGAACCAGTAACCGCCACATTAATGACCAACATCATAGCTCTGCACAAGGAAAGTCCCGCTTCCCCGGCTAGAACCTGTAAAAACTGTGCATCAGCCTCACTGGTTGATTTCAGACACAACCACTGTCAGTGGAGAGAAGCAGTATAACGGTATGGGATGGTTAGTTTATTTAAACTAGCTTTCACATTTTTTTTATAAGGGGGTTGAAATATGAAGTGTTATATCTGTGCAGAAGAAGGCAAATCAACAGAAGCAGTTGCCATATGTATTGTTTGTGGGATGGGATTGTGCATGGACCATGCCATCAGACATGAAACTGAATTATGGACCGGGGGATATCCATTCCCTGCAGAGAAAATAGAGGAAACACTGCCTCGAATACTGTGCAAGTACTGTGCCATGGCCCTTAAAAAAGGAGCACCCAAAGGGGGACAGTAAATGGTTTCTTTAATGAAAAGATCAGTAGCCGAGCTTATTGGGACGTACATTCTTGTCTTTTTTGGTACAGGTGCTGCAATCATCACCCTGATGATAAGTAAAGGTCAAACACCGCCTAATTCATTTAATATAGGAATAGGTGCGCTGGGAGGTCTTGGTGATTGGTTAGCAATAGGTTTAGCATTCGGACTTGCTATAGCTGCATGTATATATGGTTTCGGGAAGATATCCGGTTGCCATATTAATCCTGCAGTGACCATAGCTTTGTGGTCAGTAAAAAAATTCCCATCACGTGATGTGGCACCCTACGTGGTTGCCCAAATTGTTGGAGCAGTCCTGGCCAGTTTCACCTTAGCCTATATAATTGGTATGGGTGCAGTAACCACTGGAGGCTTAGGCGCCACTGCACCATTCGAAGGTATAGGTTACTTTCAGGCTATTCTAGCAGAAACCATTGGAACATTCCTACTCATGCTGGCCATAATGGGGGTGGCAGTGGACAGGGAAGCTCCACCCGGATTTGCTGGTCTTATCATTGGGTTAACAGTTGCTGGGGTAATAACCACCCTAGGTAATATAACTGGAGCCTCACTAAACCCTGCCAGAACATTCGGTCCCTACCTTGGAGATCTGGTATTGGGGGGCACCAACCTCTGGGCTTACTTTCCTATCTATATTATAGGTCCAATTGTAGGTGCAGTTCTAGCGGCATTTGTCTACAATTATTTGTCAGAGGAGACAGTCTAAATCCCAATCCTTTCCCCATTTTATTTTTTTTAAAATTAATTCAGCCGTGGCCCTAATATTTAATATCAAGTATAATATCTTGCCTTTGTCTAATATCGGTAAAATTATCAAACTATATTGTTGGACACACTAAACATAATCCAAATATTTTTTTCAATAAAATTTAAGAAGTGATCAAAATATCTTAACGATTTAAGGATAAGCTTATTAGAGGGGGCAATAAGATATATTGTATCAATTGTCCTTTTTCAGGATCAAAAATTTATAAGAAATATCCCAAATATCTGAATTTTATATGAGAATTATGGAGTGAAAATACATGAAAAAAGCACCTATCGCTATAGTGGCGGTAATAGTAGTATTTGCATTTATTGGGGGTTACTTCACGGGTATTATGAATTCCGCCGGGAACTTCACCCTCAACATAACTAACAAAAGTAATGATAGTGGTAGTTATGATACTACTCCCACAACTACCTACAAAACCAACACCGTGAAAACTCCGGTTAAAAATAATGTGGTTACCACCAATACTCAAACACCTGCACAAAATACACAAACTAACTCACAAACTGATACGAATAAATCCACTTAAATCATATCTAAATTAGGGTTTGATTGAATCCAGAATTCAGTAAAATCAAACCCTCACTATTTATTTTTTTTAGCTTTAAAAAGAGATTATACAATTTTAAAATTAGTTTTTTTTATTTTAATTAAAAAGTGATAAAAAAGAGAAAGATAATGTTTGAAAGATATTCATTTTAGAGTGGCCATAATTTTGTCTTTTGCTTTTTTAACAGTCTTGGCAGCTTTTGTAAAGTCTTCCAATTCTTTATCGCTCATCTTAACACCGATAATTCGTTCAACACCATTTATACCTAATTTAACCGGTACTCCAAGGCATACGTCTCCAACCCCGTAGATTTCGCCATCTAGATAAGTGGTGAGGGTTAGTATTCTCTTTTCATCATTAATAATGGTTTTAACTGTGTTGGATATAGCGAAGGCTGGTCCATATTCAGTGGCACCTTTCTTGTTAATAACGTAACTACCGGCATTTTTTACCTTATCCACAATTGATTCCACGTCAAAGGACTGGTACTGGGGGAAATCTTTAACTAGTATTCCACCTATGGAAGTGGAACTTAAAAGTAGCACCATGTTATCACCATGTTCTCCAATGATCCTGGTGTGGATCTCACTAACATGGATGTTGAAATGTTTGGCAATGAGGTTCTTCAACCGCAGGGAATCCAAGTGGTTTCCCAAACCAATTACCCTACTACGAGGAAATCCAGAAGCTTTGTAAGCCACGTAAGTCATGATATCCACTGGATTGGTTATGACCAGAATTATTGATTCCGGGGCGTATTTGGCAACTAAGCGTGCATATTCAGCAACGATCTTTGCATTAGGAACTGCAACATCCATGCGGGTCATTTCGGGTGTTCGTGGGACGCCGGCGGTTATTACCACTATTTTGGAGTCTGCCATATCCTCAAAATTGGAGGTGGGGGTTATGGAAACTCTAATATCCTTGGCAGCCATGGCATCATTCATATCCAGGGCCTCTCCCTGGACTTGGCCAAGACTTTTTTCACGGGATAGCAGTACCACTTCACTAACCACACTTTCTTCCGCCAGACTAAAAGCAGCGGCTTTACCAACTCTTCCTGATGCACCAATTACACTAACCTTCATTTCACACCCTATCCCTTGTAACAAGCTTTATTTTAGGTAATTCTAATCCTCTAAATAATTTAAAATGAAAATGTTAAAAAAATTAGTCTTTATTTAGGAAACCTTGAGCAACCCGGCGCACGTAACCGCTTTTATCATCAAGTGCTTCCTGAAGCGCTTTTTCTGCTTTTTCCCCGCCAATATTTCCCAGTGCCATTACGGCCCCGGCCCTTACAAATCCACTATCATCACTCATAACTTCAATTAGTGGATCTAACGCTTCAGGGGATTTTATATTGCTCAAAGCCCATGAAGCCCCTCCTCTAACTCTCCAATCCTCATCTTCTAAAGTTTTGATCAGTGGTTCCACCGCAGATTCACCCATATTACTCAGTGCACCTGAGGCAGCCCTACGCACCCATTTATTATCGTCTTTCATGGTTTCAATTAGGGGGGCGATGGCTCGTACGTCGCCAATCAAGCCCAGTACCTTAGCTGCACCCATACGGACATTCTTGTCTTCATTATCCAGGGCATCAATTAGCTGTTCCACTGCGGGTTTACCAATTTCTTCCAGCATTTCTATGGTTTGTACTTGTACCAGTTCATCATCATCTTTTAAAGTTTCAATCAGCCTTTTGATGTTTTTTTCAACTTCCATAACTATTATCTCCCCTTTGAAAATTAATTAAATATGGGTTTTATAGGATATGTCCATGAATGATACCTTTAGAAAGATATAGTATGTAGCTAATAGGCCATATATTTTATGCCAATAACCTCCCAAATAATAATGATCTTATCATGTAAATAATAGTTTAGAATGTTTAGTGGGTATTATTTTAAAATTTAGAATCTTTAAATCGATTATTCTATGATATTCCACATATTAAATATATTTCATTTTTTTTCTAGGTTTAATAGAATATTAGATATTATCTGGAAGACATATTAATGAAAAGAAATCGAAATTCCACTTGGATGCGGATCAAATGGGAGAAAGGTACCATACATATGAAATTAAAGATTTGAAAGCCGGAGATCATCTTTGCTGTTTATATAAAAATAATGAAGAACACAAAACTCTCTTAACATCTTATATGAGATATGGGCTGGAAAAAAATGAAAAAGTACTTTATATTGCCGATTCTCACACTTCAGATACAGTTCTTAATTATTTACGGGATGATGGATTGGAAGTTGAATCTTATTTGGATAGTGGCCAGTTAATAATTCAAACAGTTAACCAGTCCTATCTGGTAAGGGGAGTCTTCGATCCAGATAGTATGATAAATATGCTTTCCCAGGAAACTGAAAAAGCACTGCAAGAAGGTTACAGTGCACTGAGGGTTACCGGTGAGATGTCATGGGCACTTAAAGGATTAACTGTATCAGAACGTCTCCTTGAATATGAATCTAAATTAAATGAATTTTTCCTTAACCATAAAGTTCTGGCTATATGCCAGTATGATCGGAGATTATTCGAATCAGAACTTCTTCTTAACATTTTATTAACCCATCCATTTGTAATTATTGGAACCAAAATATACGAAAACTTTTATTTTATGCCTCCTGAAAAGCACCCTTTTGATATTCCAGAATCCACCCTTAATGAGTGGATAAAAAGTCTTGAAGTTTATCATAATGCTAATCTATTCCGAGAAAATATATTGAGCTCCATGATGGATGGTTTATCCGTTGCTGATGCCAACGGGGTTCATCAAGAGGTTAACAATGCTCTCTGTGAAATGACAGGATTTTCCAGGGAAGAATTGATTGGAACTGGTCCCCCGTATCCATATTGGCCAGGAGAAGAATATAATAAAAATCCAGATGACTTTTTAAAGACATTGAAGGGAAGAAAAAATGATATTGAACTTGTTTTTAAAAGGAAAAATGGGGAAAGATTTCCGGTTATTGTAAGCCCATCCCTTATATTGGGTCCTAACCAAAAATTAAAAACGGTATTCACCACGATTAAGGATATTTCGCAACGAAAAAAAGCTGAAAAAATTATTAAACAAAATGAAAGAGTTTTAAGGGCTATCTTAGAATCTTCTAAGGGTTCAATAGCTTTAGTCGATAATTCTGGGATTTTTTTAGAGGTTAATAAAGCCACTGCAGAACGTTTTAGGGTTAAACCCGGGGAGATGGTTGGAACTCCTATTAAAAATTACCTCTCACCAGAGATATTCAAATCACGATGGAAATATATTGAAAAGGTTTTCAAGACCAAAGAACCAGTGGAATTTGAAGATGAGAGGGATGGTAATTTTTTCCTTCATTCCATATATCCAGTTTTTGAATATGGGGAAGTAAAAAAAGCTGCAGTTTTCTCCCAGGACATCACCAAGCGAAAGATATCTGAAAATGATCTTAAAGAAGCGCATAACAAACTTGAAGCAACCTTAAAAGCCATACCGGACCTTATGTTTGAAGTCGATGACAAGGGAATAATCTACGATTACTATGCGCCAGAATCCGATAATCTTTATGCACCTCCCCCGGAGTTTATGGGTAAAAGAGTAAGTGAAATATTACCTAAGGATGCATCTTTAAAAGTTTTAAAGGCAATTGATGAAGCTAATGAAAAGGGTTTTTGTAAGGGAGTTACTTACTCACTGCATCTTCCCACCGGGGAAAAACGTTTCGAACTTTCCCTGGCAAAAAAAGCAAATTCTACTGGCCCAGTGCTTTTTGTAGCAGTTGCCCGGGATGTAACAGAACGTAAACAAAATGAAAAAGCTTTAAAACAGGCTCTTAATTATAATCGTAGTTTGATTGAGGTTAATATTGATCCTTTGGTTACTATTGGTTCTGATGGTAAGGTTACTGATGTTAATAGTGCGACTGAAAGTGTAACTGGGTTTTCTCGTGAGGATATTATTGGTACTGATTTTTCTGATTATTTCACGGATCCTGAGAAGGCTGAGGCTGGTTATAGGTTGGTTTTTGAGGAAGGTTTTGTAAGGGATTATCCGCTGGAGATTCAGCATCGTGATGGTGGGGTTACTCCGGTTATTTATAATGCTTCGGTGTATCGTGATGAGAATGGGGATGTTTTAGGGGTATTCGCTGCTGCAAGGGACATTACTGAACTTAAGAAAATAGAGAATGATCTTAGGAATTCTTATCTATATAATCGTAGTTTGATTGAGGTTAATATTGATCCTTTGGTTACTATTGGTTCTGATGGTAAGGTTACTGATGTTAATAGTGCGACTGAAAGTGTAACTGGGTTTTCTCGTGAGGATATTATTGGTACTGATTTTTCTGATTATTTCACGGATCCTGAGAAGGCTGAGGCTGGTTATAGGTTGGTTTTTGAGGAAGGTTTTGTAAGGGATTATCCGCTGGAGATTCAGCATCGTGATGGTGGGGTTACTCCGGTTATTTATAATGCTTCGGTGTATCGTGATGAGAATGGGGATGTTTTAGGGGTATTCGCTGCTGCAAGGGACATTACTGAACTTAAAAGAGCAGAAAAAAATCTCAGTGATAGTCAAAGTAGATTAAATTCCATTCTGGAGGGTACTCCCATCCCTACATTCGTTATTGATAAAAACCACCAGATAATCTACTGGAACAAAGCACTGGAAGAAATTAGTGGAATACTTGCCCAGGATGTTATAGGCACTCAAAACCAGTGGAAGGCATTTTATGATAAAAAACGGCCCTCCATGGCTGATATGTTGGTTGATGGATCCAAAGAGAAGCTCCACCAATGGTATGGGGACAAGTACAAAGAGTCCAAATTTTTGAAAGAAGTTTACGAAGCAGTGGATTTCTTACCCGCAATGGGTGATGGTGGAAAATGGCTATTCTTCACCGCAGCACCTGTAAAAGATTCAGAAGGTAATCTTATAGGGGCAGTCGAAACACTGGAAGATATCACTGAAAGTAAAAAGGCTGAAAGCGCGCTTAAAAAAAGTGAAGAACGCTTCAGAGCAGTTGCAGAATCGGCGGTGGATGCTATTGTTACCACTGATGTCCACGGTGTTATCAAATTCTTTAACAACAGTTTAACTACCATATTTGGTTACTCCCATCATGAGCTAACTGGAAAACCATTAACAATCCTCATGCCACCACGATTTAGAATTACGTATATCAAGGAACTTAAAAGGTTCCAGGAAAGTGGTGAACACAGATTAATAGGTAAAACTGTGATGACAACTGGATTAAAAAGAGATGGTACAGAATTTCCATTTGAAATGTCATTATCTTCCTGGAAATCAGGGGAAAAAATATTTTTTACTTCAATCATCCGGGATTTAACTGAGAAAAAGAAAGCAGAAGCAGAGATTAAAAAACAAGTAATTCTAACCACATCCATTAACAGAGTTTTGCAGGACTCATTAAGGGTGCAGAAAGATGATGAAGTAGCTCTTATCTCACTTAAAGTTGCTCAAGAGCTCACAGGGAGTAAATTTGGTTTTGTTATGGAAATAAATAAGAGGGGTACCGTGGACACCATTGCCGTGAATGATCCGGGATGGAATGAATGTCAAATCCCGCAAAAAGAAGCAAAACAGCTTATCAGTGGGATGAAAATTGCCAGTTACTGGGGAAGGGTTATTAAACAGGGTAAATCCCAGATAGTGAACCATCCAGAATTTGATCCTGATAGTAGAGGTGTTCCAAAAGGTCATCCTGACATCCACTCATTTTTAGGAGTTCCCCTTAAACGGGGGGAAAAAACCATTGGCCTTATTGGATTGGCCAATAAGGAAGATGGATATGATCATGATGATCTCCAACATGTGGAAACCCTTGCCGTAGCTTTAGTAGAAGCATTATATAACAAAAAAGCAGAAGAAAAAATAGAAAAATCATTAAAAGAAAAAGAAATGCTTCTAAAGGAGATCCACCATCGTGTTAAAAATAATCTGTCAGTGATATCCAGCTTACTCAACCTGCAATCGAATTATATTAAAGATAAAGAAGATTTAGAATTATTCCGGGAAAGTCAAACCCGGGCAAAGTCCATGGCATTGATACATGAAAGATTATACCAGTCCCAAGATCTTAAAAGAATAGATTTCAGTGATTACATCAAAACCTTGGCCTCTGACTTATTCAGAACATATGTTGTAGATCCGGAACGTATTAACCTTAAAATGGATCTTGATACGATTTTACTGGATATTAATACTTCAATTCCCTTGGGGCTGATTCTAAATGAACTTCTTTCAAATGCAATGAAGTACGCATTCCCCAATGACGAAAAAGGTGAAATAAGCATAAAACTAAGATCAAAAGACCATCAATACGTCCTTATTGTGAGTGATAATGGTGTGGGACTACCTCCAGCAATAGATTTTGATAAAATAGATTCCCTAGGCCTACAATTAGTTTACAGCCTCACCAATCAAATTGATGGTAGTCTAGAGCTGGATCGTGAACACGGTACCAAATATACTATCCAGTTCCAGGAAAAATATTAATAAACTGGTTTTCATGGAATATTATCAATTCATGGAATA